>CAYQEG010000139.1:0-20413 GCA_964416435.1 uncultured Rickettsiales bacterium
GACGACGACGACGCCACGGACGACACCGGCGCGGGCGGCTGCGACTGCGCCGCGTCCACCGCCGGCGGCGGTCCGACGCCGCTAGTCGTCGTCCTCGTCTTCTTCGTGATGGGTGCGCTGCGACGCCGTCGCTGACGGCGCCTCTGTGTGCGCCGCCGCGGCGCCGTGGGTGTAGACCAGCTCACCGCCCGCGTGGCCGACCGCCACGCCGACCCCGGTCACCGCCAGCGCGCCGGCGAGGCTGACCCCGGCGGCGACCTGTCGCACCTTCGGTTCGCGCACCGCGGCGGCCACGACGAAGCCCGCGAGCACCGCCACCGAGAGCCACAAGAAGAGCTCGGCGCGCTCCTCGTGGACCTCGATGGCGGCCTCGGGCACGACCTGTTCGACCCGCTCCTCGTCGCCCTCACCCGTCCGGAGGGACGCGAGGGCTCCCACCACCAGCACCGCCTGCAGCGCGACCACCAGGCACGCCGTGCGACGCTCGTCGGAGGCGCGGAGGACCAGGAACAAGGCGGCCACGGGCATGACGAACGCCAGCCCCAGGGGGAGGTGGACGATGGCAGGATGCAGCGGCAGATCGAACATGGCGTGTCTCCTGTCCCGAGGCTGCCTCCGACCCCCCCGAGGCGACATCCGGCACATGACGCATGGCCCCCCCGCCCCCATCGCGGCCAACGAGTCCGGCGGCTGGCTGACCCGACCGGCCGCCGCCGCGGGCCTCCTGGGCGGCGTCGGGCTGCTGGTGCTCGGCGATCTCGCCCTGGACGCGGGGGGCGGGGCCGGCCCCTCGCACGTCGCCTTCGAGGCGCTGGCCGCCCTCCTCTGCCTGGTCGGGGCGGTCGCGTTCCTTCGACGCTGGACGGTGGAGCGTCGGGCCGTCGCCGAGGCCCTGGACGCGGCGGAGGCGAGCGCGGGCCGCTGGCATGACGAGGCGATCCGGTGGCGGGCCGAGGCGGAGCACGTGCTGCGCGGCCTGGGGGAGGCGATCGATCGACAGCTGCGGGCGTGGGAGCTGACCGACGCTGAGCGGGAGGTCGCGCTGCTGCTCCTCAAGGGGCTGAGCCTCAAGGAGGTGGCCGGGGTCCGGTCGACGTCCGAGCGCACGTCCCGCCAACAGGCGCGGGCGGTCTACCGCAAGGCGGGGCTGGCCGGACGGGCCGAGCTGTCCGCGTTCTTCCTGGAGGACCTGCTGCTGCCGCCGGACGGCGGCGCTACCAGCGGTGGTGCATCTTGATGGCGACCCCGTCGCGGTAGACGATCGCGGTCAGGCTGCGCTTCACCAGGGCGCCGTCACAGGCGATGACCATCTCCTTGGGCGAGTTGATCGCCGCGCCGTTCACCTCGAGCACCACGTCCCCGAGCCGGAACTTCGCGCCCCGCTGGGCGGACACCACCTGGACCCCCCCGGCGAAGCCGAGCAGCTCCGCCTGGTCGGGGGCGAGCCGGCGCACCGACACGTACATCCCCTCGATGGGCACGGCCCGCCCGGCGACTCGGTCGGCCCACTCCGAGCGGTCCTCCAGCGTCAGCTTGCGGACGAGCTCCTGGCCCCGCCGCTCCACCAGGAGGGTCTTCACCTCCCCGGGGAAGGCGACGCCGAAGGTGGAGGCCCAGGCGCTTCGGCCGCGCACGGTCCGGCCGTCGATCGAGACGATCCGGTCGCCGGTCATCAGGCCGGCCTTGTCCGCGGGGCTGTCCTTGTAGACCGCCGCCACCTCCAGTCCGCCGCCCCGGATCTCCTCCAGCCGCAGCCCCGGCCAGCCGGGCGCCACGACGTCGCCGCTGCGCAGCGCCGGCAGCGCCCCGATGACCAGCTCCACCGGCATCGCGAAGCCCAGCGCCTCGCTCCGCCCGTCGACGAAGGTGTTGACGCCGATGACGCGGCCGTCGCTGTCGAACAGGGGGCCCCCCGAGCTGCCGGGGTGGATCGCGGCGTCGGTCTGCAGGAAGACGTCGAACTCGTCCCGCCCGAGCTCCCGGGCCCGGGCCGACAGGATCCCCCGGGTCACCGTGTGGCCGTGACCGTAGGGGTTGCCGACCGCGAACACGTCCTCGCCGACGCGGGCGCCGGTCGAGCTCCCCAGCTCCGCCGGCGGCAGGTCCAGGCCGATGACGTTGAGCACCGCGAGGTCGATGCCGTGATCGAGCCCGACGACCTCCGCGTCGAACACCCGACCCTCGTGGTCCATCACCAGGATCTCCGAGGCGGGGGCCGCGACGTGGGCGTTGGTGATGACGAGCCCCTGGTCGACCACGAAGCCGGAGCCCAGCGACTCCCAGTGACGCGGCCCGAACACGCCGTAGGACGAGCGCTGCTGCGTCGTGCCGGAGGTGTGGATGTTGACGACCGAGGGGGCGACCCGCTCGACCAGGTCGGCCAACGCCTCGTCGGCCCGGGCGTTCGTCGGCGCGAGCAGCCCGGCGACGCCGAGCAGGAGCGCGGCGACCGCCGCGGCGCGCATCACTCCTACTTCCCGGCCCGCTTCCGGATCACCTCGAGCGCCCCGACCATGCCGACCAGCGCGTGCTGGTTGTTGTCGATCCGCACGTGGTTGTCGACCACGCCCATCGGGTAGGCGCCGTGCACCCGCTTCAGGTCGGGGATCCAGTAGCCGTTCCGCTCGGTGTACTGCTGCTCCATCAGGTGCCGCGCCGCTCCGAGCAGCGCCTCCTCGAAGATCGTCGCGTCGTCGCCCCGGGCCCACGCCAACTCCGTCACGGCGCGGAGCGCCTCGCTCCGGCTGCCCGCCCGCGTCGTGCGCGGCGTGTCGTTGGTCCGGCGGTAGGCGCCCAGGTAGTCCGGCCACGGCGTCCAGACCGGGCCGTAGTGCTCCGGCGTCCCGTACTGCTCCGAGGCGTAGTGCCGCCCCATCGCGTACGAGTTGCGCGCGTAGCGGTCGTCCTTGTCGATCAGCCACAGGCGGTAGAGGCCCTGCATCACCCAGTGATCCGGGTTGTTGAAGCGCTCTCGCTCGTACCAGCCCATCTGCCGCTCGGCGATCCTCCGAGCTCCATCCAGCCATCGCTCGTCCCCGGTCTTCTCATAGAAACGCACGAGCGCGAGCATCGATTCCCCGGGGTAGTACAGCGGCTCCTTCTTGACCCGCTCCTGGCTCATCGCCTCGCTGTACTTGCGCCACACCTGGCCCCGGTCGTCGATCATGTCGAGCAGGGTCAGCCCCAGCCCCTCCATCAGGGCCTCGTCGCCGTCCCGGTAGATGGCGGCGCGATGCTCGGCGGGCACCTCGGCCGGCTCGGGCCGCACGAGGAACGTCAGCAGGGTCAGCGCGGCGGAGCCGCTGTCGCAGCGACCCCGGTCGTCGAGCAGGCACCGCCGGTTCGGCTCGCGGGCGTTCTTGGGCGGCTTGATGCCGTCGTAGACGTACCCGATGGAGCGGGCGGCGGCGTCGATGTACCGGTCGCGGTCCTCGTTCAGCGCGGCTTCGTGGCCGGCGAGCTCCCACATCTCGAACAGGCCGTAGACCGAGCCGGCGTGGCGCACGATGTTGTAGCCGCGGCTGCCCTGGTCCTTGTTCGGGTAGTACTCGTAGTCGAACTTGCCGTCGTCCTTGACCGTGTTGACGAGCCAGAGCCCACCGACCTTGATCGAGGTGAGCACCTGCTCCTCGTCCGGCTCCTGGTCGGCGAGCACGTTGCCGCGGAACAGCGCCACGGCCTCGCCGCTCCCGTCGACGGTGCCGAAGGACGTCGACCGGAAGCGGAGCAGCTCCACGTCGCCCTTCTGCCAGCAGCCCCGCCCCAGCCCGGCCCGCTTGCAGGCCTCGTCGAGCATCTTGGGGTGCTTCTTCTCGCGGTTCCGGACCCGGGGGGTCAACCACCCCTGGGACACCGGCTCGGACGGCAGCACGATCCCGTCCTGGTCGGAGTTGCGCACGACGACGCCGTGCACCCCCGGCTCGACGAGGTACCAGAGCGCCCGCTTGCCGGTCGTCACGACCGGGCCGACCTCGCCGGTCATGTCGATCTGCACGCGGATGTTGGCGGCGTCCTCCGCCCACTCGGCCTTGTCGTCACCGGCGGAGCCGAGCGCCTCGGTGGTCGCGGCGACCAGGGCGGCGCCGAGCTCGCCGGAGACGGAGACCCCGCGCAGCCGCTTCGTGGAGCCGGGCCGGAACAGGCTGACCCAGACGGGGTTGTCGATCTTGTCGCCGAGGTCCGCCGCGCTGACGTTGGCGTCCGCGCCGGAGAGGGTCGCGATGACGACGTCGACGGCCGCCTGCCGGGTGGCGTCGTCCACCTCGGGGCCGACGTCGGGCATCTGCCAGGCGCGGAAGAGGACGTCGGAGGTCAGCGTCGGCACGCTGCTGATCCGGGCGTCCCACTCGTTGGTGGCGGGGAACAGCACCCCGACGGTGCCCTTGGTGTCGGTCAGCGCCGCGGTCCTCGGGGCCCAGCCGCTGTCCGCCTCGAACGCGCCGTCGTGGTCCAGCGCCCAGTGCACGGTGCCCGGGATGCGGCGCTTGCGCAGGAACTCCTCCGCGTCTTCGGCCGACGTGCCCTTCTGGAACAGGACGAGCACGCGGAAGCCGGCCGGCGCGGCGGAGCGAGCCAGCGGCCGCAGCCCCATCCGGGTCGACGCGCGGGTCTGCTTGTCCTTGTGCTTCGCGCTCGTGAAGAAGAGCACCGACGGGTCGCGCAACAGCTTGTTCAGCTTGACCTGCTTGCCCGCCGAGTCGGTCACCTTCACCTTGACGTCGAGCTTGTCGTCGCCGGTCAGGGGGGCGACGTCGAAGCGCAGCGGCTCTTCGGGCCCGGTCTCTTCGGCCTTCCCCTCCCGGCCGCTCCGGGTCTCCGGCGGCGTGGCCGTCGTGGTGGTCGAGGTGGAGCTCTCTCCGCCGCAGCCGAGGGGGGCCGCGAAGGCCAGGAGGAGGCCGACGGCGAGGATCGTGGTCAGGCGTGCGCGATTCAACATGGCCGGCACCCTATTTGGGGGGCCGCGCGAGTCAAGCGGGTCGCGTCAGAACGCCCGGTCCCAGCTCACCCCTGGCGCCGCCAGACGGCGACCCGCACGCCGCCGACGGACAGCTTCCCGAGGGGCCTTGGCTGCACTCCGAACCCCTCGGCCACCGCCTTCGGCGCGACGAACACGACGTCCCAGTCGGGGCGGGCCTCGTCCAGCGCCCGACGCCAACCGGCGAGGTCGACGGGGTCCGTCCGCTGTCCGTAGGGCGGGTTGAAGACGACCAGCCCCGGCCCCGGCTCCGGGGGGGTGCGCTCGATCGTCCGGCGGCTGATCTTCAAGACCGCCGCGGTGCCCGCCCGCTCGCTGTTGGAGCGGGCCGCCTCCACGGCGCCCCGGCGACGGTCGCACGCCTGCAGGCTCAGGCCGCCGGCGTCGGGATCGAGCCGCTCCCGCGCGGCCTCTCGGAGGGCGGCCCACCGCGTCGCGTCGTGGTCGGGCCACCGCTCGAACGCGAAGCCGCGATCCAGGCCGGGGGCTCGACCCTGGGCCCGGCGAGCCGCCTCGATCGCGAGCGTGCCGGCGCCGCAGGCCGGATCGAGCAGAGGCACGTCCGCCTCCCACCCGGCGAGGTGCAGGATGGCCGCGGCCAGGTGCTCGGGGAGCGGCGCCTTGGCCGTCGCCTTGCGGTAGCCGCGCCGCGCCAGGCCCGGCCCGGTGCTGTCGACGCACAGCGTCCACTCGTCCCCCGTGCCGCGCGCGTCGATGGTGACCTTGCCCGCGCCGTCCCCCCGGGGGAGGAGCAGGCCCCGCGACTGGACCGCCCGGGTGATCACGTCAGCCACGGCGCCGGTGTGGTGCAGCCGGCAGCCCCGGCTCCGGACGACGCTCTTCACCTGCATGCCCGGCGCGACGTAGCGCTCCCAGGGGACCTCGGCGGCGAGCGCCAGCAGCTGGTCGAAGCCGCGGGCCCGCCCCGAGCCGACCGGGAGCAGCACCCGTTCGGCCATCGACAGCTGGAGGTTGGCCCGGAGGACCGCGTCGGGGGGACCGTCGAAGGCGACCCGTCCGCCGCGCAGCACCTTCGTGTGGCCGACGCCCCCTCCGAGCGCCCGGATCTCGGCCGCGACGGCGAGGTCCAGACCGGCGGGGGCGACGGCGATGAGGGGCACGACGGGCGGCACGAGCAGCCGCTTAGCACACTACGATGGGTGCGATGCGGTCCAGCCTGGTCTTCCTGTGCGGCGTCCTGCTCCTCCCCGGGTGCGTCGAACCGCCCGACGAGGCGCCGGCCGAGCGCACCCTGAGCTTCGACGACGGCTTCGTGCTCGGGCTGAACCTGCCCTGGCTGGGCTACGGCCACGACTTCGGCGGCAACGCCTGGGGCCACGACGGGGTGGAGACCGCGCCGCAGGAGGTCGCCGCGGCGATCGGCGACTCCGTGGCGCTGCGGGCGCCGCTGGTCCGCTGGTTCGTGCTCGCGGACGGCCGGGCGGGGGTGGAGTACGACGACGACGGGCGACCGGTGGGGCTGCAGGACGCCTTCTTCGACGACCTCGACGACGCCCTGGACATCGCCGAAGACCAGGGCGCGTGGCTGCTCCCGGTGGTGCTGGACTACCTGTGGTTCGCGCCGCCGGAGCTCGTCGACGGGGTCCAGCTCGGCGGCCGGTCAGCGGTCGCGACGGACCCGGCGTGGAACGAAGCGTTCGTCGACGACGTGATGGTCCCGCTGCTGGACCGCTACGGGGACGACCCCCGGATCTTCGCGTGGGACCTCGTGAACGAGCCGGAGTGGGCGTTCGCGGGGGGCGCCGGCTTCGACGCCCAGCTCGACGCGAGCGAGATGGTCGGGTTCGTCAGCGGGCTGGTCGACCTCACCCACGACCGGGCGGACCAGCCGGTCACGCTCGGCTCGGCCAACGCTGCCTGGCTTGGCTTGCACTGGCTGACGGTGCCGTTCGACTTCTTCCAGGTCCACTACTACGGCACCTTCCCCCTGCCCTCGGCGGACACGATGCCCGGCGGCGCGCCGATCCTCCTGGGGGAGTGTTCGACCGCCCACGACCTGACCGCGACGCTCGACCTGGCCCGCGACCTGGGCTACGCCGGCGCGCTGCCGTGGAGCCTGCTCGCAGACGACGACGAGACGGCGGACGACCTGCAGGAGTTGGCGGACTGGGCCGCGGCGAACGAGGAGATCCTCGCTGATTAGGCGGTGTCGCTCCGGGCACCCCGTTGCGCTCGGAGGTCGCGCAGCCAGGCGGCCGCGGAGGCCTCGTCGGGGAACATCCGGACCGGGGTGTTCGGCCCTCGCCTGAGGCCCATGAAGAAGTTGGCGATCCAGCGGCTGAGCGGCGAGTGCACGATCAGCCCCACCCCGACGCCGCCGTCGCGGCTGCGGAGGTAGTCCCTCACCTCGCGGTCGAGGCTGCGCAGCCCGCGGAGGTCCACGATGATCCCGCCGCCGTCGTTCCGCTCGATGAGGGACGCGGCCGCGGCGAACGTCTCCTGGATGTCCTGCAGCGAGACGTCGGCCCCCTGCTGGACGACGATCCGCAAGACGCCGTCCGGGGGCAGCCAGACCATGTGGGACGGGGTCCGGACCGCGTCGCTCGACGGCGTCAGGCCCCGGCGGGACGGCCGCATCATCTCCTGGGACTGGCCGCTCACCAGGTGCGCCACCGGCTCGTCCCCGCGCCCCCGGGCGATGGCGGCCGCGACGGCCCGCGCGCTCAGGCGGAGCGCGATGGAGCCCTTGTCGGAGCGGACGTAGAGCCAGGCATCGTTGGTCTCGGCGAACAGGGCGGCGCACTCGGCGATCGACGCGGTCGGTCGCACCTCGAGCGGGCTCCTGGTCATTGTTCGCTCCTCCCGACCGCGGCGCAGGTCCAAGCCACCGACCTTGGGAGGGTACCGGACAATCGCGACAGGAGGATTACCAACCGACCTCCGGCTACTTCGACGGCATCAGGAGCATCGGCATCGGGTAGACCGGCCGCTTCTCCCCGGTGCCCGGGAACACGGCCTCCATCTCCGCCACGACGATCTGCTGCGGCGCGGTCACGACCATCGGGAGGCCGGCGGTGGTGGGCGCCCGGCTCCACGTGCTGAACGGGGCCAGGTACGGCATCACCTGCATGCCCCCGGACGCAGCCACGATCCCGCGGAGCGTGCGCCGGTCGACGCCCTGGAACTCGATCGTGAGCACCGGCTGCTCCGAGCCGTCGGGGAAGCGCCACACGGCGTCCGTCGGCATCGGCAGGTCCCCCTCCCAGCCCTGCTCCATCCGGCGCACCACCAGCACCGCGGGCTGGTCCGCCGCCCGCCGCAGCTGCTGCACGGTGCGGTCGAAGCGCCGCGCCGGGAGCATCCGGTCCGGCTTCACCGTCCAGCTCGACAGCCGTGACGTCCACTCGGTCTGGATGCCGCCCCGGGCGTGGCCGTTGCTGCCGACCCGGTCCCGGCGGGGCACCCGGGTCATGAGCAGGTCGCGCACGTAGCCGTCGTCCACGAGCTTGACCTCGCGACCGGCGACCCCCTCGCGGTCGTAGACGTAGCCCCCGGCCATCCCGTCGGGGGCCGAGGTCGGGTCGTCGATCATCGACCAGCCGTCGGGGAGGACCCGTCGGCCGAGCCGCGGCCCGCCCCGGGTCTGCTGGGTGTAGGTCCGGCCCGCCTCGGGGGTCGGGGGTGTGCCCCGCACCTCCGGGGGCAGCAGGTAGCGGAAGAGGTCGGCGGCCGCTTCGCCTTCGAAGATGACCGGGCCCTCGTAGTAGCCGATGCCGGGGGCGACGGCCCGCCGGTTGAGCGTGTCCGCCATCTGCGCCACCGCCGCGGCGATCTCCTCGGCCGACGGCAGGTCGGCGCTGGATCGGGCGACCCAGGAGAGCCGGTCGAAGAGGCGCACCCCGTCGTCTCGAAGCACGTCGGCGTACGCGTAGACGGCCGCGTAGCCCTCCTGCTGCACGATCCGCATGCCGTCGGTGTCCGCGATGTAGGTGCGGCCCTGGGTCTCCGACGCGTACACCTGCCCCGCGCGCATCCACAGCGACTGCCGCAGCGTGTCGCTGCCGAGGGTCGCGATCCGCTCCAGCGCCTCCCGGTCGACGGCCGGCGGCTCGGTCAGGTCGATCGACACGACCACGGGGGCGTCGGTCCAGTCCGGCGGCGGCGGCTCGCCGCCGATCTGACGCCGGGCGGCCGACTTGACGGCCAGGCGGGCCAGCGCGGACTTGTAGCTGTCGTCCGTCGTCAGCCACAGGTCGCGGGCGAGCGCGGCGTGGGCGTCGTCCGCCACGAACCGCGGCGTGGTCACGGAGGACGGGAGGCTCGCGGAGCCGCCGTCGATCCGGCTGCTGTTGAGGTGCTGGTCCCCCACGATCACCTCGACCCGCCCCGGCCGCCCCGGCCGACCGGTGGTTCGGCCCAGCGCCCCCCACTCGCCGTACACCGTCGCGGTGTCCCCGTCGAAGACGGCCGCCGCCGCGCGCGACGGCGCCTCGGCGTCCTCCAGGCGGACCCGGTCCATGGCCCGCTGCAGGCCGGCGACGAGGCTGTCGAGGAGCGCGTCGGAGCCCTCGGCGGAGGCGGGCGGCGTCGACCCGTCCGGGGCCGGCGTCAGCGGCGGGCGGGTCTGCCCCTTGAGCTTGCGCTGCGTCTCCACCTGGGAGACCAGGAGCGCCGGCGAGGCGGCCGCCACGGGGACCCAGCCGGACTCGGCGCCGCAGGTCCCGTTGAACACCGCGGGGGTCTCCCCGGCGGCGACGATGCGCTCGAACGTCTGCAGCGGCGTGCCGATCAGGTCGATCCCGCGGACGAGCTCGTCGGGCCGGCCGTCGACGTAGAGGCGGCGGGCGAGGACGACGTCGATCTGGAAGGCGTTGGGGATGTCCCGATCGGTGAAGGTGAAGCCCCCGTCGATGTCGTCGATCAGCAGCGCGTACTCCAGCCCCGCCGCCTCCGCCTCGGCGATGAGCCGAGCGCGAAGCTCCGTCTCGGGCGCCTGCTCGGACGCCTGCACCAGCAGGTTGCCCTGCCGGGTCACCACGTCGTGCCCGGCCTGCCGCCGACCGTGGGCGTTGCTCCGGGTCGCGAGCACCGGCGACCGACTCTCCAGGAAGCCCTCGAGCACCCCGTCCCGGACGAGCACCACGGGCTCGGTCGGCACCCCCTGATCGTCGTACTGGTAGGCCCCACGCAGATCCTCGCCGGCGTAGTGAGCCAGGGTCGGGTCGTCCACGACGGACAGGAACGGCGGCAGGATCGGCTGACCGACCCGCCCCACGAACGTCTGGGCGTCGTCGACCCGCTTGAGCCGGTGGCCCTCGACCCGGTGACCGAAGATCTCGTGGAAGAAGACCGCCGCGGCCCGGCCCGACAGCAGCGCCGGGCCGTTGTAGGGCCCCTGCTCGGGCGCCGACTGCAGCTCCCGGAGCAGCTGCTCGACCCCCGCCGCCTCCGCGACCAGGAAGTCCGCGTCGGGCAGGCCGCCCGGCTCGGCCGCGTCCCAGGCCCGGTAGATCGACAGGTCGGTGCCGTCCTCCGCCAGCGTGTCCGCGGCGATCGACGCCCGGAAGCGACCGGCGCCCTCTCGGATGCGGTGCCCTTCGGTGCTCACGAACCAGCGCGTCTCCGCCTCGCCCGCCAGGCTGACGGCCGGGTCCAGGGTCACGTCGGTGTCCGCGAACACCGCCGACGCGCGGCGGGCGGCGTCCTCCCAGGCGGCGAGGTCGACGTCGGCCAGCGTGGCCCGCGGCCCGACCGACACCACCGGCTCGGCGGGCGCGAGGTCCCAGGTCGCCTCCTCCTGGACCAGCACCTGCTGGTCCGACTGCACGCGCTGCCAGCGATCCACCGCGACGCGGTAGCGGGACTCGATCTCCCGCCAGATGGTGCGCCGCAGGAGGGCCGGGTCGTCGGCGAGCAGGATCTCGCGCCCCGGGGGCTCGGCGTCGTCCAGGCCGACGTCGCGCAGGTGATGAGTGGAGTCCAGCTCCGGGCTGCCCACCCTGACATCGGCGTGCACCATCCGCCACGACGACGGGCGGTAGCCCTGCAGGCCGCCCTCCTCACCGTCGATCTGCACCGCGTCGACCTGGATGACCTGCAGCGCGATGTAGTAGGGCGCGAGCTCGCCCAGCGGCTCGAGCGCCTCGACCGCCCGGTCGAGCTCGACCTGCAAGGCGTCGAGCACCGGGTCCGGCGTCGGGGCCGGCTCTTCGGCCCGGGCCGAGGCGGCGAGGGTGACGGTCAGCGCGACCAGCAGCACGAACGTGCGTCTCATTCAGCTCTCCAGCGTGAAGGCAGCGGCGAAGAAACCATCGGTCCCGTGCCGGTGGGGCTCCAGGTTCAAGACCCGCTCGGCGCCGATCCGTTCCGCGCGCTCGGTCCCGAGCAGGTCCGCCACCGGGACCGGGCGGAGGCCGGGGGCGGCCCGGAGCAGGTCCGACACCACGGCCTCGTTCTCGGACCTCAGCAGCGAGCACGTAGCGTAGACGAGCCGGCCGCCCGGCTTGAGGTGGGTGAGGGCCTGCCGGAGCAGATCAGCCTGGATGGCGGGGAAGCTGGCGACGTCCGAGGCGGTCACCGACCACTTGCCCCAGGGGCGCCGCCGCAGGGCGCCGGTGCCGCTGCACGGGGCGTCGACGAGCACCAGGTCGTAGCGGCCCTGGGGAGCGCCGGCCCGGATCGACCGGAAGCCGCACTTCGCGGCCCGCTTCAGCCCCTTGCGGACCACCTCGTGGCGCACATCGGACGCCGTGATCTCCCCGGCGTCCTCCATCAGCGACGCGAGGGCGAGCGACTTGCCGAGGGCGCCGGCGCACAGGTCGAGGACCCGCCAGCCCGGCTCCGGCGCGCACAGCTCGGCGACCAGCTGGCTGCCTTCGTCCTGCACCTCCAGCACACCCGCCCTCACCGGCGGCAGCCCGTACACGTCGACGCGCCCCGGGAGCACCAGCCCGTCGGCGGCGAGCTCGGTGGCGGTCGAGCCGACCAGCTTGGCGAGCACCTCGTCGCGGGACATGCGCGTCCGGTTGACCCGCAGGTTCAGCGGCGCCCGTTCGTTCAGCGCGGCCGCCAGGGCGGCGCCGTCCGGCCGCCCGGCCAGCTCCACGGCGAGGTGGTCGGGCAGCGACGCCCGCACGCCGAGCAGCTCCGCGTCATCGGGAGCGACGCGGCGGGCCCACCCCTCGAGGGCGTGCCGGGGGTCGCGAAGCTCGGGCCAATCGACCTCCGGACCGTCCTTGGGCCGGCCGCCGCCGTGCATCACGCCGGCGGCGAGGATCATCGCGAGGTCGCGCTGGGCCCGCGTCGCCGACGTCCGCAGGCCCGCCTCGGAGAGCAGCACGTCGAGGGTGCGGCGACGCCGGACCACGAAGGTGAGGAGGTCACCGGCGAAGCGGCGCTCGGCGCTCCCGAGGTGTCGGGCGGCCCGCAGCGCCTTGCCCTGGAGCCCGCGGGCGGCCCGCCAGTCCCGGTTCATGGCGGACCACGCGGCCACGAGCACGTCGCGCACCGGCCCGGCGCGCACGGCCCGCTCCCCGAGCGGGTGGTCCGTCGCGATCGGGGCGAGGTCCACGGTCATGCCGCCCCGCCCGGCCAGTCGTCGGGCAGGGCGAGGGAGGGCACGTCGCCCGGCCAGCCGTCGATGGTGCGGTGGTGGAGGAAGAACCGACCGTCGCCGCCGCCGCCGTACAGCCGGTCGCCGAGCACCGGCAGGCCGACCGACGCGGCGTGGAGGCGGACCTGGTGCATGACGCCGGTGCGGATCGTCGCCTCCCAGAGGTGATGCGGGCCCCGCTTCCCAAGCCGACGCAGCTCGGTGTGCGCGGGGTACCAGCGGCCCCGGTGCGGCGTGTTGGGGCCGCGCTGCCACACCATCTTGCGCCGTCGACGCTTGTCGTGGGCGAGGGCGTGCTCGACGACGTGCTCGTCCCACGGGACGTCCCGATCGCTCAGGAGGCGGTACCGCTTGTGCAGGGTGTGCGAGGTGAAGGCGGCGCGCCCCGCCTCGAGCGCCTCGAGCGACCGCGCCGCGACCACCAGCCCCGACGTCCAGCCGTCCAGGCGGTGCAGGACCCCGGCCGCGAACCCGGCGGGCCAGGAGACGGCCAGCTGCTCGGGTCGCTCGTCGGCCAACTGCTCGGCCAGGCCCGGCGCCTCCCGGCCGAAGGTGTGCAGCCCCGCGGGCTTGCGCAGGTACAGCCAGTCGCGCTCCTCAGCGACGACGATCAACCGCGGAGCTTCTTCGCGGCGCGACCCGCCAGGGAGGCGAGCCGAGCCCGCACCCCGGGCGGGCGCATCAGCCGACGCTCCTCCTCGGGGTCGTGGTAGGCGCGGAGCACGGTGACGGTGCACTGGAGCAGCTCCTGCACGCAGGGCCGACAGCCGCTGCCGCAGCAGCGCATCGACCGGGCCGACATCTCCCCCGTGGCCAGCTCGGTGACCGTGCTCTCCCAGCTGTCCTCCAGCCCGTACCGGTCCAGCGCGGCCACCACCAGGGGGTGCAGCCTCGGATCGGACGGGTCGGCGTGGGGCAGGCCCTTGTTCACGGCGCCCCGAGGATAGCGGGCCAACAAACGGTGTGGCCGGTCGTCCGGACCGACCCCAGCATGAGTGGGGAGGGACCCGAAGCAAGGAGTCCGGCATGGAGCTCACCCTTCCCATCCATCGCCTCGCGGCGGCCGTCGCGCTGGCCGTCGCGTCCCCCCTCGCCGGCTGCATCGGCCCGGCCGCTCCGGTCACCGCCAACGGGCTGGTCATCGGCGCGGAGCAGATCCCGGTCGAGCTGAACCTCGCCGACCCGGTCGACGCCGTCGCCTTCCTGGCCGTGCCGCTCAGCGTGACGGACCTCGAGAAGAACGTGGTCGACGGCGCCCAGGTCTGGATCGACGTCGACGCGACCAGCCCCGTGGACCTCGCCGAAGAGGGCAGCGGGCTGTACGCCTACGACCCGGCGTCGGCCGCGGCGCTGCACTACCAGGTGGGCGCCAGCTACACGCTGCACGCGGTGGTCGACGGCGACGAGCACTCGGTGACGATGGAGGCCCCCCCGCCGCCGATCATCGAGGACGTCGCGGGCCACACCCCCGGCGTGGAGCGCTTCTATGACCTGGGCGGACAGGGCTTCGACTGGGCCGCGCTCGTGGTCCTCGACCAGAACGGCGACGTCGTCCACGACAGCCTCCCGGAGGACGGCGCCGAGGTGCTGCTGGACCTGCGCGAGTCCGACGGCGTGGACTCCGTGATGGTGCCCGCCGGGGTGCTCGCCGGCTCGGGGCGGGTCTACACCGTCGCGGTGCTCGCGGTGCGCAAGGCCGACAAGACGGACTTCGTCGGCTTCGGTCGATTCTGGAGCGAGTTCGGCATGGGCAGCTACGCCGTCGCGGCGGTCGTCACCAGCCCCTGACCGCCTCGGGCCGTGGCCCGGCGTAGGCTGGGGTCATGCGACCCGCGCTCTGCCTGCTCCTCGCCCTGGCCCTCACCGGCTGCCCCACCGACGACGACGACTCGGCCCCCGTCGACGACGACGACACCGTCGACGACGACGACACCGTCGATGACGACGACGTGGCCGACGACGACGACTCGGCCGACGACGACGACTCGGCCCCCGACGACGACGACGTGGTCGACGACGACGACAGCGCCGCCGACAGCGACGGGGACGGGTACGAAGCGGCGGTCGACTGCGACGACGACGACCCGCTGGTCCACCCCGACGCCGACGAGCTGTGCGACGGGATCGACAACGACTGCGACGGCCTCCTCGACGACGACCCGGTCGACGCGTCCACCTTCTACGGTGACTTCGACGGCGACGGCTTCGGCAACCCGTCCATCGCGACCACCGGGTGCGACGCGCCCCCCGGCTTCGTCGAGAACGACACCGACTGCGCCGACGACGACGCGGCGATCCACCCCGGCGCGGACGAGTCCGACTGCGCCGATCCCACCGACTACAACTGTGACGGCGCGGTCGGCTACGTCGACAGCGACGGCGACGACTGGGCCGCCTGCGAGGATTGCGACGACGGCGACGACGCCGTCCACCCGGGCGCGGTGGAGGTCTGCAACGACGTCGACGACGACTGCGACGGGCAGGTCGACGGCGCCGGGGCCCTGGGCGGCACCCCCTGGTACGGCGACGTCGACGGCGACGGCTGGGGAGACGTGGCCGACGTGCAGATCGCCTGTGAGGCCCCCGCGGACACGTCCGCGACCCCCGGCGACTGCGACGACGGCGACGACTCGG
Source organism: uncultured Rickettsiales bacterium (assembly GCA_964416435.1). GTDB lineage: Bacteria > Myxococcota_A > UBA796 > UBA9615 > UBA9615 > CAYQEG01. The sequence goes on from CAYQEG010000139.1 coordinate 15,183, forward strand.
TGCACCCGTTCGCGACGGAGACGTGTGACGAGGTGGACGAGAACTGCAACGGCCTGGTGGACGAGGACGCCATCGACGCAGCCCCGTGGTTCGCCGACCTCGACGGTGACGGCAGCGGCAACGCGATCCTGACGGAGGAGGCCTGTGACCAGCCCCCCGGCTACGTCGCCTCCAGTGATGACTGCGACGACCTCGACGCGCTGAGCCACCCCGGCGCGGAGGAGGTCTGCGGCGACGGCGTCGACCAGGACTGTGACGGCAGCCCCCTGTGCGACGCCGGCACCGTCGACGTCGACGGCGACGACTGGTCCGACGAGGCGACCGGCGGGGACGACTGCGACGACACCGACGCGACCGTGTTCCCCGGGGCCGACGAGCTGTGCGACGCCGTCGACCAGGACTGCGACGGCTCCCTGATCTGCGACGGCGGCACCGTCGACGGCGACAACGACGCCTACAGCGCCGACGGGGACGACTGCGACGACGGTGAAGCGACGGTCTACCCCGGCGCCCCGGAGCTCTGCGACGGCCTCGACAACGACTGCGACGGCTCGGTCCCCGACCCCGGCTTCGACGACCTGGACGGCGACGGCGCGGCGGATTGCGTCGACGACGACGTGGACGGCGACGGCAGCGCCGCGGTCGACGACTGCGACGACCTGGACGACGCCACCTACCCCGGCGCCCCGGAGCTGTGCGACGGCCAGGACCAGGACTGCGGCGGCGACGGCGACCTGGAGGGCGGCTTCTCCGTCTGCCTCTACGGCGACGGACGCGACGGCGACGTCAGCATCGCCGACGGCAACCTCAGCACCGACGTGCTGGGCAGCGCCCGCACCGGCGCCCCCGACGGCGTCTCCACCGCGGTCACCGCGGACCCGACCGCCTCCTCGTCGCTCACCGTGGCGAGCACCGCCGGCTTCGCCGCCTTCGACCTCGCCCTGCTGATCGACCTGCAGGGCGCGCCCGGCGACGTCGACGACGTGGGCAACTGGGAGATCGTCCAGATCCTGGACGTGCCGGACGGCGCCACGCTCACCCTGGACGAGGCGACCACCCGGACGTACGGCGACGGATCCTTCGCCGACCAGGCGGTGGTCCTGCAGCGCCTCCCCCAGTGGGGCGACGTCACGATCACCGGCACGCTGACGGCCGACGGCTGGGACGGCGCGACGGGCGGCCTGCTGGCGTTCCTGGCCTCCGGGGAGCTGACCGTGGAGGGCTCGATCTCGATGAGCGAGCGGGGCTACCGGGGCGGGGCGGGGCGGTTGATCAACGGCCCCGGCGACTGGACCAACGACGGCGAGGGGCGCACCGGCACGGGCGCCGCGGGGGACCCGGACGCCAACGACTCCGGCGGCGGCGGCTCGTACGGACTGTCGTCGCTGTACAACGGCAACTCCGGCGGCGGCGCCCACGCCACCCGCGACGCGGGCCCGTTCGGCAACCAGGGCGGCGGCTCCATCTCCGGCGTCTCCGGCGACGTCGTCGGCGACGCGGCGCTCGACCAGATGATGATGGGCGGGGCCGGCGGCGGCTGCATCGCCCAGACGGCGCCGATCCAGGACGGCGGCTACGGCGGCGGCATCATCTTCATCCGCGCCGCCACCCTCACGCTGAGCGCGGGCCACATCCGGTCCGATGGCCAGGGCGGGTTCGTCTGCCCCGGCGGAGACCCGAGCAACAACGCCGGCGGGGCCGGCGGCGCGGTCTACCTCGTCGCCGACACGCTGGTCACCCAGGTGGCCGCGGTCACCGCCGAGGGGGGCACCGCCTCCTCCAACTCCAACAACGGTCAGGGCGCCGCGGGCGGCGACGGGCGCATCCGCCTGGAGTACGCCACGCTCAACGGAGCCCCCTTCCCGGCCCCGGCGGAGCACGACACGGCGGCCTCCCCGGACCCCGGGGCGACCTCGCTGCCCGGCGGCTGACCCAAGAAAACCTGAACAAATCCCGCCCGGGGATGTCACGATCTCTGGAGTGGTACGTGCTGCCGCCGCGCTCGCCTTCGTGTGGGTCGTCGCCTTCGGGCCGTCGGCAGTCGCAGACGAACGCACTGCGAAATCGGCCGACGGACGGACCGAGGTCGTGGTTCGCGACGACGCCACCTTCACCCTCACCCGCAACGATGGCGTCGTCCTCGCGTCGGGCGTGCTCCCCCAGGTGCCCGACGAGATCGCCGTGCGCGACCGTGGCCGCGGCTTCGTCGCCGTCGACTCGGCCCTCGCCCGGGGGCGCGGAGACGCGCTGGTCCTCGTCGACGGGGCGGGCCGCATCCACACCCGCTTGAGCATGGGGGAGCTGTTCGACGAGCCCACCCTGCGAGCGTTCTGGGCCCCCGACGACGTCGAGCTCGCGTGGCGCGTCGACTGGTGGATCGACGCCGCCCAGGACCTGGTCGTGATCATCCCCGACCGGCCGGGCCAGCCGGTCGCGGTGTCGCTCGACGACGGCCTGGTGGAGAACCCCGACCCGGCCCTGTTCGTCCAGCGCATGGAGGCCCGCGGGCTGTGGTTCGGCAGCCGGCTGCGCGCCCTCGAGCTCGCGGTGCGCTCCAGCCCGGAGCCGCCGTCGCTCATGCCGGCGCTGCGCCGGATGATGAGGGAGCACGACGCGCCGCTGGTCCTGCGGCTGCGCGCCGCCGCGGTGCTCCAGCAGCACGGCGACGCGTCGGGCCGAAGCCTGGTGATGCTCACGGCCCGGGTGCAGCGCTCGGACGAGCTCGGCGCGCTGCCCCCCGACGAGCTGCGGCGGCTCCCCGAGCCCGACCACCCCTGCGACGCGATCCCCGCGCCGGCCATCGACCACCCCTACGAAGACGGCGCGGCCCGGAGCTACGCGATCCAGCTGCTCCCGACGTTCCTGGGCGCCGACGCGGCCCCCTGGCTCGGCGAGCTGCTCGCGGGGGACGACGAGCAGGACCGCTTCGACAGCCTGCAGGCGATCGCCTGCCTCGCGCAGCGCCAGCCCGGCACCACCGAGGCGCTGCTCCTGCGCGTTCAGCAGCGCCACGAACGAGAGACGCGCCGCCTGGGCGCCATCGGTCGCCTGGTGCCGATGGGGGAGACGGAGATCCCCGCCTCGCTCGCCCACGACGCGGACTCCCTCGACGTCAGCCGCTCGGCGGAGGCGGTCCAGGCGCTGCTGGAGCGCTCCCCCGCCTCCAACCCGGTGCTGTTCGAGCTCCTGGTCGACGGCAGCAGCGCCGACCTGCGCATCGCCAGCCACCTCGTCAGCCACCCCGACGGGCGCGCCATCGGTCCCCTGTTGGTCGCCCTGGAGCGCTACGCCGAGGTCCCGGGCACCTCCGAGGTGATGATCGCCGCGCTCGCGTCGTGCGCCGGCGAGGAGGCGCCCGGCGCGCTGGTCGGCGTCGAGCCGTGGCTCGCCTGGGGTCGCTCGTGGCGGCGGGCCCGCGCCCTGCGGTGGTCCGGTCAGCTGGCCATCGCGCTGCTGCCGTTCGTGCTGATGGTCGGCATGGGGTGGCGTCGGAGCTGACGCCTCAACCGCGCTCGCGTCGCCAGGTCTCGTAGTCGTGCTTCCGGGGATCCACCCGGAGGCTCTCGTTGACCACGAACGGGGGAGAGACCGTTCGGACCGGGACGTCGCCATCGGGCCCCGGGGCGCTGTAGCGATCGATGCCGCTGTACGACCAGGCCGTGCCCAGGGCGGCGAGGCCGAACCAGCCCGGTCCGTGCAGGGAGGTCGCCCCGGCGAGGACGCGACCGATCGGGCGGCCCTCGAACTCGATCGGCGCCCCGTCGGGCAGCTCGACCGGGCACCGGACCCCGGCCACCCGGCGCTCCGGTCCCCGCTCCCGCTGCCGGGCCAGCGCGTCGGCGCCGCGGAAGCCCGCCCGCCGGTCCAGACGCCACTGGAGCTGCAGCTCGATGGCGGTCAGGCCCGACCGACCCTCCCGGCGGGGATCGAAGTAGTGGTTCTCCAGTCCGCAGTAGGCCCGGGCGGCCGGACCGACGAGCCCGATGTCCAGCGGCGCGCCGAGCTCCAGGAGCCGATCGCGCACCCCCGCCGCTTCAGCGCGGGAGACGAGGAGCTCGTAGCCGAACTCCCCGCAGCGACCGCAGCGCAGGCACAGCGTCACTGGCTCGGGGCGATAGCTGGCCAGGTAGGGCAGGCCGATGACCCCGGGCCGATCCCACGCGGCGAGCAGCTCCCAGGCAAACGGGCCGTCCAGGGCGAGCAGCGCGTGGCTGTCGTGCAGGGGGGTGACGGTCACGTCGGCGGGGATCGGCCCCAGCAGGGCGACGACGTCCTGCGGGGGGGGGCCGTCGACCAGCAGGACGAACGAGTCCCGGTCCCGCACCACGGTGACGTCGGCGATCGGCCGAGCCTCGTCGTCCAGCAGCAGCGTCAGCCGGGACTGCAGGTCCCGACCGGGGAGGTGGCAGGGCAGGAGCCGGGCCAGGAGGTCCGGCGCCCCGCCGCCCCCGACCCGGAGGGGCGTGACCTCCGTCCGCTCGGACAGGGCGACCGAGCGGCGGAGCACGGCGACCTCGGCGCGCAACGACATCACGCGCTCCTCCGCCGCCAGGCGATCAGCTCGTCCGCCAGCGAGTTCAAGGTCCGCATCGTCGAGACGTCCGAGTCGAGGTCGGGCATGCGGGGCAGCTCGAACGCCTCCTGGACGAGGTAGACCAGCTCGACGGCGTCCAGCGAGTCCAACCCCAGCCCCGCGAAGAACAGGGGCGCGTCCGCGTCCAGCTCGGCCGGCTCCCGGTCGACCCCCAGCTCGTCGATGAGCAGCCGACGGAGCCGGTCGAGGACCTCGCGGCGTTCGTCGATGACGGCCTTCAGCGCAGCGTCCATGTCAGTCCCTCCGCTCGAGGAGCACGACGGCGGCGCCGAAGGAGCGGGCCGCCGCGACGACCAGCGCGCGCCGCGCCTCCCCCGCCCGCAGGTGACGCACCGCGTCGCCCACCGCCTGGATCCCGGACGCCGACCGGGCGAACGGGGCGTCGCGCGCGGACCGCAGGATCGGGACGTCGGCGCCGACCGCCTCCCGGAGGCGCCGGTCGCTGGCTTCGTCGGCCCCGTCCTCCAGGCCGCCCACCGCGCAGACGAGCTCCGGCCGCGCGGCCTCGATCCGCTGGATCGCCGACGCCGCCGTCCCCCCGAGGGACGCGCCGCCCACGGCGCCGGCGCCGCGGTCGGCGGGGCGCCGCCTCATGAGAGCCCGCCCGCGCCATAATGACACTGTCAAGATACCTCGC
>CAYQEG010000139.1:20423-22071 GCA_964416435.1 uncultured Rickettsiales bacterium
GGGCCTCTAGCCGCTGGATCGCCGCCGCCGCCGGCCCCCCGTGGGACGCGCCGACCAGGGCGCGGTCGCTCTGGTGGGCGGGGGTGAGCACGACGCACCCGGCGCCCTCGGCGGTCGGCCGACTGTCGCAGCCGAGCCGGGCCCGCTCTTCGTCCACCATGCCGACCTCGTCGACGCCCCCGGCGAGCGCCGCCTCCAGCCGTGTCCGCCGCATCCACCAGGCGGCCTGGACGAGCGCCACCAGCGCCGCGCCGTCCCCGGGGACCAGCGCCGTGCAGGGCCCTCGGAGTTGAAGCGCGCGGGCGACGGCGCCGGGGGGGCTGCTCGCGACCATGCGGGCGAACGCCGTGGCCGACACGCCGAACGTGCCGCCGGTCCGACGCGACGCGTAGAAGCGATCCGCGCTGGCCTGGGGGCCGTCGGCGAGCCCGACCGCGAGGCCGATCCGGTCGCCGAAGGCCGAAGGGTCGGCGATCCCGGCGTCCCGCAGCGCCTGGCAGCAGGCCTGGAGGAGCAGGCGGCTGCTGACGTCCAGCCGCCTCACGTTCGTCCGGCCGATCATCGGGTCGAACGACACCGGGCCGACCCGGCGGTCCTCGCCGACGGCCCGGACCTGGCCCACGCCCGCGATGCCCACCGAGGCGGGCGAGACGACAGCCCGACCCCCGGCGGGGCGGCGCAGCACGACGGTCGCGTTGAGGCCGCCGAAGGCCGACGACGTGCTCATGGCGACCGCCAACGACGCCGGACGGGCCACGCCTTCGCCGACCGGGTCCTCCGGGGCGACCCGGCGGGGTGCCCGAAAGCCGGCCGTGGGTGGCAGCGCCTGGTGGAGCAGCGCCTGGACCGTGATCAACGCCTCCAGGGCGCCGGCGCCGCCCAGGGTGTGGCCCAGCTGGGACTTGCTCGAGCTGACCGGGGGCTGGGGGGCGAAGACCTGCTCGATCGCGAGCGCCTCGGCGAGATCGCCCGAGCCGGTGCCGGTGCCGTGCGCGTTGACGTAGTCGACGTCCTCGGCGACGAGCCGCGCGTCGGCCAGCGCGGCCCGCAGGGCGCGGGCGATGCCGTCGCCGCTGGGGTCCGGCGCGGCCTCGTGCCACGCGTCCGAGCTCCCCCCGAAGCCGGCCACCTCGGCCAGGCGCGCAGCGCCGCGCGCCCGGGCTCCGTCCTCGCGCTCCAGGACCAGGCAGCCGGCCCCCTCGCCGAGGGTCACCCCCTCGGGCTGGGAGAACGGAGCACACGGCTCGTCCCCCGCGGCGCCGAGCGCGCCGAAGCCCTCGAAGCTCATGTCCACCAGCGCGTCCGTGCCCACGGCGAGCACCACGTCGACGGCGCCCTCGGCGAGCAGGTCCCGCGCCAGGCCGACGGCGTGGGTGCCCGACGCGCAGGCCGGCGAGACCACCAGCCGCGGCCCCGCCACCCCCAGCGCCTCCGCCAGGAGGGACGCCTGCTCGCACAGGATCGTGCGCCGGAGCGCCGCCCGGGCCGCGGGGCCGGGCGCGGGGGGGGCGGCTCGATAGCCTGCGTATCGGTTGGCCGCGCCCGCGCTGGTGCCGAGCACGAGCGCCGCCCGCTCCAGGTCCGCGGGGCCGAGCCCGGCCTGGGCGATCGCCTCGCGGGCCGCGCGGGCCGCCAGGCCGAGCGCAGG
>CAYQEG010000140.1:0-21552 GCA_964416435.1 uncultured Rickettsiales bacterium
GATGGTCGCCGTCTCCTCGTGGGTGCGCTCGGTGGTCCCCTCCATCGGCGTCGCGGCCCCGACCAGGTCGTCCCACTGGGGGTAGTCGGTCTTCGGGCTGAGCGGCATGGCGATGCAGTCGAGCCCCTCGGGCACGCCGGCCTTGGCCTCGTCCCAGACGTCGAGCTTGCCGACGAAGAGCAGCTTGGTCTCGCTGTGCTCCAGCGTGTACCGGACGGTGTCCGACGTCAGGGTCGGGAACACCGGGATGGACGTGTGGCCGGCCATCCAGATGGCCAGGTCGGCGATGATCCACCAGGCCGTGTTCTTGCTGAAGATCGCGATGTGCGAGCCCGCCGGCAGGTCGAGGCTCTGGAGGTGGCCGGCCATCTTGCGGGCCTCGGCCATCGCCTCACCCCACGTGAAGGTCTTGATTTCGCCGCCCCCCAGCGGCTGCGTCAGCCACAGGTCGTTGGCGCGCTCGGCCTCCCACTTGTAGGCGTTGTCGAGGGCGAGGGCGGAAGCTTTGTCGTGCATGGGGTCCCCAGGGTGCGTTCCAGATCAACACGCTCGCGCGCGTGAGCGACGGCATCCTGCCACGGGACGGGCTCGTCGTGGCGCTGACATCGGCTCGGGCGGCCCCCACAGCGACAATCTCACCCGCTCGCCAAGAAACATGACAACGATCATGCTCAGGCGGGGTACCGTTGATATGTGGGCCGATTTTCGCTGCTTCCACCCCTCGCCTTCGCCGTCTTCGCGGCCGCGTGCACCTCTGAACTGCCCTCCCTGCAGGACGAGTACGACCTGATGCTCGAGGAGTCCGCCGGCTCCAACCTGGAGGTGGTGGATCACTATCCGATCGATGGTGGGCTCGGCCTCGGGCACGAGGTGGAGCCGTACTTCCTGTTCAATCGGCCGCTCAACCGCCATGAGCGCGGGGGACCCGGCGACCTCACCGTGGTCGACCTCGACGGCCTGGGCGAAGGGGTCTCGGACTTCGTGCTCGACTTCGACGGCGCGGGGGTGCGGTATGCCCCGTCGCTGCGTCGGGACCGGGACTACTACATGTCCTTCCGCCACAGCGGCGGCCCCGACGAGTCGGTCGAGGCCTGGTTCGGCACCGACGAGCCTCTGGGTGACGCGTTCGACATGAGCCACGACCTCGACGTGATCAACCTCGGCGGCGGGCACGGTGACGCGGGGGCGCTGGAAGACGCGTTCGACCAGCCCGTACGTCCGGCGTGGGTGCTCCAGGCGGTGCCGAAGGACGACAGCGAGGACGGACGACCGACCGTCGACCTGTTCTTCGCCCCCGGCCGGTTCGACGCCTCCCAGGAGCAGGCGTACTACCTGCGCCGGGACTTCGGCTACATCGGCGCCTTCACCGACGTCGTCCTGGAGGAGGACGGCTGGTTCCAGGGGACCCGCTCGGGGGTCTTCCTGCCCATCTGGGCGGGCAACCAGGTCGCCGTGCTGTACCTGGAGGATGCGGTGATGACGGGCTGGTACACCTGGTCGGACGGGCGCCTCGTCATCGAGCAGGTGGGGCTCGCAGGCGTCATCGGCACCCGCTGGCTGCTGCGCACCGCGGAGCTGGGGGGCTTGTGGCGCACGATCATCGACAGCATCGAGCCGGACGTCGACAGCAACGACAACGGCGTGCCGGACTCCGCGTGCATCATGATCCGGTCGGAGCCGATCCCCATCGAGCTGGGCGACATCAACCTGTAGCGGGGTGTCACCCTGTCCCCGGTCCCGTGCCCCCTACGCCAGGCGCTGCGCCAGCTTGTCCGCCATCATCAGCGACAGGCTCATGATGGTCACCTGCGGGTTGACCCCCAGCACGTCGGGGAACACCGACGCGTCCATCACGTACAGCCCCTCGGCCCCGTACACCCTCCCCTCGCAGTCGACCGCGCTGACCGCCGGGTCGACCCCCATGCGGCAGGTCCCCTGGGGGTGGCTCGCGTAGACCGCCTGCATCTGCTTGGTGCGGATCGTGTCCGGGTCGAGCCAGGTGTCGACGTCGGCCATGGAGTGGATCGGTGGCACTCCGTACACCCCGGTGTGCAGCTCGTTCGCCCCCGCTTCGAGCAGCAGCTCGCAGACCCGGCGCTGCAGCCGGATGAGGCGGGCCTTGTCCTCCTCGTTGACCGAGTAGCTGATGCGGACCTTGCCCGGCTTGCTCAGCGGCTTGACCGTGCCTTCCGACGTGTCCGAGATCGTGCCTCCGAGGGCGACCATGCCCCGGTAGTCGAGCATCTTGCTGGTGCCCTCGAAGCCGAGCGGGAAGTAGAGCCAGTAGACCTCCGGAGTCGCCCAGAAGGTCTCCAGGAGCATGCGGTCTTCGCGGTGGAACTCGTCGCTGTACAGCCCCTGGGGGATGCCCCGCCAGCCCTTGATGTCGCGGTCGGTCAGGCCGATCACGCCGGTGGCGGTGTGCACGTGCAGGTGTCGGCCGACGTGCTCGTTGCCCAGGCCGTTGCGGATCAGCAGCTCGGGGGTGCGGATGGCGCCCGCCGACAGGATGACGGCGCGGGCGCGGACCTCGAGCCGGGCGGCCGGCTGGTCGGTCCGCGGATCGAGCAGGTCGGCGACGACGCCGTCGATCCGGTCGCCCCGCCGCACGAAGCCGCGGGCCCGGGCGAAGGTGTAGTACGTCGCGCCGGTCTGCTCGCTCGCGGGGATGAACGTCTTGGCGACCGACAGCTTGCCCCCGCTGGGGCAGCCGGTGTTGCAGGAGCCGCAGCCGACGCAGCCGGGGGCGTTGCGCGGCATGGGGCCGCCGGACCAGCCCAGGCTGCTCATCCCCTCGAACGCGAACGCGTTGTTGCCCCCCCAGACCTCCCGCCGCGAGGGCTCCACGCCGATCGTCTGCTCCGTCGTGCGGATGTGGGGGGCGAGAGCGGAGTACTCGAAGTCGAGCCCGTACTGCTGGTCCCACTCGTCGAAGCGCCAGGTCGGGATGTTGAAGCAGATGCCCGAGTTGATCACCGTCGAGCCGCCGAGGCACCGCCCGGCCGGCAGGGGCACGAACAGGTTGCCCATCATCACCCGCTGCCCGTCGTCCTCGTACAGCTGGCGGGCCGCGACCCCGAAGTCCTGGGAGAAGTGCTCTTCGGTGTAGTGGCCGCCTGCCTCGAGGCAGATGACGTGCAGCCCGGCCCGGCTCAGCTGCCAGGCGGCCGCGGCCCCGCCGGCTCCGGATCCCACGACGACCACGTCGCAGTCGATGCGTCCCCCGCGGGCCTGGTCGGGTCCGATGATCACGAGCGGCTCCATTCGGGGCGCTCCGCGGCGTCAGCCGGGGTGGCGCAGGTGCGGTCCACGCCCAGCCGTTCCTGGACGGCGGGGTAGGCGAAGTAGCCGATGCCGAGCATGGTCTTGAGGCCGGCCGCGAGCATGCGCCGGGAGTAGACACGGGCTCGCTCCCATCGACGCAGGTAGCGCTCGCGCGCCTTCTGCGGCAGGTCGGTGAACCGACGGACCCGCAGGCCGAACGCGGTGGTGCCGTGCTCGAACAGCGCCAGCATCGTGCGGAACTCGGTGGCCTTGTCCGGCCGCATCCCCGCGAGCATGCGGTCGATGTACTCGGGCACCCGGGCCTCGCGGCCGGACAGCCCGATCGAGTTGCCGGGAGGGAACAGGGAGTCGGCCAGCGCCGCGACGATGTTGTACTCCCGGCGCGACAGCGACAGCAGCTCGCACGCCGGCTCGGCTTCGGCGTACTGGCCGACGTGTCCGATCCCCACGACCGTCGCCCCCGTGGCCGCCCCGACGAGGCCGATCGCCGCGCCCCGCCGCAGGAGGGTCCTGCGACTCAGGCGAGGTCGGGCATCCGGACGGCGATCACCTGGCATGGGTTGCTTACAAGGTCGGATGGATCCCGGGCGCCTTCAAGTGGAACTGCATGCCCGGGCGCGAAAGTCTACCAGATTGGTTGAACCATCTGCGCAATTACAGGCGCAGGAGTGCGTCGCGCCAATATTGGCGAAAATCCCCTGAAGATCGGCTTGCTGCGCGGTGTCGTCTTGTCTAGAAACTGTTGGAGGGTTCCCCACGCAGCAGCAGCGCTCGCAGATCAGACGGAGGCAGGGATGAAGATGTTCAAGGGGATGGTGGCTACGGCCGCGATGATGATGATGGCTCTCGCGACGACCGGCTGCCCGCCGGACCGTGGCGCGGCCGCCAAGACCAGCGGTGACATCGCCGCCGAAGGGGCGACGTCGGACGCCGGCGACGAGCTCGTCGGCGACAGCACGATCACCCGGCGGGAGCTCGACCTGCTCCGCTCCAACTTCGAGCGGGTGCACTTCGACTTCGACAGCAGCACGCTGGACGAGCCGTCCCGCGAGATCCTGGCCGCCAACGCCGACATCCTGGTCAAGCACCCGGACGTTCGCGTGCGGGTCGAGGGCCACGCGGATCACTGGGGCTCGGACATCTACAACCTCGCGCTCGGCCAGCGGCGGGCGGAGGCGGTTCGCGGCTACCTGACGGCGTTGGGCGTCAGCTCGGCTCAGCTCGAGCTGATCTCCTACGGCGAGGAGCGCCCCCTGGTGGGTGACGGCGAGCGTTCGGCCGAGGCGCCGAACCGCCGGGCCGAGTTCCTGGTCATCGTGGCGGGCGAGTCCGCCATCGGGTCCAGCTACTAGTCAACGACGAGGGGCCGGCCCTACCGCCGGCTCCGGCGCATCAAGCGTCCCTGCTCGTCCACGAAGGCGTCGTCCGGCGGGGTGAACTCCGCCGGCGGCAGCCGTTGCGCGATCTCGATCAGGGCCGACGTCGGGGGGCCGTCGTCGGCGCACGCGGCGATCGCGATCTGCTGGTGCACCGCCGCGACGCAGTCCCCGCGCGCGAGCAGCCGGACCCCCGAGCGCAGCGGGAGCGCGTGCACCGCGACGTAGCGGCCCCAGGCGTCCGAGGGCGGCCGGGGCGGCAGTCGTCGCAGGCTGAGGTCCTCGCGGCCGGCCACCTCCACCTTGCGCAGGACCACCGGCTCGGCCCAGGTCCCGCCGGCCAGGCGGGCGGCGTCGCTCGCGAGGGTCAGGGCGCCGGCGTCGGTGAGCGCGTCGCCCCCCAGGGCCGCCACGCCGCCAGAGCGGACGTTGACCGCCGCCCACGACGCGTCGCCCAGCGCCCTCGCGGCCGTAGCCTGCAGGTCGGCGTCCAGCCAGGTGGTGACCACGACGGGCGCCGGCTCCACCCGACGCGCGGCGGCCCGCGCCCTCGCCAGCGCGACCTGCGTCCAGGCGTCCGGTCCGTCGGCGGGGCGCCCCCGAGCCGGGGGCCCGAGCGCGGCCGCGTCCTCGGGGTCGAGGTCGCCGCGCACCACGAGGAGGTCGACGATCGCGTCGCGTCGAGCGATCAAGAGCTCGCCGTCGTCCCGCAGGTCCAGCCAGCCGACCCCGGCCGCCGCGACCGTCGCGACCTCGGCCGGGCTCCACTCGGCCACCGGAACGCCCAGGCAGCCGGCCGCGCGCCGCAGTCCTCGGTGGCTCCCGCACAGCGGCGTCCACTCCAGCCAGGCCGTCACCCGCTCGGCCGTCGTCGCCTCGGCGTCCAGGCGGGTCGCGAGGATCTCCTCCCGGATGCGTCGGCGGATGCCGGGTCGCTCGTCCGCGAGCAGCAGGCGGGCCAACTCGGTCGACAGCCGGGAAGCCGTCGGGGCCTCTCCGCGGGCCCCGTGTTGCACCGCTTCGACCAGGGGCGTCGTCGCGCGGGCCCGAGCCTCGTAGAATGAAGGCGACGAAGCGGCCAGGAAGGCGTCCACCAGCGCGGGGGGCACGTTCGGGGCGGCTTCGATCGGCTCGATGAGCCGGAACCGGGTGACCTCGGCGCCGGAGCCGTCGAGCAGGCGAGACTCCGCCGGCGAGGTGTAGTCGAACAGGATCGGCCCGAGGTCGGGCAGGTCGCCGGCCAGCGAACGGGCCAGCGAGGAGAACACGACCAGCCCCATGACGACGACCCCCGCCGCCAACCCGACGAAGAAGCGGGAGCCTGGGCTGCTGATCGGGTTCCTCACCGGGTGCGCCCTCGCGTTGGCCATCGGGGTCGTCGTCGCCTATGCGACGAAGGCCCGGGGGCCGGAGCAACAGGGCAGCGAGCCCCGTCACCTGGAAGTGTATCCGTCGGGCCGCAACCTCGGCACGCCCCGGGCCCTCCCCGAGCCCGTGGCGGTGCACCTCCTGGCCGGCGTCGTCGCTTCGGACGACCGCGACGCCTCGGCGCACCTGGAGGCGATCCTCCGGCTCCACAGCTACGCCGCGTTGCGCGACGTGCACTCGGGCGCGATCGCGCTGGAGTGGTCTCCGGCCTGGACGCTCGAGGACGAGGCCGACCTGCGGCGCGGCGCCTGCACGCCGGGGGAGGAGCTCGGCGGGAGTCGGTGGCTCCGCAGCGGCGTGCGGCCCGATCCGCGCGGCCGGCCGATCGCTCCCGATCGTGATCTGAGGGTCTTCCTGCGGGTCGACGCGACCGGGGAGCCGGCCCGCATCGTGGCCGTGGCGTGCGCGTCGACCGGCTCGGAGCACAGCCAGGTCTTCGAGGGGCGTCCGGATCGCGAGGGACCGCTCCTGCGCGAGCTGAGCGCCTGGCTCGCGGCCACCATCGGGGTGGCCGACGCGAGGGCGTTCGAAGAGGCGTGGGAGCGGGCGCCCGCCCCCCGGGGACCGGCGATCGGCACCTACGGCGACCTGCTGGTGGCGAGCCAGGATCCCGCGCGGCTGGCCGAGCCGCGGCTGGAGACCTCCACCCTCCCCGAGGCGGCTCGCATCGTGCCCGAGGCGGCCTGGCTGGCCGCCGCCCTCGACTCCGATCCGGACGCCCGGGCCGACTACCTGCGCAGCGCCGCGGCCCAGCGGGTCGGCTTCACCGCGGCGCTGGAGGACCTGGCCGCCGAGCAGTTGGCGGCGGGGCGGCTCGACCTCGCGCTGGCGACCCTGGCGCGGCTCTCCCAGGAAGAGGCGCGGCAGCGGCCCGTCGAGCTCCTCCTGGCGGCGGAGCTGGTCGAGCGTGGCCGCCCCGCGCACGCCAGCCGGCTGCTCGACGAGCTGCCGCGGAACTGGCGCCGCACCACCGCGGCGGCGCGGCTGCACGCCCTGGCCCAGCTCGCCCGGTCCGACCCGGCGGCGGCGGAGCGGTGGGCGATCGCCTGGACCGAGGCCGACCCCTCGGACGCCGAGGCGCTGGTGGTCCACGGCCGGGTGCTGCGGGCGTTGGGTCGACCCTCGGCCGCCGCGGGGGCGTGGCGGAGGGCCTGTCGCACCGACTCCGAGCGTCGCCTCGACGCGTCGGTGGCGTGGGCCGCCGACGCGGGGGTGGAGGAGCTGGGCGAGCTCGTCGGCTTCCTGGACGAGCTGGAGCAGGGCGACCGCGTCGCGTTGGAGCCGGCGGTGCGGGAGGTCCGCGCCTGGGCCGCGCTCGGGGCGGGCGACCCGGCCCGCGCCTACGCCGAGTACGCGGCGCTGGCGTCGGCGGCCCCGGAGCTGCCGCGCTTGCGGCGGGGAGCCTGCGTGGCCTCGCTGAGATCGGGGCGCGCGGGGCTGGAGGCCTGTGAGGACCTCGAGCTCGAGCCGCTGGCGGAGGCGTCGCTCGCCGCGGCGCTGGCGTCCCGCTCCGTCGGACGGGTGCCGGGCTGGCCGGAGGACCCGACGGACTTCGTGGACGACGCCCTGGAGCTGGCCCCCCGGGACGAAGACGTGGTCCGGTCCGCCGTGTCGATCCTGCGGACGTCGCGGCAGGCGTCGGACGAGGAGCAGCAGGCGGCGCTGGCCCGCTGGCGCGTCGTGGTCGGGGCCGGCGTCGAAGCGCCGGAGCTGCCCAGGCCGAAGAGGGCGAGCGACTGATCATGAGCCCGCCGCGGGGCCCGGGCTCGGAGCCTCACTGTCAGTGGGCCCGCAGGTCGAACGCGGCGCCCATGACCGCTTCGACGGCGAAGCCGCCGTCGCACGTCGTCGCCGCGGCCGGGGCCTCGCAGAGCACCCGGGAGCCTGGCGCCGCGACGATCACCGCCCAGCCGTCCGGCTCGCTCACCCCGGCGGGGGAGCCGTCCACCCACACGACCCGGGCCGGCTCCGACGCCTTCGCGAGGAGCACCACGCGGCCGTCGATGGGGGTGGTCTCGGCCGCGGTCAGGTAGACCGAAGGCGGGCCGTCCGCGGCGGGGCAGGGGCCCGCTCGTCGGACCGAGTCGGCGGCCTGCCGACGCAGGTGCCGCAGGCGACGGTCGAGGCTCTCCAGCCGATCGCGGTCGGCCGATCCCGAGGCCTCGGGATCGGCGAGCAGCGCCCCGGCGGTGCGCACCTCCGCGCTGCCCTCGCGGCTGAGGTGGGCGAGGAGCCGCGCCCCCGGCTCCACCAGGTCGCAGTCCGCCTCCAGCAGCTTGCGCGCCACGCGCACTCCGAGCCCGTCCAGGACCGTCGCCCGGTCCAGGTGATCGCGCGCCCGCGCCAGCGGCCCCCCGGCCGCCGCCTCGAGACCGGGAGGAGGCACCGGGAGCGGACCGGCGAGGGGCTCTCGGGCCACCCCGGTGATGCTGTTGTCGATGGCCGGGGCCTGGTCCGACTCGGCGTCCCGTCCCCGTTCCTGGGCCACCGCGGCGACCGCGAGGAGGGCCGCGCAGGCGATGAGGAGGCCGACGACGGGGGAGGGGAGGGAGCGCACCGGGGTGGATCTTGCCCGACGAACGCTTGTCCGGGGGGGCTGCCTGTGGCATCAGGCGCGGCATGGCCGGACTGCTGAGCAACGTGCGCGCCGAAGCGGCTGAGTTCCGAGCCGCCCTCGCGGAGGCGCCGGACCCGGACCTCCGCTGGGACCTGTTCGGGGTCCGGTCCCTGGCCCACCGGGCGTGGTGGCGATTGCTGCGGGAACACGCGGA
Source organism: uncultured Rickettsiales bacterium (assembly GCA_964416435.1). Classification (GTDB taxonomy): domain Bacteria; phylum Myxococcota_A; class UBA796; order UBA9615; family UBA9615; genus CAYQEG01. The sequence continues at coordinate 8,861 of CAYQEG010000140.1, forward strand.
GCCGGCGGAGCTCGGCTGGGCGGTGTTCGCCGGGGTGATGATCGGCCTGTCCCCGCTGTACGGCACCCACGTCATCATGGCGCTGGGGGTCGCGATGGCGTTCCGGCTGAACAAGCTGGCGATCTGGCTCGCGACCAACGTCTCGTTCCCGGTGCTCTCGCCGTTCTTCGCCTTCGTCAGCTGCCAGCTCGGCCACCTCGTGCTCCACGGCAAGCTGATGTCGATGGGGCTGGCCGGCTTCCGCGAGCGGATCGGGTGGGAGCTCGCCCGCGAGCTCTTCGTCTACTGGATGGTCGGCTTCCCGATCCAGGGGCTGTTCGTCGGCTCCCTCCTCGGTTGGCTCACCTACCGGGTGGCTCGGCGCCGTCGCCAGACCGGCGACTGAGCCCCCGCGGCGACAAAAAACGCAAGAAAACGGTCGATTCCTGCGTACCTCCGCTTGACTCCCCCTCAGGGGTGTCTAGATTCCGATTGACGGTGTGACTGAATACTCATTCAGCGCCGCTAGATGGAGCACGGAGAGCATGCAGAATCTCATCGACCGCCTCGAGAAGACCCGCGAGCAGATCGTCAACTGGGGCAACGAGCGCCTCGACAACCTCGGCAAGGTCCGGGAAGACGTGGACGGCAAGCGGGAAGAGTGGATCAACAAGGGTACCGAGGGCATCGACAAGGCCTCGGGCGCCATCCGCCGAGCGGAGGCGACGGTCCTGGAGACCACCCGCGACCTGCTGAACAAGGCCGACGACACCTTCGAGGGCAAGGCCAACTTCCTGCGCCGCGGCGCGGAAGCCCTGGACGAGGCCCTGGTCGCGCTGCGCGCCGGCCACTCGGCGACGCTGCCGATCGATGGCTACGACGACCTGTCGATCAAGAAGATCACCCCGCTGCTCGAGGGGTTCGACCTCGCGCAGCTGCGCACCGTGAAGGCCTACGAAGAGGTCAACAAGGCGCGCAAGACGCTCCTGAAGGAGCTGGACGCCCGAATCGAAGCGCTGGAGCCGGACGCGCCGGCCTAGGCGCAGGGACGTGACCCGCCCCCCCTCCCCCTCCCCCTCGGCGGGTCTGTCCCAGGCGGCGAACTGAGGCGTCGCCTCGACGGTCCGAGGTCGGCTACCCTTCCCGGGTGGCCGACCTTGGGCTGGCGTTTCACCGCCTGATCAGTCGCGAGCTCCCTCGCGACCTCTACTACCGGCTCCCCTCGACGCGTGCGATCGCCGCGCCGGGGGACGTCTGCTTCCGTTGGCTCGGCGCGGCCGGGTTCGAAGTGGAGGCGCGCGGTCAGCGCATGCTGATCGACCCCTACGTCAGCCGGCACAACATGCGCAGCACGCTGTTCGGACGGCTGTCACCGGACCTCGCCGCGGTGCGCGAGCACATCGACCGGGCCGACGTCATCCTCGCCGGCCACTCCCACCACGACCACGCGATGGACATCGGCGCCATCGCCTGCCACACCGGCGCCAAGGTGTACGGCAGCGAATCGGCGCTGCACCTCGCGCGCCTGGACGGCGCCGTCCCGGAGCAGCTGGGGCAGGTGGCGGCGGGCGACGTCGTCGACCACGGGCCGTTCCGGATCCGGGTGCTGCGCAGCATCCACGGCAAGGTGTTCGCCGGGCGCATGCCGATGCCCGGTCGGATCGGCGATCCGAAGGGGCCGCTGCGGCTCAACCAGTTCCGGGTCGGGGCGACGTTCGGGCTGCACGTCGACGTCGGGGGCGTCAGCTTCTTCCACCTGGGCTCGGCGGACTTCGTCGAGGCGGCGCTGCACGACGTGCGGTGCGACGTCCTCCTCCTGTGCATCGTCGGGCGGCAGGGGAGCCCGCGGTTCGTCGAGCGGATCCTGCGCACGCTGCGGCCCAAGCTCGTGCTGCCGTGTCACTGGGACAACTTCTTCCTGCCGTTCGACCACCCCGCCCGCGTCATCCCGAAGGTGCAGATGAATGGCTTCCTGGAGGAGGTGCACCAATCCGGGGTGCCGTGCGAGGTGGCGATCCTCGACTTCTTCAGCACCTATCGATATCGAAGCCAGTAGGGTGCCCGAATGCTCAAGTTGTCCCCCGAGGTCTTCGCCGACCGCCGCCGCCGCGTCCTCGACGCGATGCCTGCCGGATCGGCGCTGCTGCTCCCGACCAACCCCGAGCGGACCCGGTCCAACGACACGGAGTTCCCGTTCCGACCGAGCTCGGACTTCTACTACCTGACCGGCTTCGACGAGCCGGGCGCCTGGGCGCTCCTGCGCAAGGACGAGGCGGACGAGCCGTTCACGATGTGGGTGCTCCCCAAGGACCCCGAGAAGGAGGTCTGGACAGGCATCCGCGCGGGGCCCGAGGCGGTGGTCGAGCGGTTCGGCGCGAGCGCCGGGTTCGTCGAAGAGGAGCTCGAGGCGGGCCTCGCCGAGCGGCTGGGCGACGTCAGCGACCTGTACTTCGACTTCGGTCGCCATCCGGAGGTCGAGCCCCGGGTGATGGGCGTGCTCGGCAAGCTCCGCAAGGGCCGCAAGGGGGGGCTGGGGCCGACGTCGCTCCGGGACGCGACGGCGCTGCTCGCCGAGTTCCGGCTGCGCAAGACGGAGGACGAGCTGGTCCTGATGCGGGAGGGCTCCCGGATCACGGGGGAGGCGCACGTCGCCGCGATGGAGCAGGTCCGCCCCGGTATGCGGGAGTACGAGATCCAGGCGCTGGTCGAGTACACGTTCCGCCGCCAGGGGGCGTGGGGCTGGGCCTACGCGTCGATCGTCGCGGGGGGCGCCAACGCCTGCATCCTCCACTACATCAAGAACGACGCGGTGTTCGGGCCGAAGGACCTGATGCTGATCGACGCCGGCGCGGAGATCGACGGTTACGCCACGGACGTCACGCGGACGTCGCCGGTCTCGGGGCGGTTCACCGACCCCCAGCGCCAGCTGTACGAGCTGGTCCTCGCGTCCCAGATCGAGGCCTGCGAGGCGACGGTCGCGGGCGCGACGATCGAGGGCATCCACCAGGGCGTGGTGCGCACGCTGACGGCCGGCATGATCGAGCTGGGGCTCCTGACGGGGACGGTCGACGAGGCGATCGAACAGGAGACCTTCAAGAAGTACTACATGCACCGGACGAGCCACTGGCTCGGCCTCGATGTGCACGACGTCGGTCGGTACAAGCTGCCGTCGGGCGATGACCTGGCGCTCGAGCCGGGCATGGTGATCACCGTCGAGCCGGGGCTGTACGTGCCGCCCGACGCCGAGGACGCGCCCGAGCAGTTCCGCGGGATCGGCATCCGGATCGAAGACGACGTGCTCGTCACGGCCGACGGCAACGTCAACCTGACGGCCCAGATCCCCAAGACCATCGAGGACATCGAGGCGCTTCGGTAGCGATCCGATGACGCTGCTCGCCGCCACGGATCTCGGTCAGCGGTTCGGCGACCGGGTGCTGTTCGAGCGGCTCTCCCTGTCGCTGTCGGCGGGCGAGACCGTCGCGGTGCAGGGGCCGTCGGGGTCGGGCAAGTCGACGTTGCTGAGGTTGCTCGCGGGCCTGGACCCGCTGCCGGCCGGCGAGGTCCGGCTGGACGGCCGGACCCAGGCGGAGTGGGGCCTGCCCGCCTGGCGGTCGGCGGTCCGTTTCGTGCCCCAGCGGGTGCCCACCATGGGCGGCACGCCGGCGGAGCTGCTGGCTCGGGCGCGCTCGCTCAAGGCCTGGGCGGGTCGTGAGGTCGGCGATCCGGTGGCCCGGGCCGAGGGGTGGCTGCTGCCGCGGGCGACCTGGGACCAGCCCTGGCACGAGCTGTCCGGCGGAGAACAGCAGCGCGTGCTCCTGGCCGTCGGGTTGGCCGCGGAGCCTCGGGTGCTCCTGCTCGACGAGCCGACGTCGGCGCTGGACGGCGAGGCCGCCTCGGCGGTGGAGGCCGAGCTGGCGGCCTGGACCAAGATCTGGGTGACCCACGACGTAGCCCAGGCGGAGCGGGTCGCGGACCGGGTGATCCGGGTGGGGGCGTCGTGAACCCCTCGGACGTGGTGGGGCCGATCCCCCTGAGCGCGTGGGACCTCGCCGCGGCGGCCGCCCTCATCGCGATCAACGGCGCGCTGTCGGTGTGGCTGGGGCTGGGGCTGGAGCGCAAGCTGCTGGTCGCGTCGCTCCGCACGGTCGTGCAGCTGGTGGCGCTGGGCTACGTGCTCGGCTTCGTCTTCGACGTGGGCCAGCCGGGGCTCGTCGTCGGGATCTGCCTGGCGATGATCGTGCTGGCGGCCAACGCGTCGGTCGGCCGCTCGTCGCGGGACTACCGCGGCGCTCGCCCGGCGAGCTTCGCGGCGCTGCTCGTGAGCGCCGGGGTGACGACGGTGGTCGGGACGGCCGGGATCGTCGGCGTCGAGCCGTGGTGGGAGCCCCAGTACGTGATCCCCCTGCTCGGGATGATCCTGGGCAACAGCCTGACGGGCATCAGCCTCGGCCTGGACCGGTGCCTCGCCGAGCTGGACGAGGGGAGGGGGCGGGTGGAGCTGCTGCTCGCCCTGGGCGCGACGCGCTGGGAGGCGGCTCAGCCCGTGGCCCGCGAGGCGATGCGCACCGGGATGATCCCGATCCTCAATACGATGACGGTCGTCGGCCTGGTGACGATCCCGGGGATGATGACCGGGCAGATCCTCAGCGGCACGGCGCCGGTCGAGGCGGCGCGGTACCAGATCTTGATCATGTTCCTGATCGCGTCGGCGACGGCGCTCGGCACCGCAGGCGCGGTGCTCCTGGCGCTGCGGTCGCTGTTCGACGACGCCCATCGCCTGCGCAGCGACCGGATCCGCCGCCGCTGAACGGCCCCTCATGACTACGAGGCCCCGGGAGCGGGGAGGATGGAGGGCCGAGGTCAAGGCAGAACGAGAAAAGGGAAGGTGACGCCCTTCCCTTCCTCGATACCTGGGATGTGCCTTCGGCTCAGCGCCCGTGGGCAGCTTCGCTCGCTCCGGTCCTCCGAAGAGGGCCTTCGCGGTGCCCCGCGCCCCGAGGGGTGCGGTGCGTGCTCGGCGTCCCGTGGAGTGCCCGGCGGTGCTCGGCGCCCCCGAGGGGGTGCTTCGCGTGCTCGGCGCCCGGGAGGGGTGCTTCGCGCTGCTCGGCGCCCCCGAGGGGGTGCTTCGCGGTGCTCGGCGCCCCGGAGGGTGCTTCGCGTGCCTGGCGCCCCGGTGGAGTGCTCCGCGGTGCTTCGCGCCCCCGAGGGGGTGCTCCACTCCGCTCGGCGCCCCGGTGGGAGCCTTCGCGTCCGGCGGTGCCGCGACCCTCACCCGGCGAACCGGGAGGTGGGCCACAGCGGCGGCCACTTCGCTCCAACTGCCCGGCGAACCGGTCGGCTGGGGCTTCGCGGCCTCCACCGTGCGGCGCCCGAACGAGTGCCCTGCGACTCCACGCTCCGCGACGTCCGGCAAGCCGTCCGTCCCGTCGCGTTCCGCTCCGAGGCGGCCGGCAAGCCGGTCGTCTCTTCGCAGGAGGCCCGCAACCATCGCTCCAGCCGGCAAGCCGACCTTCGCGACCGTCGCGGTGGCGCTTCGCTCCGTCCGTCCCGGCGAACCGGTCCTGACCGCGCTTACGCCCGTCGCCCGGCGGGTCCAGGTCCGCGTCAAGGCCACCGAAGCGGCTCCGACGCAGCCCCGGGAATCCGGGTTCCGCGTGGCGGGGGTGCCTGTCGACCCAGGCCGGCGAACCGACCCGCGCGTCCAGGCGCCCAGTAACCCCTCAGCCAGCCCCCGGCGCCGCCGAAGCAGCTCCACGAACCAGCCCCGACCAAACAACCAGCGCCGAGACGCCGGCCGATGAGGCCGCCAGGGTGCGATGTCCAAATCCTCTCCAGGGGCTTTCGCGCGTCAGGCTGGGCAGCCGCAAGCGGCTGCGCGCCTCCCGGAGTTGGGTTGTCCTTCAGAGCATGAGCGGCGCGGTATCGGCTCGGTTGGCCTTCGCCGATCCACCTACAGCCTTCGACACCACCCCGAAGGGCGGAGCTGGCTCCTGGCGTCTTCCCGCCACCGCCTTGGCCCGGCCCGAATGGGCTGAACGCATGCGTCTCTCTTGGACTTACCCTCTCCCTCGGAGACTCACCATCAGAGCGGTCCCTCGCGCGGTCCAGCCGAAGCCGGCCCGTTCGCGGGACTTCCCCTCATGAGGTTCCTGGCCCCTACAGCACATCAAGACAGGGGGATTCACCAACGCGGGTTTCCACGCCCGCTACGGTCCGCCTACGCCGTTGGTCCGACCTTGGCGGCTTACTCCCCCCCTGGCCCTGCCGGCTTGTTTCATCCGGCGGCACTCCTGGGGTTCCGGGTGCCGGTCCGCCCGAAGACGGTCCGACGGGGTGCCGGTCCGTCCGAAGACGGTCCGACGAGCGCCATCACGCCCGAGGGCGATCAGGCTGACCAGCCTGCCCGAGGGCAGGGAGGCCAGGACTCCGCTCCGCTTCGACCGAGGCCGAAGCGACTTCCTGGAAGGGTTACGAGTTGTAAAAGAGCGTCACCTTCGAGAAAGAGCTTAAGCCGGGCTCTCTCCGACCCCCGAACGACTTCGGCGCGAAAACTCACGGGGACCTGGATTCACCTGAGATCCCAGCGGTTTGCGTGGGACGTTTTCTTTGTGAACCAACCGCCTCGGCGTGCCCAGTTGAGTGCGGCATGCAAGCGTCGCCGTCTTCCGGACAGGATCCCCGGATGTCGACACGAACGATAGCCGAACAGGCCCGCTGGCAGGCCGCCCCGAATTCAGGCAGTCGGTGGAGATCAGGCCGCTTTTGCACTCGCGGGTTCGGCACGGGGCGAAGCGCCAGGGTTCGGCGCGATCAGTCCGACGCGCACCGGAAGCCGGGGCCAGGCGCCCATCGCTCCGCGCCCCCAGGCACGCGGGCGAAGGGTGACAGGTACTCCGGCTTGGCCCAGGCTCCGACGCCGCCGCCCTTGAGGAGCGGCTCGCCCGAGGCGGGCTGAACCCACTCGGGGACCGAGCCGACCAGGTCCAGGACGCCCGTGCCGGACGCCCCCCGGGGATGGCTCCCGACGGGCTCCAGGGCATCGGAGATCGAGACCCGGGCCTCGTCGAACTCCGGCCCCCACGGCCACGCGCGGCCCTCCAGGCCGACCGCGGCGCGCTCCCACTCGGCCTCCGTCGGCAGGCGTCCCCCCGTCCACTTGCAGTACTCGGCCGCCTCGGCCGCGGAGATGCCGGACACCGGCACGCTGAGGTCGTCCCCCGGCAGGTGGATCGCCCAGGCGCCCGGGTCGGGCCGTCCCGTGCGCGCGGCGAAGGCCCGCCACTCGCCCAGCTGCACCTCCTTGCGGTCGATCCAGAAGCGACCGGTGTGCACCGACTCCGGCGCGTCCCCCGTCCGGCGCGCGTACGTGCCCGGCCCGTGCTCGACCCGGTCGACCCGGGCGACCGGGGCCGGCGCGGGGGTCGCCTTCACCCCCACCGGGGTGGTCGGAGCGGGGGCGGGGGCGGCGGTCTCCGGCTGCATCGGGCGGAGCATCCAGAGGCCCACCACGAGGATCGCGACGCCCCCGATGGCGACGACCGCGGCGAGCAGCCAGCCGACGTCCGATCCGGTGCCGATGTCCTCGGCCTCCGCCATGAGGCGACGCACGCGCCCGCGCGGGACCCGGCCCGCCTGGTCGGTGGAGTCCCTCCAGGCGGACAGCACGCTGAAGGTGCCCCACGCGACCCGCCCGCTGTCTTCCTCGCCGTCGACGATCTCCTCGGGCGCCTCCAGCGCGCCGAACGGGAGCATCGCCTCGACCTCCGCCGTCCAGAAGGCGTCGTCGAGCGGTTCGACCTGGGCGCCCGGCACCGTGGTGACCTCCGGCGCGGCCGAGGCCGGTGGCGGCGCCTCGTCGCGCTGTAGGGGCGGCTGGGACCCCGTCGGCTCGGTGCGCAGCGGCTCCGTGCTCAGGGGCGTCATCTCCTGCGGAGGTCGCGGCCGCTTCGCGCCGGGGGCGTCCGGCTTCCGGTGCGGTCGGGGGCCGAGGAAGGGCGACCGATCGAACATGGTCTTGAGCCCCTCGAGGGCCTTGCGGGGCGCCCGCACCGCGACCAGGTCCGGCGGCGTCGCGGGCGCGCCGGCGACCCCCGCGGGGCGCAGGTGCTCCGGCAGCGCCTCCATGCGGGTGCCCGTCATCGGCGCGAAGATCGGGACGCCGAGCAGGGTGTCCGCCTCCTCCTGCATGCCCGGCGCGAGGGAGTCGGCGAAGGAGTCCTCGTTGGCGGCCCCAGTGAAGTCCTGCGCGGCCATGTTGGCGGTCCGGTAGGGCCCCTCCGGGTCGACGAAGCAGTTCATCGCGCGGCAGCTGTCGCACCGGGCGTACAGCCCCTCCCGAGGCAGCGCGTCGCGCAGCGCGAGCCCGCAGGCGTGGCAGCGGGGTACATCGCCGACGTCCCGCAGCGGCACGTCGCCGACGTCGTCCCCCGGCACCTCCTCCCATTTGAACAGGAGGCGCAGGTGGCCGAGCTGCAGCGAGCCCCGCGTCCCGGGCGCCATCTGGATGAGCACCCGCCGTCCGCGCCGGAACGCGGTGCCCTCGTCGATGAGCTCGTGACCGGTGATCGCGACCTCGTCGCGGAACACGCGCAGCCGCCACTCGGGTCGGAAGTCGAGCAGGCAGCCGGTGCGGCCGACGCTGAACAGCGTGTGCCGGCGGGGCGCCGCGACATCGTCGAGCGGGAGCAGGACGTCGTCAGCGCGACCCACCGTCACGCTGGCGGGCGGGCGGAGGCACGCTCGGTACAGGAAGCCCTTGTCTCGCGTCACCCCGATGCGCAGTTGAAGGGTCGTCGACGACACGGGGGCAGTATGTACCACGTGGTACCCTCCGACCTCCCGCTCCTCGACCTCTGGAGACTCTTCGTGCACCGAGCTGTCGTCCTGCCCCTCGTCGCCTTCGTCTGCCTGACCCTGACCGCCTGTCCGCCGATCGAGGGGATCTTCGATCTCTCCGGCCTGCCCGACGGTCAGTACGGTGAGGTCTATACGGGCAAGGTCGCGATCGCGGAGTACGACGGGCCCGCCGCCTTCACCCTGGTCTCCGGCGAGCTGCCGGCCGGGCTGGCGATGGACGAGGCCGGCAACATCACCGGCACCCCCGAGTACGCCGGCCCGGTGACGTTGACGGTGCTCGCCTCGGGCATGAAGCGGATCGAGGACTTCCAGGACACGGTGACCTTCAGCATCACGGCGGACCACCTGCCCGACGCCTTCCTCGGCTACATCCACGACCAGCTGACCAACATGACCGAGCGCTCCGCCCTCGCCCCCGGCGGGCCGCAGCGTCAGCGCGAGATGTGGGTGCGCGTCGCGGAGACCGGCCAGGAGGGGATGACCGAGTGGACGATCCGGCCCGGCATCTACCTGCCCGGCCCCAACGGCGTCCCCGAGAAGGGCCAGGACGACCAGCTGATCGACGGCCTGTACGACGACGTGCGGATCGGCGACATCGACTTCGGCGACCTGGAGGTGGCGTTCGGCGGCTGGAGCCCCACGTACGAGGACTACCTCGACCCGCCCAGCTACCCCAGCCAGCACATCCCCGAAGACAGCCCCCCCACCGTCAGCGGCGACGGCGTCATCCGCGCCGGCGCGGACACCGGCGGGGCGACCATCGAGCTGACGCACCCCGACTTCGGCTCCGTCGACGCCGCGGTGCAGGTCGTGCCGCCGGACTGGTGCCCCAAGGGTGACCACCCCGAAGGTGGTCCCGGTGACGACGGCTTCTGCGCCTGAGCCTGAGCCCGTGCGCCTCGCGCGTGTCCTGACGAAGCGCGGCCCCCGCCAGGCGGTGCTGTGGGACGACGGCCTCGTCGCTCGCCCCCCCGGCGACGCTCGCCTCCCCGGGGTCACCGATCCGCCCCTCGAAGAGCCGACGCTCGTCGCCGGCGACGTGCGCTTCCTCGCCCCGGTGCGGCCGAGCAAGGTCGTCGCCATCGGCCGCAACTACGCCGCCCACGCCGCCGAGCTGGGGCACGACGTGCCGGAGCGGCCGCTGATGTTCCTCAAGGCGCCGTCCTCCGTCATCGGCCCCCGCGACACGATCCTGCTGCCGCCGGACAGCCAGCGCGTCGAGCACGAAGCCGAGCTCGGGGTGGTCATCGGACGGCGCTGCCGTCACGTCGCGCCACCGGAGTTCGCCGACGTGGTGGCCGGCTACACCGTGCTGTTGGACGTCACCGCGCGGGACCTCCAGCGGTCGGACGAGCAGTTCGCTCGGGGCAAGGGGTTCGACACGTTCTGTCCCATCGGGCCGGCGATGCAGACGGACCTCGATCCGTTCGACGTCGAGGTGAGCTGTCGGGTCGTGCGGGTCGACGGCGTCGAGGAGGAGCGGCAGCGGGGCCGCACGGACCGGATGATCTTCGACGTGCCGACCCTGGTGGCGACCGTATCGCGCGTCATGACGCTGGAGCCCGGGGACGTCATCGCGACCGGCACCCCCGAGGGGGTCGGCCCGCTGGTCCACGGTGACGAGGTGATCGCGCGAGTCGACGGGATCGGAGAGCTTCGCTGCCCCGTGCTCCGCGACGATCGGGTGCCGCCCCGGCCGCCCCCGATCAGCCAGCGCCGCTGAGCGCTCGCCCCTCGCGCCGCCGCCGCCACAGCTCGAAGGCCGCGACGAGCAGCGCCGCCGCCACCCCGTCGGTCCACGGCCAGTAGACCGCCCGGTTCATCGCGGTGACCGAGACGAAGCCCGCCAGCCCGACGTACGCCACGACCACGATCGCCGCCCGCAGCCCCGACCGCCGGCGCCGCCGAGCCGCCGCCACCGACAGCGCGCAACCGAGCGCGAGGAGGGCTGCGGCGCCGGCCCGGGACGAGCGGTCGACCTCCTCCAGGCGGGGACGATCGGACAGCAGGGAGCTGACGATCGCGGCCTGGATCTCCACGCCGTACCAGGTGCCCGACGGCGTGCGATGCCGGTCGGCGTCCCCCTGGGCGGCGCCGAGCACGACCACCCGACCCGCCACGTGGGCGGGGTCGAAGCGGCCGGCGAAGACGTCGGCGTAGGCGTAGCGGCGGTAGTCGGGGGCGTCCGGGAAGCGGACCAGCCGGACCCCCCCGGGGGCACCCAGGGTCCGCGCCCCGAACACGATGCGGTCGTCTCCGAGCGCCTCCGGCTCGACGCCGGACAGCCGCGCGACGGCGAGGGTGGCGAGGGACCAGCGTGGGCCCGCCGCGGCGCCGGGCCGGGCGAGTCGGGCGCTGCGCACGAGGCGGCGGGGTCCCTCGGCGCGGGCCGCCGCGAAGCCGACCGCGGCGCCGCCGGCGACCAGCGCGTCGTCGGGGGGATCCCACCGGCCGGCGTCGGCGCGGGACGGGAGCACGATCGTGGTGCCGGCGGCGGTGGCGTCGGCGATCGCCGCGGCGATGACGGCCGTCGCCTCGCGGTCGCCGCCCCGGATCCAGGCGTCGAGCAGCACGACCGTCGCCCCTGCCTCGGACAGCCGACGGAGCACCTGCGGGTGAGTCGCCCGGTAGCTGCGGTGGTCGGCGAACTCCGCGAAGTCGACGCCGTCGGCCTCGGCGGTTCCCCCGCCCTGACTCCGGTCCCACGGCACCAGCACGACCCGGTCGGTGATCTCCGCCCGGGGCAGCGGCTGGGCCACGACGGGGTAGCCGAGCACCGCCGGCAGGTCGAGCAGCCCGAACAGGACCACCAGCGCCATCGCCGTCGACAGGCTCAACGGCACGAGCATCGGGCGGGCGGGCCGGCCGCGCAGCCCCAGGGCGACGGCAGCGGCCTCCGCCAGGCTGCCGACGAAGGCGACCTGCAGACCGTCGGGGACCGCGCCGACGTCGGTCCCCCGGGGGACGAGCAGGCGCGCGAAGCCAGCGTCGGCGGCGGCGCGAGCCTTCGCCGGCCCGCCGGCCACGGCGGCGAGACCCCCGTCGGCGGCGACCGCGCCGGTGACCGCGATGTCCCCCGGCAGCGTGCGCTCGGTCGTCCGGGCGAGCACCGCGAGGGCGAGGGCGAGCCCCAGGCTCGGCCCCTCGATGCGGGCCCGGTCGGCCACCCCGGTGCTCCAGGCGACGTCCAGGTCGCCGGGCTCGGCGCGGTACCCGAGGCGTCGCAGCAGCGCGGTGGCGGCGGCGCCGCCGTGCACCGCCGCGGCCTCGGCGGCCGGGTCGGCGGACTGGGCGGTCCAGGTGCGACCGCGCCCGGGCGTGCGCAACACCTCGACGCTGAGCTCGTCCACGACCGCGCCGGCGCCGCCCACCTCGGCGAGCAGGATCGGGACCCGGAGCGCCGGAGCGGCCAGCGCGTCGAGGCGCCCCTGCAGATTCGCGAGCAGCGCGACGTCCGCCGGATCGGGCTCCCCGATGGCGCTCCCCACGGCGTCCTCGAGCACGGCGACGGCGCCCGCGAGGTCGGCCCGGCCGTCCAGTTCGGCCGCCCCGGCGCGGAGGTCCGGGAGCAACGCCCCGCGCCGGGTCCGCAGGGCGTGCACGTCCGAGTCGCCGCGGGCTCGCAGGTAGGCCTGCAGGCGGTCCGCGAGCGGCTCACTCATCGTCAGGTCCGTCGGCGGCGGGTCGACAAGGCGATCAGCGCGACGCCGAGCAGCGCCAGGATCGACGGCGGGTGGGCGTGGGGGGTGACGCCGCAGAGCCAGCCGAACGTGCCGCAGGTCTCGCATCGCTCCGGCTCGCTGGAGTCGTCGTCGTCGGCCAGGTCGTCGTCGTCGGTGGTGTCGTCGTCGTCGTAC
>CAYQEG010000141.1:0-21495 GCA_964416435.1 uncultured Rickettsiales bacterium
CGCCACCGACGACGACGACGTGGCCGACGACGACGACTCCGCCACCGACGACGACGACGTGGCCGACGACGACGACTCCGCCACCGACCCCTGCGACGACGACCCGACGCTGCCCGAGTGCATCGAGTGCCCGGCAGGCGGCTTCTGCCCGACGGTCGACGAGACCGTCTGCGGGACCGTCTCGACGACCGGCGTGCACATCCCGGCCGGCGTGACGGTCACCTGCGCGCCCGGCTGCACCGACCCGGTGGTGTTCGACGTGACCGGCGACGTCTGGATCGAAGGCGCCCTGTCCCTCAACGGCGCCGGGGGGGTCGGCTACAACGCGTCGGCCGGCAACCCCAGCGGCGCGCCCGCGTCCATCGGCGCCGTGGGCGCCTGCGGCGGCGCCAGCGGAGGCAACGGCGGCCCCAGCTTCAACGGCACCGGGAGCACCGGCGGCGGCAGCGGCGGCGGCGGCGGAGGCGCCTCGACCGCCAACAGCGTCTACTGGGACGGCGGCAACGCCGGCGGCGGCGGCTACGCCACGTCCGGCCAGGCCGGCTGGGGCGGCAACGGCATCCCCGGCAGCGGCGGCGGCACGTGGGGCTCCCCGACCCTCTCACCGTTCGTCGGGGGCGCGGGCGGCGGCGGCGGCGGCGGAGGCCTCGGCGGCGCGAGCACCGGGTTCAGCGGCGGCAGCGGCGGCGCCGGCGGAGGCGCGGTGCACATCACCGCGACGGGCAGCATCACGATCCTGGCCGGCGGCGTGATCGAGGCCAACGGCGGCACCGGCGGCGGCACCCAGAACGTCGGCGCGTCCGGCGGCGGCGGCGCCGGCTCCGGGGGGGCGGTCTGGCTGTCCGCCCCGCAGGTCGTCAACCTGGGCACGGTCACCGCGACCGGCGGCACCTGCAGCTTCCTCAACGGCGCCGGGCCGACCGACGGCATCGGCGGCGACGGCCGGGTGCGCACCGACACCGGCGACGGGCTCGCCCCGGCGGGCAGCTTCGACCCGCCGGTCGGCTACGCCGCCTTCTATTGATCCGGAATGTCCGGCGGCACCGGGGCGTTCCAGGCCTCCATTCCGCCGGCCAGCACGACGACGTCCGGGAAGCCGGCGGAGGCCAACAGCTCGGCGGCGGTGGTGGACCGTCGGTCCGTGCGGCAGACGACGACGATCCGAGCGGCCCGCTCAGGCTCCAGGTCGCCCAGGCGATCCTGCAGCTCGCCCACGGGGATGCAGCGGGCGCCGGGGATGTGGCCGAGGGGGCCGTCGAACTCCTCGACGGAGCGGACGTCGAGCACCAGCATGGCGGGGCCGCCGGGGAGAGTCTCTCGGAGCGCGTCGATGGAGACCGTCGCCGGCGGCGCGCCCTTGCGGAGGAGCCGGGGCAGCAGCACCGCCGCCGCGACGAGGCCGAGCCCCAGGAGGACCCAGCGCAGGGCCCCGGACTCGCCGCCGAGCGCCGCCCGCCCGCCGTGGCCGACGATCGCCAGGCCCGCCGCGCCGGGGGCCATGCAGATCAGCGAGGTCAGGACGTACGGCGCGAGCCGGATCTTGGTCAGGCCGAGCGCGTAGTTGCTCAGGTTGAACGGGAAGAGAGGCACCAGCCGCACGATGGCGACGAACCGCCAGCCGTCCTCCTCGACCCCTCGGAGCAGCCGGTCCAGCTTCGGGCCCGCGCGACGGCGCACCGCGTCGCCCACGAGGTACCGGGCGGTGAGGAACGACAGCGTCGCCCCCAGCGTCGCCCCCAGGAGGCTGTAGATCGAGCCCGCCACCGGGCCGAAGATCGCGCCCCCCGCGGCCGTCAGCGCCGACCCGGGCGCGAACAGGGGGGTGACCACCGCGTAGCCGGCGACGAAGGCGAGCGGCGCCCAGCCGCCCAGCGCGTCGAGGTGCGCCTGGAGCGCCTCGTCGGTGAAGAGGTCGCGGTGGCCGACCGCCCAGACGAGGCCCGCCGCGAGCAGCGCGGCGACCACGATCTTGAGGACCGCCGCCCGACTCACGGGGAGCCCCCGGCGCGGCGGAACGGGAACGCCAGCATCCACGGGATCGACTGTACGCCGCCCTCCTGGTGCTCCGGCAGCCCGATGACCGCCCCCTCGTGGCCGGCCTCCGGCTGGGCCCGGTAGGTCCCCATCAACCGGTCCCACCAGGGCACGTTGAACCCGAAGTTGGAGTTGGTCTCTGCCGGCACGACGGAGTGGTGCACCCGGTGCATGTCCGGCGTCACCACGACCAACCGAAGCAGCCGGTCCAGGCCGATCGGGAGCCGCAGGTTGGCGTGGTTGAAGAGCGGCAACACGCCGAGCAGCGCCTCGAAGATCAGCACCGCGACCGCCGGTGCGCCGAGCGCCGCGACGAGCCCGAGCTTGATGCCCATCGAAAGCACGATCTCCAGCGGGTGGAACCGGGGGCCGGTGGTGACGTCGAAGTCGCGGTCGGCGTGGTGCATCGCGTGCAGTCGCCACAGCGTCGGAACCGAGTGGAACATCACGTGCTGCAGGTAGATCGCGAAGTCGAGCATCAACACCGAGAGCACGATCTCGATCGGACGCGCCCAGTCCAGGACGCCGAACAGCCCCCAGCCTCGCTCGGACGCCATCGCCGCGGTGCCCACCGCCGCCGCCGGCACCAGCAGCCGGAGCGCCACGGTGTTCACGACCACCAGGCCGAGGTTGCTCGCCTGGCGACGCAGCCGCGGCAGGCTCGGGGTGCGACGCGGCACCAGCCGCTCCAGGGCGGCGAAGAGCACGAGGCCACCGAGGAACAGCGACAGGCGGACCGCGGGCTCCTGCGCCAGCAGCCAGGCCTCCAGGTCGGCGAAGCTCACGACGACTCCGGCCCGCCGCTCAGCTCACCGCCGCGAGCCCGCCAGTCGTGCACGCCGTCTTCGAACCGCACCGCCTCGAACCCGTTGGCGCGGAGCAGCTCGACGGCGTCCACGCTCCAGACGCAGTAGGGGCCTCGGCAGTAGGCGACGATCTGGCGATCGGCGGGGAGCTCGTCCAGGCGCCGCTCGAGCTCCTCCAACGGCACGGACAGGGCGCCGGGAAGGTGCCCGCTGGCGTACTCGTCGCTCGGCCGCACGTCCAGCACCACGACGTCGCCGCCCCGGACCCGCCCGGCCAGCTCGTCGCCGTCGATCTGCTCCAGCTGCCCGCGGCCCTGGAGGTAGTCCCGGGAGATCGCGTCGACCTCCGCGATGTGGCGCTCGGCGAGCCGGCGCAGCCCGACGAAGTGGTCCGCGACGTCGGAGCCGGCGACCCGGTAGGTCACGTGCAGGCCGTTCTTGTCCGCGTCGACGAGGCGGGCCGACCGCAGGACCTGGAGGTGCTGGGACGTGTTGGCCCGGCTCATGCCGCTCGCTTCGGCCAGCCGGTCGACGGTCTTGGGGCCCTGGGCCAGCAGATCCAGCAGCTCCAGGCGGCGCGGGCTCGCCATCGCCTTGGCGACGCGGGCGAGCTGCTCGTAGACGGCGTTCTTGAACGCTCGGTTCGGGGTCATCGGACACCTATCAAGTAATCAATTGATTTCTTGTATAGGCTCCTGCTCGACGTTCGTCAACCGATGGTGACGGTCGAAGACGCTCGCGACGAATTCGTCTCGCAAGCGCGGATCGGCGAGCCGCCCCTCGTCCAGGACGGGCAGGCCGGGGTATCGCCGCAGCACCGCCGCCGCGAACGCGCCCGGCGCCGAGTCGACCGGGCGCCCCCGCTCGTCGTGCACCGGGACCCCGGCCGGGCCGCAGCTCGGCGACCGCGCCTTGAGGAGGAAGCCGGCGAGCCCCGCGAACCGGTCCGCCGCCTCGTCCAGGAGCCCCGCCAACGCGTCGCCCACGTCCACCTCGGGGTGTTCCACGCCGCGGACGCGGATCCCCTGGGCCACGCGCACCAGCTGGATGGGCGGCCGCGGCACCGGCAGACCGATCTCGACCTCCGGGCAGACCGGCACGAACTCGAACATCGGCCCCAGCACCTCGACGACGCACGCGTCGCGGCGGTGCCGCCCGTCGTACCGGACGAGGTCCCCGAGCAGGCAGCGGCTGACCCCCACGCGAGGCGGTCCGCGATGACTTCGGGTTGAATGGGGCTGGTTCATTTCCACACTCATCGAAATGAATCGAGGCCCCCATGTCTACTCATGACGTCCTTCTCACCTTCTTCAAGTCCCTCGCGGACGCCAACCGGCTCCGCATCGTCGGGCTGCTGGCCCACCGGCCGCACACCGTCGAGGAGCTCGCCGAGGTGCTCGCGCTGCGCCCGTCGACAGTCTCCCACCACCTCAGCAGGCTGAGCGCGGCCGAGCTCGTGTCGGCGACGGTGCAGGGGCACTACCACCTGTACGCGCTCGACGTCTCTGCGCTCGAAGCCCGAGCTCGAGCGCTGCTGTCGACCGAGGACCTGCACGTGCTGGCGCCCGTGGACGACGACGTCGATCCGTTCGAGCGCAAGGTGCTGGCCACGTTCCTGGACAGCGACGGGCGGCTCAAGGCCCACCCGATGAAGCGCAAGAAGTTCGAGGTGATCCTGCGGCACGCGCTGCGCACCTGCTTCGCCGACTCGGGACCCTGGACCGAGGCCGAGGTCAACGAGCGCCTCGAGCCGCTGACCGACGACGTCGCGAGCATCCGCCGGGGGTTCATCGACCACCGGCTCATGACGCGCGACACCCGCGGTGCGGCGTACAGGCGGGTCTAGACGCGTTTAGACGACCGGGGGGGGCTTCGGTCAGCGACGACGGCCAGGCCGAGGCCCGCCAACAGCCCAGGCGAGGCCCGGCGGCGGGGCGCTCGCTCACCCCGCGGCCTCGAAAGCGCGGCCCATGAGGGCCAGGAAGCCCGCGACCTGCTCCTGGGAGCCGCGGGTGGGCTGGATGTGCGACGCGACGAACTCGTGGGGGGGCAGCCGGCCGTCGACGACGTCGATCAGCTGCTCGTAGCCCATGGAGATCGACGCCGGGGCGTCCACCGCCGCGGCGCGTTCGAGTCCGGGGGGACCACCGACGTCGTCCAGGAGGTCACCGGCCGCCCGGCCGAAGACCTCGCGACGATCGCCCGGCGCTACGCCGCCGCCGACCCGATGACCCGCCGGACCCTGCCCAACCTGCTCCGCGCGATGGTCCGGATGGCGAAGATCCTGCTGACGCGGCCCGTCGACCTGGACGGCTGGCGACGCCACAGCGGCGTACCCGCGATCGACGGGGTCGACTGCGTCGACACCCCGGAGTGGATCGGCACCCACGACGTGCCCAACGCGTTCGGGGCGACGGCCCATCTCCGGTCGGTCAGCGGCCTCGAGCTGGCGCAATGAGGGGACGCGGGATCACCCCTCGAGGGGGCGACGGGCGAACAGCAGCGCAGCGGTCCAGGTCGTCTCCCCGTACGTCCCCGAGCCGTGGTCGTGCACGGGCGTCGGGACCACTTCGGCTCGGAGCACCTCGAAGCCGTCGAACGCTGCGAGGAGGTGGTCGACCTCCACCAGGTCCACGCCCCCGAAGGGGCCGACGTGCGCCATCTGCGTGTCGAAGTCCTTGACGAGGACCGTGCCGCCGGGCGCCACCGCCTCGCGGATCGTCCGGTAGACCGCGATCTGCGCGGCGCGGGTCAGCGGCAGGGCGAAGGAGTTGGTGACCAGGTCGTAGGTCCTCGGGGGGGACCAGGTCGCCGCGTCGGCCGCGACCAGGTCGGCCTCGACCCCCCGCCGGGCGAGCACCTTGCGGGCCGCCGCAATGGCCCGGGGCGCCACGTCGACGCCGTGCACGCGCCAGCCTCGGGCCGCGAGCGCAGCGAGCAGCCCGCCCGCCCCACAGCCGACGTCGAGGACGTCGCCGGGCGGGAGCTGGCTCGCGAGCTCGAGCACCAGCGGGTCCGGGGGCATGAAGTCGCTCTCCTCGCCGCTGTAGATGTCGTTCCAGTCGAAGTCGTCGGGGAGGTGTTCATGCATGCACCGAGGCTAGGAGCCGGCCGGTGAGGCCGGAAGAGCGGGCCTTGGGGTTCGATCGGCCGATCTTGGGATTCGCACGGCGCGTCGAGTAGCCTGCCCCGTGGCCCACGAACCCGACCCCGAACACGGGGGGGACGTCCTCGTCCTCCACGACCGGATCGACCGGTTCCGCCCCGGCGGCGAGGTGAGCCACACCGAGCATGGCCTCACCTACCTGGTCGACGGCTGGTTCCGGATGGAGCACGGCGGCCCCATCGAGGCGGGCGCCGGGACGTTCACGGCCGTGCCTGCGGGCGTGCCGCACCGTCCGTTGGCCGGCCGCGACATGGACTACTGGCTGCTCGGGTTCTGCGCGACCTGCCTGGGGCTGGACGAGAGCCAGCCCCTGATGAGCCCGTTCGCTCGGGTGCGGCGGGGGGCGGTGCCGGTGCTGACGGTCGACGAGGCCCGCCGAGATCGGGTGGTGTCGCTGTACCGGGAGCTCCGCGAGGAGCAGGCGCGGGCGACGGCCGAGACCCGGGAGCTCGTGCGAAGCCTGGTGCTGCTCCTGCTGGGGGAGGCGCGACGCGCCATGCCGGGCGAAGCGATCCCGTCGAGGCAGAGCTCCCTGGTGACCGACGCACTCGAAGTCGTGCAGCGCCGCTGCCTGGAGCCGATCTCGCTACGCGACGTCGCGGCGGCCGTCCACCGCACTCCGTCGCACGTCGCCAACGTCGTCAAGGACCAGACGGGCTACTCGGTGGGCAGCTGGATCCGGGCCGGGCGGGTCGCCGAAGCGGTCGCCCGGCTCGCCCACACCGACGACGCCCTCGACGTGATCGCCGAGCAGGTGGGATGGGCCGACAAGACGCACTTCATCCGCCAGTTCAAGAAGAGCCACGGGGTCACCCCGGCGGCGTGGCGGCGAGCCCACCGGGCGTCCCATCGGGGCGAGGACGATCGGTGAACCCCGGAGTCGCCGCTCCTGCTCGCCCCCAGCCTCCGGTCACCCCGTCAGATCGCCGCCCAGATCACGGCCGCTCCGAAGGCGAAGGACGGTGCAGCGAGGGCGCGGATCATCCAGGGCTGGAGCTTGTCGGCGTGCTCACCGGCCCACTCCCCGCCTCCCTCCCTCCGCCAGCTGCTTCGCGGCAGCCTCGAAGCGGGCGAGGTCGCTGTCGTACGCGATCCGCCAGCGCTTGAAGACCGGCGGCAGCCGGCCCGGCTCGGAGGCCGGGAACCCGAGCGAGTCGAGCGGTGCATCCGGTGCCGGGCGGGAGCACACATCGAGCAGGTCCCCCAGGAGGCGGCTCTGCGCCGGCGAACGGGCAACGCCCGCGGTCCGAGCCAGCCCGAGGGCGATGTCGGCGATCCACCCGAGTCGACGCTCCACGCCCCAGTCGGCGCACAGTCCCCAGAGCGCGCGCGGCGGGAAGGTCTCCAGCAGGAGCAGCCCCGGCCGGTAGTCGATCACGCGAGGGTCGGGGTGCAGCAGGGAGTCCGCCACCGATTCCTGCACTGGGCGCAGAGCCCACAGGGGAGTCGAGCCCGCAGCGAGGAATGGAGCACCGCGAGCCGCGACCTCGCGCCAGACGACCTCAGCGCCGCCCTGGAGGCCGGGGGAGCCCACCGCAAGCGTCGAGACCGGCACCCCCAGCGCCGGCGAAACGGGGCACGCAACGCCTGTCCCACCCAACCCGCAATACCCCCCCGGATTCTTCGCCAAGTACTGCTGGTGGTAGTTCGGAAGTCGTGGAATTTCAGGCAGTTGTAGACGAAGTAGACACAAATCAGGCCGAAGTAGACACAAGCGCCACGCGCCGAACTGCGTCAAAGCTCATCGATCCTGCCGTCGAGGTAGTCGAGAACGCGGTCCCGGCGGGGCTCCATCTCCTCCCACCAGTCGACCTGGAAGAAGTCGTTGGCCGAGACCGAGGCCAGCCGGTCGCGCACCTCCGGGTGACGGTCGCAGACATGTCGAACATCGGCTCGGTCGCGGGGGTGCCAGCGCCGCAGCTTGGTGACGATCAGATCGGCGAAGTCGAGGGTCCAGAGACGGACCCGGTCGGACGGCGAAGTCCGGGGTACTGCGCGCCCCGCCCAGCCGAGGGGGAGGGGCGGGAGCCCTCCGGGGACCGGGTCCAGGTACGGGGCGCGGCCGGTCGATCGACCGAAGGCGTCGATGAGGGCCCGCGCCGCTTCAGCGTCCGAGCCGCGCAGCCGCTCCTCGACCACGTCCAGGTCCTTCGTTGCACCGACTCGGTCGTCGTAGAGGATCAGGGAACAGCCTCCGAGGAGGTACAGGTCCACCGGACCGAGGTCCCGGCCATCCAGGAAGCCGATCATGTCCTGGAGGAGGGCCTCGAGCTCTTGCTGCGTGCTCACCGCCCCACTCCCCGGTTCCTTCCCTCCGCCAGCTGCCTCACGGCAGCCTCGAAGCGGGCGATGTCGCCGTCGTACGCGATCCGCCAGCGCTTGAAGACCGGCGGCAGCCGGCCCGGCTCGGCGGCCGGGAACCCGAGCGAGTCGAGCGGTGCATCCGGTGCCGGGCGGGAGCACACATCGAGCAGGTCCCCCAGGAGGCGGCTCTGCGCCGGCGAACGGGCAACGCCCGCGGTCCGAGCCAGCCCGAGGCCGATGTCGGCGATCCACCCGAGTCGACGCTCCACGCCCCAGTCGGCGCACAGCCCCCAGAGCGCGCGCGGCGGGAAGACTTCCAGCAGGAGCAGCCCCGGCAGGTACTCGATCACGCGAGGGTCGGGGTGCAGCAGGGCGTCGGCCACCGAGTCCTGCACCGGGCGAAGCGCCCACAGCGGACTCGACCCGGCCGCCAGGAACGGGGCGCCGCGAGCCGCGATCTCGCGCCAGAGGATCTCTGCACCGCCCTGGAGGCCCGGGGACCCGACCGCGAGCGTCGAGACCGGCACCTCCAGCGCCCGGGCAGCTCGAACAGCCTCCCACAGGCCCGGCTCCCGATCGCCCGACTCCCACCGGGAGACCAAGGAGCGATCGACCGATAACGCCTGCGCGAGTCGCTCCTGGCTCCAGCCGGCCAGCTTGCGATGTCGCCGGAGGCTGTCGCCGAAGGCGGCCTGCCACTGGGAGGTCGTGGTCACCCTGTCATCATGCCACAAGACACGTTTCGTGACTACAGTCACAACTCGTGACGTACTGCACGAACGAGTGAAGCCGGCTGGTGGGGACCAGCGGGGACGAGGTGGGGCAGTCTCTTGTGTCGAGTTCGGCCGGAAGTCGGGGACCGACGACTACCCCTCCGCCAGCGGCGATGTGGGGCACGCGACGCCTGTCCCGCCGAGCCCGCAGTACCCGCCGGGGTTCTTGGCCAAATACTGCTGGTGATAGTTCGGAAGCTCTGGATTTTCACGCAGTTGGCGGCGAAGCAGACACAAATACGGAGAAAGTAGACACAAGACCTGCATGGACGTGACCGCAGGTGCGCCAGGAGCCCCGGCGCGACCGGACGCATGAGACAGCCTCGTCACCTGCTCATTGGAGGCTGGCCGGGGACGCCCCACGCCCGAGCCCCTGCACGCAGCAGGGAATCAGACCGCGTCCGGGCCGGGCGCGACGACGCTGTCCTCGGGAAACACGAGCGGCGCCAGGAATCCCGAGGGCCAGACCTCCTCCGCGGCGGAGGCTGCCTCAGACTCGCTCATCCCGGGCGCGGCGTCCTCCCACCAGGCCGCGACCCACTCGTTCCAGTTCGCTGCCTCCTGAAGGAGCTCCCAGGTCTCGCTGAAGTCATCGGTCATCTGGGGGGCGAAGCCGGGGCCCAGGAGGTTGTCGAAGATCTCGATCCGGCGGTCCCGCACCCACCCGTCGTCGAGCACGGCGATGTTCGCTTCGCCTTCGTAGAGCATGCCGCGGTTGTTCTTGTTGGCCGAGCCGATGGAGAGGTAGCGGTCGTCGACGATCACCAGCTTGCTGTGCAGGCTGTGGGGGACGACGTGCGGCTCCACGACCCAGCCGTCGAAGAGATCGTACGCCGGCGCCCAGTCGAAGCTGCGGGTGGTCAGCGTCAGGTACTGGTCGGGGACCTCGGACCGGAACAACTCGTCGGTCCGGATGGTCCACTCCGCGGCCGGGTCGATGGCCAGGACCTCGCTCGTGACGACGACCAGCTTGAGCTCGGGCCGGGCCTTCAATCGCTCCAGCAGGACCTCGTTGAGGGCCGGCGCGCGCCAGTACTGGTCCTCGATGTAGATGAACTCCTCGGCCTGCGCGAACGCCTTGAGGAGGCTCTCGAGGATCGAGCGCTCGGACGCCGGCGTCGGCATGGTGAGCTGAAATTGGGCCTCGACCCCCCCGGAGAGCGCCGCCGCCGGCGCGCTGGGGGTCCAGGTCGTGTTGCCGGCGGTGAAGGGTTCCTCGGCCGAAATGGACTGCTGCCACCTCTGAAGGAGCAGCGAGTCCACGTCGTGGACGAGCGGCCCCTCGATCCGGGCCGCGTAGTCCTTCCGGGGGCTGTGGTCGGGCCGCGCCTCGCGCTGGGCCACGGCCAGTCGGTCGGCGAAAGTGGCGTCCAGGTCCATGCGACGCGGATCGAACACCTCGTGCTCGGTCGTGTCCCAGTCATTCCCCTTCAAGTTCATGCCGCCCACCCACGCGACCTCGCCGTCGATCGCCATCAGCTTCTGGTGGTAGGAGGCGATCGGGGCGTCGAAGCGTTCGTCGCTGCCCGGAGCGAAGGGGTCGGGCGCGAAGTCCCGGTCCGCGAAGTCCGGCCGGGCCGCGACGCGCTCGACGAAGCTCCAGTGGACCGGCGCCGGCTCGAACTCGTCAAAGAGCGGGACGTCGGTGGGGTTCCCCTGCGCGGCGACCTCGAACCGATCGTCGGGGGTCTGCCCGCGGAGCGCGAGGGCGTCGTCCACGGTCACCCAGTCCAGCAGGCCGCCGCAGTCGTCGTCGCAGAAGCGGGACACGAGGACGCGCTTGTCCACGTCGGGCATCGAGTCCAGGACAGCCAGGAGGGTGTGGGCCTGCCGCTGTTCGTCGGTCAGGGTGGCGTGGTCGTCGGGCCGGAGCAGCTCGTGGTCGGACTCCCACATCCAGGTCGCGATGTGGATCTGCTCGGAGGCCTCGAGCAGGTCGGAGTGGACCCCCGCCCAGGCGTCCTCCCCGCTGTGCATCAACTCGACCCGGTTGCCGACCCGGGGCGGGCGGTCCGCCGACGCGGCGTACCAGGCGTGGTCCAGACCGACGTAGAGGGTCTCCACCCGGCACAGCTCGCCCTCATCGGACGGGCGGAGGTCCGAAGAGAGCGCCCAGCGCGCCGTGCCCGTGACCCCGACGTCCTCGAAGCGCCCGTCGATCACCCGCCCGCTGACGGTGGTGGGGAGGTGGTCTTCGGCGGTGAATGTCCACTCGAAGGGGCCGTCCTGGGGGGCCACGGGCCCGGCCGTGGAGGGGAGCGTCTCGACGACGTCGGCGTCCGCCCCGCCGCAGTCGAGCGAGACCTCGTACGCGCCGGCGTCCTGCTCGGACGAGTCCAGGACCAGGAAGTAGGTGCGGCCGGCCACGGCGTCGAACTCGACCTCGTTGAACCCCCGCTCGATGGCGGCGGCGGCCTCGCACCGACCCCCGGTGCCGTCGAGGACGAACAGGTCATGGTTGATCGCCGAGGGCTCGGGGTCGACGAGGCTCCACACCACCCGGCCGTGGGAGGGGGCCTGAAACGCGTACGCGGCTTCGGAGCCCTGGTAGTTGCCCACCGCGACCGGCCAGCCGTCGATGGCGTCGGTGATCCCCTCGTTCCAGTCCGACGTGTCGCCCGACGCGGTCTCGCCGCAGGCCAGCCACCGAATCGGCGCGCACTCCCCTGCGTACGTCGACGCCGGCTCCGTCGGCCCGCCCTGCGCCACGACGTCCAGGTCTCGCCCCCAGATGTCCAGGAGCACCACCTCGAGCGGCTCCGTGCCTCCGCAAGCGACGGGCTCCTCGTCGGCGGCCGGGCTCCCGGTCGTGGCCCCGGCCTCGGCGGGCCCGAGCGGGGCGACGGACCCGGCCGGGGCGAGGAGCCGACAGCCGCCGAGGGCGAGGGCGAGGGCGAGCCCGCCGGCGAGCGGCAAGAAGCGGGCGCCGAGGGTGGCGGGAAGGGTGGCGGTTGGACGCGTCATGGGGTTGTCTCCTGGGCCGCTGGGAGCGGTGGCCAAGGAGTAACCCTGTGCGCCTGTGAACGGGTTCACAGTCCGTCACAGCCTCGCCGGCCAGGCGTCGCCTCCGCGCGATTCAGCCGTCGATCTTCGACCGCAGATCCGCCAGCAGGCGCTCCACGTCGGGCTCGCAGCCGGACGCCCCCACCAGCGCGTCCGCCCGCGCGAGCTGCGCCCGGGCCGCCTCGCCGTCGCCCCGGAGCAGCTCCGCCAGGCCCCGCAGGCCGTGCAACCGGGCCCGCTCCGCGGTGGGCGCTCCGCTGCCCTCGAGCAGGCTCGTCGCCCGCTCGAACCGGGCGTCGGCGACGTCGTGGTCCCCCTCCTGCGCCGCCAGCCGGGCCCAGCTGCCCAGGAACGAACCCTCCGCCGGGTGGTTCCCCTGGTCGCGCAGCGCCGTGACCGCGGCCTCGAGCAGCTCAGACGCGCGGCCCACCCGCCCCGCCTCCAGGTGCATTTCGCCCACGTTGCCGAGCAGGACGTGCGCCCGCCGGGTCCGTCCCAGGGCGACCTCCATCCGGTGGCCCTCCTCGTAGAGCCGCAGGGCGTCCTCGAACCGGCCGTCGGCGCGCGCCAGATCGGCGAGTCCAGCCATCGCCGCCGCCTCCACGGGGGGCAGATCGAAGGTCCGCCCGATTTCGGCCACCCGCTCGGTCGCTTCCCGCGCGGCGTCCAGGCGGCCCTGGGCCCGCTCCAGGTTGGCCAGATCCAGGGTGACCGCGGCCTCCCCCCCGGAGTAGCCGACCGCCCCGAAGTCCGCGAGCGCCTCCCCGTACCACCGCCGGGCCTCGTCCCAGCGTCCTTCGGCGTGGGCCCGGACGCCCAGCGAACGAGCCGCGCGCGCACCGGCCCGACGATCGTCGCTCTGCCGGGCGAGGTGGAGCGCCTCCTGCAGCACCGGACCCGCCTCGGCGTCCCGCCCGAGCAACCTCAACACCTGGGCCTCGAGCAAGCGGCCCCGGCACGCCGCCTGGGGGGACAGCTCGTCGCAGCTCCGGAGCCGCGCGGCCAGCCGCAGGACCGCGGCGTAGTTTCCGCGGAAGTTCTGGCCCAGCATCCCGGCGAGGCAACACCGGCACTCCGCCTCGTGGTCCCCCCTCGACGCCGCCTGGTCGGCCGCAGCCGCGAGGTTCTCGACCTCCAGCCCGTAGACGCTCACCCTCCAGGTGGGACCGACCGACTCCAAGGCCTCGTCCCGACCCAGCTCGGCGTAGTGATCCGCGTGGCGATCGGCGGCCGCCGCCGCGCTCTCGGGGTCCCCAAGGAGCCGCTCGGCGGCAAAGTCCCGGACGACCTGGAGCCACTGCAGCCGGGGCCCGGCGCGGGTCTGTCGACTCTGCAGCAGGGACCGGGCCCACAGCGCCTCGACGACCTCGAGCGCCCACGGCGCCGGGGGAAACCCGGAGAGATCGACGACGGCCCCTGCCGCCCCGAGCTGGAAGCCCCCGCGGCACACCGACAGCTGCGCGAGGGCGGACCGCTCCCACGGCTCCAGCAGGCCCCAGGACCACTCGATCGCGCCGCGCATCGTTCGGTGGCGGTCGCCGACGTCGCGCCGCCGGCCGGAGAGGAGGTCGAGCCGTCGGGAGAGCCCGTCACGCAGCGTCCGTGCCCCCAGCAGCGGGAGGCGGGCGGCGGCCAGCTCGAGCGCCAGCGGGAGGTGGTCGAGGCGCTCCGCGATCTCGGCCAGGATGGGGTCGTCGCCTTTCCGCGGCGTCCACCCCGCGGCGATCGCTCGGAGCCGGAGGAGCTCGACCCCATCCAAGGCGGCCAGGGGTCCGACGTCCACGCTGGCCTCGCCTTCGATCCGGAGCCTCTCCCGCGAGGTCACGAGCAGGTGGGCGTCCCCGGCGATCTGCAGGAGGGTCCGCACGACCCGGGCGGCCGGCTCCAGGACCTGCTCGACGTTGTCCAGGATGAGCAGGGTCCGACCCATCGCGTCGAGGTGCGCCGCCAGGTCCGCGGCGAGATCCACCGTGTCCTCCGCTCCGAGAGGGACGTCGACGGATGCGCCGAGGATCGAGAGCAGCTCGTGGCCTTCCCGCGCCGCGGCGAGGTCGCAGAACCAGGCCCCCCCGGGGTAGTCGTCGCGCCGCCTGGCCCCGAACCGACGCGCCAGCCGGGTCTTGCCCACCCCGCCCGGCCCGGTGAGTGTGACCAGCCGGGCCCCGGCGTCGACGTGGCGATCGATCGCGTCGAGGGCGCCGGTCCGGCCGACGAACCGATCCACCTCGGCCGGCAGGTTCGTGCCGGCGCTCCGGGCCCGGCCGCTCCGCGACGCCCCGGACGGCGGGATGTCCGGCGTCGCCGCGGCCAGGGGACGGAACTCGTACCCGCGCTGCGGGATCGTCAGCAGGTGCTCGGGCTTGCTCGGGTCCCGCTCGATCTTGGAGCGCAGTCGGTTCACGGTCGTGTAGACGGTGCGGGTCTGGGCGGTCGGGGCGTACCCCCAGACGTCCCGCAGCAGCTCGGCCTGTTCGACGATCTGGTGGGGGCGCGCGGCGACGTAGGCCAGCAGCGCGGCCTCGGTGGGGCTCAGCGTCCGCTCCCCGCGCTCGGTGAACAGCCGCTGCGCGGCGGTGTCCGCCACCCCAATCGCCAGCGGGATCCGGCTCGGTGGTTCGCTCTCCGACACGACACCGCCTCTCGGCGGGAGGGTATCAAGTCCATCCGCCCGCGCGCAGCCGCTCGGCGTAGCCGGCGCGTCGGTGGCGGCCGACGGTCACCACACCTCGACCTGGTAGGCACCTACGACCGCGGGGTCGTAGCTGGTCGCCCAGACGTAGAAGACCTCCCCCGGGAGCAGCGCCGCCAGGACGTAGCTCGAGTCCGTCCCTCCGAAGGGGTCGTACCCGTCGTCGTCCGAGCCCACGAAGGCGCACGTGGCGTCGAACACCTCCATGTAGGTGTCGAAGTCCGAGGAGAGCAGCGAGACCACCGCCACGCCGGGGCCGTCCACGGACACCTGCCAGACGTCGAAGTGCCAGCCGGGCGCGGAGCCGTAGGTCGGGTCGGATGCCTCCAGGACGCCGTCAGCCGAGCCGACCAGCGTCACCGCGCCGTCGCAGTCGGTGCCGGAGGGGTCGGGGGGCGAGGCATCGTCCTCCGGCGCGTCGCACAGGTCGACCCCGTCGCAGTCCTGGTCCACCCCATCGCACTCGATCTCCGGCGCGGCGGAGCCCACCGTGGGGTCGGTGTCGTCGCAATCCCCCAGGCAGGGGCTGAAGCCGTCGCCGTCTTCGTCGAGGTCGTCCGGCAGGAACTCCTCGTCGCAGTTGTTGTCCAACGCATCGCAGGCGATCTCCGCTGCGCCGGGGTGAATGTCTGCTCGGTGGTCGTCGCAGTCGACGTCGGCGCCATAGCCGTCGCCGTCGAGGTCCGCGGGCGGCTCCTCGTCGTCGGGCGGCTCCTCGTCGTCGGGCGGCTCCTCGTCGTCGGCGGGCAGCTCCTCGTCCCCTTCGGACTCATCCTCGGAGGGGTCGACGGACTCGGCCGGATCTCCGGAGTCGGCGGCTTCGACGGGGTCGGTGGGCCCCGCCGGCTCCGAGTCTCCATCGACCGGCGGTTCCAGCACCGGAAGGCCCGGCGTGCACGCAACCAGGCCGGCGGCCAACAGCGCGACGTGGAGCGGGAGCCATTCAAGAGTGGTGTGCTTCGTCATCGTCTCTCCTCGAGTCACGGGGTCGAGCCCAGCGGGCTCCGGGCCCGGGGGCGGCGACGGAGGGGATACCCTCCTCCGTCGGGGCGGCTGGTTCACAACCGGTTCACAAGGGCGCCGGGCCTCTCTTGCGGGCGGGGGCCGGTCCATGGGAGCGGAGCCGACACACCGTCGAGCGCGCCTGCAGGCTCCGCAGCGATTCGAGCGCCCGCACGTCCGAGCCCGGATCCGCATCGTCGACGGAGACGAGCACCAGCACCGGGACCTCGGGCGCGTCGTCCTCGAGCAGACGAAGCGCCAGCGCGAGGCACTCCGGCGCCCGCTGGGCGTTGTCGAGCCACAGCACGATCGGCCGGTGCCCGGCCTCGGCCCGCACCACCTCCGCCGCCTCCGCGATCCGCTCTTCGGGCGCGAAGGAGGCCGTCGGACCCTCGGGTCCGAGCCGCGAGCGTCCGAACAACGCCGCCAACCGAGGACCGTCCAACGGCACGCCCAGCATCCTCGAGCGCAGCCCGGCCCGGACGCGCACGTCGGGCGCCCACTGACTGCAGGAGCCGATCAGGTGGCAGATCATCGGCCCGAGGCCGTCGCGGGGGCCCTCCGGGTCGCCGTGGCGGCCGACCGCGTACCCCGCCAGGCCGGCCTCGCCGGCTCGCTCGCAGAGCCACTTCGCCAGGGAGGATGGGCCGTCGAGCCCCGACCCCCGCAAGACCATCGCCCCCCGCCGCCCGGTCGCCACGACCTCGGCCAGCCCGCGCTGCAGGGCTCGGCGAGCGCGCTCGTGACCGACCCCCTCGCCCCGCCCGTGCACGTTCGGCGACCCGCCCGCCGCGTCGCCGGTGCGCGCGGTGGAGGGAGCCGGGGTCCCCAGCGCCCGGAGCGCCTCCGCGGCCGCGGGGGCAGACTCGAACCGATCGGCCGGGTCCAGGGCCATGGTCCGACGGAGCCAGGGCTCCAGCCCCCCGGGGACGGGCATTCGGGGGGCGAAGTCCGGGAGGTGCCCCCCGAGGTGGCAGGCCAGGACCTGGGGCAGCGTCCCGCTGAACACCGGCTGGCCGGTGACCAGGCGCCACGCCGTGCACCCGAGGGCGTACAGGTCGGTCCAGGGGCCGAACTCCGCCGTGGCCCCTCGGACCTGCTCCGGCGCCATGTAGCTCGCCGATCCCAGGAGCATCCCGTCGTGGTCGCACGGACCGACAGTCGGCCAGCCCAGGCTGGCGAGGCCGAAGTCCACCAGCACGACGCACTCCTGGCCCACCAGGAGGTTGCCGGGCTTGATGTCCCGGTGCAGGACCCCGCGGGCGTGGGCGTGAGCCAGCGCCGACAGGGTCTGCAGGAGCACGCGGCGCAGCACCGGGAACGGCCACCGGGCCAACCCGGTGAGGACGGACTCACCCACGACGAGGTCCGTGACCAGGTAACTGCTCCCCGCCCGCCACCCGCCACCGGGGCCTCGGCTGCGGGAGTGCGGCGTCCGGCCCACGTCGCGCAGGCGGGGGATCCCGGGGTGGTCCAACAGACGCAGGGCGGCCGCCTCCGTCCTCAGGGTGCTGCGGTGCGAGCCCCCCGGCCGATCCGGGCGGAGGATCTTCACGGCGACCCGCTCCCCGGAGCGGCGGTCCCGGGCGCTCCAGACGTTGCCGGTCCCCCCTCGCCCCAGGAAGTCCTCGAGCGCATAGGGCCCCAGGTGCCAGCGACGGTGCGATGCAGCGTGTTCGCCCACGGTTCAGCCTCCTTGCCGCACCCCGCCGAAGGGCCGGGGCGACGCTGAAGACCTATCCCCGGGGTGCCGTGAACAGGTTCACAGTGGGTTCACGTCTGCTGCGGGGGGAGCCGGGCGGTAGACTCCAGCGTGTTGGACCGGACCCTCACACCACCCACGGCCATCGACCTGGAGCTCGGGCGTGTCGACCTGGACCGGCGGGTCATCGAGACCCCCTCCGGCCCCCGCTCCCTGACCCCGAATGAGACAGCCTTGCTCGGCTGGCTCGCTGCCCGACCGGAACAGGCGTTCGACTCCCCGACCCTGCTCTCGACGGTGTGGGGGTACGCCCCGACCGCACAGAGCCGCACCGTCTACGCGACGATCAACCGGCTCCGCGCCAAGATCGAGCTCGAGCCCTCCCGCCCGCGCCACGTGGTCACCGTCGTCGAAACGGGGTACGCCTTCTACCCGCTGCCCTCAGAGCCGGCCGCCGACGCGGAGGGGGCTCCACCGCCCGAGTCGGGACGACGGAGGACGAACCTCGGCGCGGAGCGGAGCCCCATCGTCGGCCGCGACCCCCTGCTCGCGCGGCTGCACGGCCGGTTCGGCGCCGGCGCGCGGCTCGTCACGCTCGTGGGCCTGGGGGGCGTCGGCAAGACCCGCGTGGCTCAGGTCTACGGCAGGAGCCAGGTCGGCCGTTGGCCCGGCGGGGTCTGGTTCTGCGACCTCTCGGAGGCGCGCTCGACCGCCGACGTGTGGCACACCCTGGCGGCGGCGCCCGTCTCACTCCGCACAGAGCGGTGCGAGCAGGATCTGAGCCGCCGTAGAGCCACCCTCCTCGTGTTGGACAACTTCGAACAGGTGGTGGACTGCGCGCCAGCCACGGTCGGCCGGTGGCTCGCGGACCACCCCGACCTGGGGTTCCTCGTGACATCGCGGCGCCCCTTGGCGATCCCTGAGGAGCACCTCGTGGAGGTTCCTCCCCTCGCCCGGGAGGACGCGGTGGAGTTGCTCGTCGGGCGGGCGGCGACCCTGGGGGTCGACTGGGCGGCATGGCGAGTCCCGGCGCTGGAGGCCATCGTGGACCGCCTCGACCGCCTCCCGCTGGCGCTGGAGTTGGCCGCGGCACGCGCCCGGTCGATGGACCCCGACGAGCTGCTGGAGCGGCTCGGAGAACGGTTCCTCCTCGCCGCTCCCCGGGCCAGCGGCCGGCCCTCGCGACAACACAGCCTGGACCGCACGATCCGCTGGTCCTGGGAGCTGCTCGATCCGTGGGAACGGGCGGCGTTGGCGCAGCTGTCCGTCTTCCGCGGCGGGTTCTCGCTCGGGTCGGCCGAGGCTGTCCTCGACCTGCTGGACGGCCCCGGCGCGCCGTGGCTGCCCGATGTGGTCGCCGCGCTCCGAGACCACTCACTGATCCACCGGGACGCGCGCCAGGGGGCGTGGCTCGCGCTGTACGACAGCGTGCGCCAGTTCGCAGCGGCTCGCCTGGCGGAAGAGCCGGAGCTGGGGGGGAGCTCGGACCCGAGCCTGCGCCACGCCGAGCACTTCGCCGGGTGGGGCACCGACGAGGGGCTGGGCGCGTTGGTGGGCCCGCGCGGAGCGCGGCGGCGCCAGGCGCTCGCGGCGAACCTGGACAACCTCCGGGCGGCGTTCGAGTGGGGACGGCGTTCGGGCCGCACCGACCTCGCCTCGGGCTCGGCGCTCGCTGAGATGGAGGTGCTCCTCACCCAGGGCCCCTTCGAGCAGGCGGCAGACCTGGCGAACTCGGCCCTCGACCTGGAGGCACTCGACCCGCGACGTCGCACCCGACTGCTGCGATCGCGCGGCCGCGCCCTGGAGCTCGCCGGTCGGGCTTCCTCGGCGTCGGCGGTGCTGTCCGAGGCGCTGCACAGCGCCCGGGCGACGGGTCAACGGAGGGAGGAGGGGCTCGTGCTGCTCAACCGCGGGGTCCTCGCCCGGGCTGACGGACGGCTGGACGCCGCGGTGGACGACTTCTCCGCGGCGCGGGAGGTGTTCGGGGAGCTCGGGGACCGGTCGCGGCAGGCGCTGGCCCGGCTCGCCGTGGGCAACGTCGAGCGCGAACGAGGGCGGGTCCCCGAGGCCCGAGAGCAGTACCGGGCGGCCCAGCTCCTGGCCCGTGAGTCCGGCGACCGGCGCGCCGAGGGGGCGGCTCACGCAGCGCTGGCCCAGGTGGAGTGGACGCGGGGGGCCCACAGCCGTGCTCGCCGGCACTTCGAGTCCGCGTCGGCCCGGCACCGCGAGGTCGCCGACCGACACTCTGAGGCTGTGCTGCAGGGCAACTTCGGGGTGTTCCTCATGGAGCTGGAGGAGGTCGCCGGAGCGCGAACGAAGCTGGAGCAGGCCGTGGCTTCGCTGGACTCCTCCCAGTCTCCGGCCGCCCTCGGGGCGTTCCTCGGGGCGCTGGGCGAGCTGCATGCGCGGGAGGGGCGCACGGACGACGCGTCCGAAGCGGTGGAGCGGGGCGAGGCGCTCCTGCGGGCGGCGGGGGACCAGACCGAGTTGGGGATGGTGCTGTGTCGGCGGGGTCGGATCGCCCTGGCGGCCGGCGACGCAGAAGGGGCGAGCGCGGCGCTCGACGAGGCACGCACGCTCGCGGCGAAGCACGACCTGGGGCCGGAGTCACGGCTGGGACGGGCCGTCGCGGGGCTCGCGTCGGCGATGCTCGACTCCTAGCAGCGGGGGGCGTTTCTCCGCTTTCGGCGGTGGTGCTCCTCGTCCGACCGCAGGTTCATCCTCGATTCGGCCCCTGGCCGGGTGCGCGTCGTCCGTCCAGGACGCCGCGGAGGACGCGGAGAGCGGCGATCGCGTCCGTCCAGGACGCGCCTCCGTCGGTCAGTCTGGTGTGTTGGCAGCGGGAGACCGCCTACGCGCTCGCGCGTTCCTCGTCTTGTCGGGCCAGCACCTGTGCGAGCAGGCCGAGGTTGCAGCGCATGGCGATCAGGTGGACCTGCACGTTGGCAGCGGCGAGCCCCCACGTCCGCGCTCTGCGACCGCCGTGGCGGATGACTTGATTGTAGTGTTCATCGGCGCGAAGGTCGCCGTCGATATCGATGGCTGCTTCTGGCACCGCTGCCCCATCCACGGGACGGAGCCAAAGAAGAACTCGGCGTACTGGAGACCGAAGCTCGACGCGAACGTGGCGCGAGATCGCCGCACTGACCGTTTGTTGCATGAAGCCGGTTGGACGGTCCTCCGGGTCTGGGAACACGAAGAGCCGCATTCGGTCGTGGCGAGGATCGCGGCCGCAGTTGCCGCGGGCGGCGGCTGACGTGAGCCCTGCGGTCGGGGGCTGCAGGGGCTGCGAACGACGAGACCAGGCTGGCGTTCGCGCCGCAGTTGACGCTATCCCCGTCGCAGTGCGCGGACCGTCGCCTTGCGACCGCTCAGCGCGTACGTCCTGAACGGCGACCTCACCGGTTCCGCCGATGGCATGACTCGCCCCTCCGCGATCAACGCTTCCAGCACGTTCCGCAGGGTCGACCGCGACCAGCCGAGCGACGCCTGGAGCTGCCGTCGAGTCTGCTGCCCGCCCTCGACGAGCAGGTCGAGGACGTCCTGCTGTCGGTCCTCGAGGCTCCGGTAGGCGACGCCGCCGAGCTCGACGCCGTCAGCATCCTCGGCGACCGGGGCAGAGCGCGGAGCTCCTGGCGCCCGAGCAAGCGGCCTGCTCAACGGCGGGGGAGCCGGCGCCGGCGAAGCGGCGACCCCTGCGGGCGCGACGGCTGGCTGCGGCACCACCACCGGCCTCACCCGCTCCACCGCCACCTCCACGACGACCCGCACCACACCACCGCGCCCGACCCACGTCACCCCCCGCGCCCGCTGCCGCTTCAGCCAGCTCCGTACCTCTCCCCGCCCGGTGCTCGTCAGCGTCATCAGGTCCCGCGCCACCAGCAGGTTCGCCAGCGCAGGGTTCGGCGCCCCCTTCCGCGGCTCCCACCGCCCGGGGTTCCGCACCTCGACGACATCGTCGTCGCGCTCGACCACCACCGGCTCCTCCTCGGCTTCGGCCGACCAGTCCCGGTGCG
>CAYQEG010000142.1:0-21472 GCA_964416435.1 uncultured Rickettsiales bacterium
CCCCGTCGTCGTCGTCCGCCCCGTCGTCGTCGTCCGCCCCGTCGTCGTCGTCCGCAGCGTCGTCGTCGTCGTCGACCGGGCACCGCGACGGCGCCTCGCCCCGGAACCAACAGAGTTGGCAGCCGGCCAGCGGCACGAGCAGCACCAGGAGCAGGATCGAGCGCATCGCGGCGAGTGTAGTCGAAGGGCGGCAGGCATCGACGGGCACGGGGGGGCGCTTGTGTCGACCCTACGTGTTCAAATGGCGCCTTCATGAGCAACCCCGACAAGGTCAGGCCCGACCTGCTGGAGGATGGGGACTTCCCCGTCTCCTTCGGCCGGTACGAGCTGCTCGGTCTGCTCGGGGACGGCGGAATGGCGCGCGTCTTCCGGGCGGAGCTCAAGGGGCCCCGGGGCTTCCGCAAGAAGGCCGCGGTCAAGGTGATCCGAGCGGCGCTCGGGGGGCAGAACGAGCAGCTGACCCGGGCCCTGATCCACGAGGCGCGGCTCGGCGGGTTGCTGCACCACCCCAACGTCGTCGAGACGTACGACTTCGGCGAGCTCGATGGGCAGGCCTGGATCGCGATGGAGCTGGTCACCGGCATCGGCCTGGACCGGCTGCTGTCGATCCGCGAGCCGGTGCCGCCCCCCGTCGCCCTGGAGATCACCGCCCAGATCTGCGGCGACCTCGCCCACGCCCACGAGCTGGCCGACGACGATCGGCCCGCCCCCCTGGTGCACCGGGATCTCAAGCCGTCCAACGTGATGATCAGCGACTCGGGCCTGGTCAAGGTGCTGGACTTCGGCATCGCCAAGGCGACCCACATCAGCGGCAACACCACCGAGACGGGGCTGACGAAGGGGACGCCGGCCTACATGAGCCCCGAGCAGGCGGCGGGGGAGGAGGTCGACCCGCGGTCGGACCTGTTCGCCGTCGGCGCGCTGCTCTACGAGCTGCTGACCGGCAAGCGGTTCTTCGCCGGCGACACGGTCTTCCAGATCATGATGAACGTCGTCCGGGTCGAGCAGATGCTCGAGGACCCGGCCCGGCTCGAGGCGGTCGAGGAGGCCTGCCCGGGGGCCGGCGCGGTGGTGATGCGGTCCCTGCGCGCCCACCGCGAGGACCGGTACACCAGCGCCCGCGAGATGGAGCATGCGGTGCGGGCGATGCAGGGCCCGGTGCAGGCGCCCGGCCCGATCAAGCGCTGGCTCGACGAGCGCAAGGCGACGGGTGACTCCCGGTTCACCAACGCCCTGGTGACCCCCTCGGGGGGGCCCGAGCAGCTCCGGCGGCGGACGGCCGACCTGGAGGAGCTGTCGTTGGAGTCGGCCACGGCCACCCCGGTCGCTCCCGAGCCGACGAAGACCCCGGACCCGACCGTGCCGATGACGCGGCAGACGCCGCCGCCGCTCCCACCGCCGCGCCGGTCCCGGTGGCCGCTGGTCATCGGGGTGCTCGCGGTGATCGCGTTCCTGCTGTCGATCGTGACGGTGGTCGTGTTGCTGGACGGGGACGGGGGGCCGCGGCTGGGGGCGGGGGAGGGCCTTAGGCCCGCCGCGAGGGGGCCCGGGGGGGACGCGCCTCTGCCGCCGGCGCCGAGCCTCTCGCCGACGCCGCCCGTGGCCGAGGTGGCCGGTGCCACGCCCGCGACCGCCGCCAGCCCGACCCCGGTCGCCACCCCGGCGCCCACCCCGGAGGCGACGCCCACCCCGCGGCCCGAGCCCGCGACCC
Organism: uncultured Rickettsiales bacterium; assembly: GCA_964416435.1. GTDB lineage: Bacteria > Myxococcota_A > UBA796 > UBA9615 > UBA9615 > CAYQEG01. Next base: position 1,712 of record CAYQEG010000142.1, read on the forward strand.
CCGGCCGCGCCGTCGCCGATCCCGTGCAATCCACCGCCGACCCGACCCCGGCGGCGGCCCCCACCGTCACCGCCCGGCTGGAGCACACCCCGCCCCGCACGGTCGTCATCGGCACCCCGACCGTGCTGACGGTCCAGGTCGATCCGCCCGACGCCTGCCGGCCGACCTTGGCGTGGGCGCCGTGGGACCGCGACGACGGCGGCTGGCAGCGGGCGCGGATGACGGGGACGGGCGACGGGGCGTTCGAGGTCGACCTGTTCCTCCCCTACGAGGTGGCCTGGCGCAGCGGGTTCCGGTATCAGATCCGCTGCAACGCGCGGGGCGAGCGCGTCGCCACGTGGCCCGCGTCGGGCTCGCACAAGGTGCCGTCGCTCGCTCGCTGACGGAGGCCCATGCGCCTGCTCCTGCTGCTCCTGCTGCTCCTGGTCCCGACGGTGGCGTCGGCGGACGACTCGCGCCGGGCGGGGGAGATCCAGCTGCAGGCCAAGGACGCGTGGGACGCCGGCGACGCCGAGGAGGCGTGGCGGCTGGCCCAGCGGGCGATCAGCCTGGAGAACGGCCCGTCGACGTGGCTGGCCCAGCAGATCCGGATCGAGGTGCTGGAGGAGCGCGGCCAGCTCGAGCAGGCCTTGACCCACCTGCAGGACTACCTGGCTCTGGACGGGCTGTTCCCCGAGCACCGGGCGTGGGGCGAGGAGGCGGAGCGACGCATCGGCGGCGCGGTGGCCCGGACGCGGCTCGCGCGTCGGAGCCGGCGGGGCGTCGGGATCGGCCTGGTCGCCGGGGGCGCCGTGCCCCTGGGCGTCGGCATCGGGCTGCTCGGCAACTACGGCAGCAAGGTCGGCGCGGGCGGCGACCCCACCTGGTACGCCGGCTTCCAGGACGCCGGCCTGGTGTTCCTCATCGCGGGCGGGGTGACCGAGGGGATCGGCATCGCGCTGCTCGCCTCGTCGGCGCCGCCGCCCGGCGCCCCCCGACCGGTCGTCTCGGTCGCGCCCGACGGCTCGTTCGTCTTGGGGATGCATGGCCGCTTCTGACCGGAGCGGTCGGGCGACCTGGGCGACAGCGCTGGCGCTGCTCCTGCTGGCGCTCCCGCTGGGCGGCTGCGACCTGTGCTGGTTCCGGGGCGAGGCGCCGTCGCGGTGTCCCGTCGACGATGACGACACGACCGACGACGACGACGCGACCGACGACGACGACGCGACCGACGACGACGACGCGGCCGACGACGACGACGCGGCCGACGACGACGACGCGGCCGACGACGACGACGCGACCCCCGATCCCTGCCTGACCGCCCCGGACACCCTGGTCGTCGGCGCCGCCAGCGTGCCGCTGGTCTGCGTGCCCCCGGACGACTTCATCATGGGCAGCCCGTCGGGAGAGGACGGACACGTCGCGGACGAGGTGCAGCACCGGGTCGAGTTCTCCCGGCACGTGCTCGCCGCGGCCTGGGAGACGACCCAGGGGCTGTACCTGGAGGTGGTCGGGTTCTCGCCGTCGGACTGCCTGTACGGCTGCAGCGCCGACCACCCCGTGCAGTCGGTCAGCTGGTACGACGCGGTCGACTTCTGCAACGAGCTGAGCGAGGAGCAGGGGCTGACCGCCGCCTACGACGTGGACGGCGCGGACGTCTCCCTGGACCTGGACGCCTCCGGCTGGCGCCTCCCCACCGAGTCGGAGTGGGAGTTCCTGGCCCGAGCGGGCGAGGCGCACCGCTTCTCGGGGTCGGACGACCTGTCCGAGGTCGGCTGGTGCACCGGCGCCGAGCAGCCCTACGAAGCGCGCCCCGTCGGCGGCCTCGCCCCCAACGCGTGGGGGCTGTACGACATGACCGGCAACGTCGCGGAGTGGGTCTGGGACCGGCCCGGCGACTACCCCGACGAGACGACCGAGGACCCCACCGGCGCGACGTTCGGCAGCTTCCGGATGCACCGCGGCGGCGCGTTCCCCCAGACCGACAACCTCTGCCGGGTCGCCCGGCGCGGGGACGGCTCGCCCGGCACCACCAACTGGAACCGCGGGTTCCGCGTCGTGCGCAGCCTGGTCGACTGATCCGGACGTCCGCCCGGACGTCCGGGCACCGTCCACCGGACGGTTCGGGGCGCCCGGACGCTCCCCACGAACGGGCCCGATTCGAACGACGTCGCCCGATCGGCGTCCATCGGTGAGTTCTGGCACGGCGGCTGCAAAACCAGGCCCCAGACGCCGGCGAGGTCGGCGGAGGAGGCCACCATGATCCAGCCCATCGTCCTGCCGACGCTGCCCGACCTGATGCTCTTCGCCTGGCCGGTGCTCGCCCTGGCGTTGCTCTCCGTGGTCCTGATCGCCGCGGCCCTGCTCACTCCGGCAGACCGAGCTCCGTCATCCGAAGTCGCAGTCCGCGCGCCGACACCCGCAGCTGTCGTGCTGCCGCCGCGACGTCCCCACCCGGCCGCAGCGCCTCTTCGATCTCGCGTGCCGACAGGTCGCGGGCCTTCCGCACGCGCGGACTCGCCTCGATGAGGGCGTACAGGGAGGTCTTGCTGATGCCGAGCTCCCGCGCCGCCGCCGTGGGGCGGTAGTCGTTACGACCCAGCACCTCGAGCAGCCTGTCGTCGTCGATCTCCGCCGGGCGGGCGCCGGATGGAGCCGGCGCGGTAGCGCCGGCGTCCCCCCGGGGTGCCGGCCCGTCGGGCTCCTGCCCAAGCGCCCGCTCCACCGCCGACGTCAGCTGAAGCCGGTCCGTCCCGCGCGACGCGATGACCAGCTGCCGCGCGACGTTCCGCAGCTGGCGGACGTTGCCCGGCCAGTCCGCCCGACAGAGCCGCGCTGCGAGGTCCGCCGGCAGCCAGGGGTCGCCCCCCGCGGGCGTCGGATCCAGGCGGTGGGCCTCCCCGATCGTCCCCAGCTCCTCGCCCAGGAAGCGCAGCAGGAGGAGCGCGATGTCCTCCCGCCGCCCTCGGAGCGGGGGCACCGCGAGCTCGAACCCCGACAAGCGGTGCAGCAGCGGCAGCCGGAAGCTCCCCGACTCCACCGCCTGCTCCAGGGACGCGTCGGTCGCTGACAGGACCCGGACGTCGACCGCCACGGTCCCGTCCTGCCCCACCGGCTGGATCTCCCCGGTCTCCAGCGCCCGGAGCAGCATCGCCTGCAGCTCGGCCCTCGCCTCGCCGATCTCGTCCAGGAACAGCGTGCCCCCGTCCGCTTCGCGGAACAGCCCCGCGCGGGACCGGGCCGCCCCCGTGAACGCGCCCCGGCGATGACCGAACAACGCCGAGGCGGCGGTGGTCGGGGTCAGGGCGGCCATGTTGACGGCGATGAAGGGGCCGGCGTGGCGCCCGCTCCCGTCGTGGATCGCGCGGGCGACCAGCTCCTTGCCGACCCCCGACTCGCCGCGGATGAGCACGGATACGTCGAGATCGGCGACCTGCCGGATCAGGCGCCGCACCGAGTCGATCCCATCGGAGATGCCGATCAGTCCGCCCCCCGCCTCGGCGTCCGGCCGCTCCAGGATCCGCTGGGCGAGCAGCGCGGCGCGCCCGCCCACCTCCAGCACCACGCCGGCCTGCAGCTCGGCGTGGTCGAGGGTGCGGGGGGCCGCGAGCGCCGCACCGTCCGCCCGCAGCTCGGCCCCCGCGAGGTTCGGCTCGACGCGCAGGGCCCCCCGATCGACCGTCAGTCGGCTCGGCTTGCGGCTCAGGTAGGGGTCGTCCAGCGGCCGCCCCGGCCCGCCGGCGGCGGCGAACTCGGGGGCTCGGCGGGAGAGCTCGACCGCGCCGCTGCGGGGCAGGACCGCCCGCTCCCCGACCCGGCGCGGATCGGCGTGCGCGAGCAGCGTGAGCACCACGCGGTGGGCCGGGCCGCCCGACGGGCGGGCCGATCCGGGCTGCAGCGTGGTCTCGTCCCGGGCCAAGGCGCCTCCGGGGGCAGCATGCCGGGCGGGCCCCGGGCGGCGCTACCCCGTGGGGTCTTCGAGGAGCGGCGCCCAGGAGCGCGTCCACCGCACCGGGTCCCGGATCCCGAGCGCGCCCAGCTCCTCGTAGGCCCGCGCGAGCTGGGCGTCGTCCCCGAACAGGTGGGCGCGGTGCACCCGGGCGAGGAACGCCCCGATGCGCATCCGGTCGTTCTCGCCGGACCACTCGGCGAGGGCGAGCCGGGCCCGCGCGACGTCCGGGCGGCCCAGCGCCAGGGCCGCCCCGGCGCCGATCACGCCCCCGAACGCCGGGCCGCTGTGGCCGGTCTTCATCAGGCGCCGGGTGAGCTTGTCGGCTCGCTTCAGGAACCGCCGCCGCGCCCCCGGCTCGGCGGTGACCCCCGCGGCCGCGACGGCCGCCGCCGCCTCGGCGGTCCGGTAGAGGCGCACGTTCGCCCCGCTGCGCATCGCTCCGGAGCGGCGGATGTCCCGGCGGCGGTCGTCGATGAGCTGCCAGGCCTCCGGACCAGCCCCCCGGTACAGCAGCACCCGGACCCGGGACATCAACCCGTAGAAGTGCTGCAGGTCGAACTCGTCCTCCGAGCGACCCCACACCGCCAGGGCGTCCTCCAGCGCGGCCTCGGCCGCGTCCGGGTCGCCCCCCATGAGCGGCGGCTGGACGAACGCGCCGAGCACGAGGTGGACCTCCAGGGCCTTGTCGTTCCGGCTGCGGGCGTCCTCGAGCAGCTCGTAGAAGTTGCTCACGCACTCTTCGATGCGGCCGTCCATGCCCTGGCCCGCGACGAGGAACATCCGGACCCAGCCCAGGTTGGAGGTGCCGCCGACGACGTGCTCCTCCAGGAGCTGCCGGGCCCGCTCCATCAGCACCAGCGCTCGCTTGAACAGGCCGAGCTGGATCAGGGCGACGCCCCGGTAGACGCACGCGAGCGCCAACCCCTCGCTGTCCCCGATCCGCTCCGCGAGCGCCTCCGCCTCGGCGAACGCCGCCGCCCCTCGCTTGTCCCCGCCGGGCTCGATCTGCGCGACGAAGCTCTCGGCCGCCAGCGCCCAGACCTGCTGGCTGCGCGTGCCGTGACCGAGCGCCCGCGGGATGAACCGGGCCAGCAGGTAGAAGGCGAGGAACTGGTCGGTCGTGATCGAGCCGAACCCGCCGCCGACGAGCAGCTCCAGCCGCTCGTGCTCGTCGACCGGGACGGCGTCGTCGTCCCGGTCGGTCCGGCGGATGCCCCGCAGGCGGGTGCGCAGCCGGGCCCACAAGATGCCGACGACCAGGCCGAGCCGGGACCGCGGCACGCGGAGCCCGACCTGCCGGAGCACGTCGAGCACGAGGGGCCGACCCTGGTCGAACTGGCCGGACACGACCCGCAGCCCGGCCTCTTCGATCTGGAGCTTCCGCCGTCCGCGCCCCTCGGTGAGCGCCGCCGCCTGGGCCACGGCGTCGGCCGCCTCGGGGCTCCGGCCGGCGTGCTTGAGGACCTGCCCGAGCTCCTCGAAGAGATCCCGACGCTCGGCCGGCGACGGCGCCTCGAGCTCGAGCAGCAACCGGAGCATGGCAGCGGCCCGGTCGAACGCCAGGGCCTCGGTCGCCTGGGCGACGGCGACCCGCGCGTGTCGGGCGGCGTCGGCGTTGCGGCCGCCGCGCAGGAAGTGATCGACCAGCAGCTCGGCGTCACCGCCGCCCGCCTCCTCCAACGCCCGGGCGATCCGGACGTGCAGATCCCGCCGGCCCGTCTCGTCCATGCCGTCGACGACGGCCTCCCGAATCCGGTCGTGGTAGCACTCGACGCGGTCATCCAGCGCGGGCCCCTCGCCGCGGACGAAGCGCGCGTTCTCGAGCAGCGTCATCGACTCGGTGCCCCGCTCCCGCACCCCGGCGGCGGCCAGGGCGATCCGACGCGGGATCGGCACCGCGGCCAGCGCGATGGCACGCAGGAGACCGTGCGCGACCGGCGGCAGGTCGGCCGCGCGCTCCCGCACGAGGCCGTCGAGGCGGGCGCCGCTCCCGGCGCCCCACCACGCCAACTCGGTGAGGAAGAAGGGGCTGCCGGCTCCTTCTTCGGCGACCTGCCGGGCGGCCGCGTCGAGCTCGCCCCCCGCGAGGCCCTTCGACCGGAGGATCTGGCGGGCGAGCTCCGTCGCCTGCTCGCCCCCGAGCGGCTCGACGTCGACGGTGCGCACGCCGAGCGCAGCGACGTCCTCGCGCATCGACCGCAGCAGCGGCGACGCCTCCTCGTTCTCGATCCGGAAGCTTGCGACGAGCAGCATCGACGGCGGGTCCGGCGGCCGGATCAGCTCGTGCAGGAGCTCACCGCTGTCGTGGTCCCCCCACTGGAGGTCGTCCAGCAGCACGACCACGGTCTCCCGCTCCGACACCCGCGCCAGCAGCTCCCGCAGCGCGCCGAACGCCCGGCGTCGCTCTTCGCGAGGGTCGGGGGCGGGGGCGGTTCGCTGGTCGCTCTCCTCGACCGCCGCGACCTGGCGCAGCACCGGGAAGAGCCGGGCCAGCGCGCGCACGTAGCGGGGCAGGATGGCGGTCACGTGGGCGGTCGGCAGCGTCACGAGCCAACGCGCGAGCTGGTCGACGAGCGGGTCGAGCGCCTTGAACGGCACGGAGTCGCGCTCGAAGCAGCGCGCCCGCAGGACCAGCGCGTCGCTCACCCCGTCCAGGAACGCGTGACAGAGGGTCGACTTGCCCATGCCCGAGCGACCCCGCACGTGCACGATCGCGGGGCGACCGGAGCGGACGTCGGCCAGGGACGCGCCGAGCAACGCGAGCTCGTCCGCGCGACCGATCAGCGGCTGCGCCCCGCGGGTCGACTCTCGCAGTCGCTTCGCCGCGTCCCCCCGACCGAGCCGGGCGAGCACGTCCGCGCCCGAGGGCCGCCGCGCCGGGTCACGCTCCAGCAAGCCGAGGCACAGCGCCTCCAGGTCCAGGGGCACGTCGTCGACGAGGTCGCTCGGCGGGATGGGCCGCGACGTCTGCTTGGCCGCCAACACCGCGGCCACCGGGCCGGTGAACGGGGGGTGGCCGACCAGCGCCTCGTAGAGCATCGCCCCGAACGCGTACCAGTCGGACGCGGGGGTCAGTTCGGAGGCCGCCGCCTGCTCGGGCGACATGTAGGGCACGCTCCCGGCGATGCCGTCGCCGCTGCCCGCGGCCCCGGCGGCGCCTGCGAGCTCGGTGACCAGCCCGAAGTCCAGCACGACGGCGCGTCCGGCGTCGGTCACCAGCACGTTGGTGGGCTTGACGTCCCGGTGGAGCCGTCGGGATGCGTGCAGCGCGGCCAGCCCTTCGGCGACCTGACCGAGGGAGGCCCGCAGCCCCTCGTACGCCTCCCCGGGCAGCGGCCGGGCCTCCGGCGCCGGCACCTCCGGCGACTGCGCTACGGGCAGGGTGTCGTCGGGGCGCAGGCCCAGGCTCCGGGTCTGCCCGTCGAGCCAGCTCGCGGCGGGCGGATGCCCGGCCCCGCGCAGGCTCGAGATGAAGTCCCGGCCTTCGATCAGCTCCATCGTCAGGAACGCGGTGCCCTGCTCGAAGTGCAGCTCGTGGAGGGCGGCGAGGTTCGGGTGGCTCAGGTCGGCCAGGGCCCGGAACTCGTTCTTGAGCAGCATCAGGTTGAGGCCGCCCTCCTCCTGGAGCGTCTTGAGGGCGACGGTCTCGCCGCTGCTCGTGTCGACCGCCTCGTAGACGATGCCCATCCCGCCTCGCCCGAGCTGTCGGACGATGCGGAACCGGTCGATGTTGGGGAGGCCATCGTCCATCGGGGCGACGGCGAGCATACCGAGGCCGGTCACGCCGTCCCGAGCTGACCGGAGGTCTCCAGCCAGCGCAGCGTGTCCTCGATGATGTCGCGGGGCCCGCGGGCCTCGAAGCCGAGCTCGGCCGCCGCCTTCGACGTGTCGAAGACCGCGCTGCGGCCGTGGGCGTCGCGGACGAGATCCGCCGTCAGGGGCGGCTGGGTGCCGCGCAGCCGAGCGACCCGCTCCATCACCCACCCCACCACGAGGAACAGCCAGAAGGGCCCACGCAGCACGCTCGGGCGGCGCCCGGTGAGGTCGTGGACGACCGACACCAGCTCGTCCGCGGGCACGTTGCGGCCGCCGACGAGGTAGCGCTCCCCCGCCGCGCCGCGGTCGACGGCGAGCACGTGGGCTCGGGCGACGTCCCGAACGTGGACCAGGTTCTGGCCGCCGGGGAGCACCGGCCCGCCGCTCAAGATGTCCCGCGCGAAGGCGGTGGTCGGGGTGATCCGATGGTCGTGGGGGCCGAGGATGCCCGTCGGACAGAGCACGACGACGTCGATGTCGAGGGTCCGGCCCAGGCGCAGCGCCAGCCGCTCGCTCTCCACCTTGGCCCGGGTGTAGGGCATGTGGGGGTCGTCGTTGAAGTCGGCCTCCGTGCGGGGGCGGTCGACGTCCGTGGAGAACCCGACCGTGTTGCACGAGCTGGTGTGGACCACCCGGGTCACACCAGCCGCCGCGGCCGCCTCGATCACGTTGCGGGTGCCCTGCAGCGCGGGCACCAGGATCTCGTCGGGATCCCGGGCCCAGACGCGATAGACCGCGGCGGCGTGGAAGACGACGTCGCAGCCCGCCATCGCCTCGTCCAGGCTCGCGCGGTCGAGCACGTCCCCGTACCGCACCCGGACGTCCAGGCCGTCCAGGCCGGCCAGCCGCGACGTCACCCGCACGAACGGCACCACCTCCCACCCGTCGTCGAGCAGCTCACGGACGAGGTTCGCGCCGAGGTGGCCGCTCGCGCCGGTGATGAGCGCTCGCCTCACCGCCGGCTCCGGAGGGCCAGGGAGAGCGCCTGCAGCGCGTAGAAGCCGACGCCGAAGATCGAGGCGGCGAGGGAGTAGAAGAAGCCGTAGGAGTCGGGGATGCGGGTCATGGTGCGAGCCTCCCGGTCGGCGGGGGCCGACCTCTGGCTCCTGGTCTAGCAAGCCCCGTGCCAGCGCGTAACCAGCTGGAATCACTCGACTGTGCTCAGCGCCCGGGCCGACTCGACGGTCCTGAACGGTCCAGTGGACGGTCGGCCGACCCTCAGGTCGGCCAGCACTCCAGCAGCAGCCGCCTCAGCCCGGCGGGGTCGTCGACGTGCAGCCAGTGCCCCGCCTTCGGAAGGACCAGCCCGCGGAGCGCGTCGAGCCGGGCGCAGACAGCCGGATCGCTGAACCGGTCCGACCGACCGCCCCGGATGTGCACCACCTCGACGTCGTCCATCACCGGCCACAGGTCGGTGGCCCAGTAGTCGGCGATGAGCGGCCGCACCACGTCGAGGTCGAACGCCCAGGTGACGCCCTCGCCCGCGGGACGCAGGCTCGTGGTCAACCATTGCGCCGCCGGCAGCGGCATCCCGAGGGCGATCAGCCGCTCCTGGACCGCCCGCCGGGTCGGCTGGGGCATCGTCACCTGCCCCAGGGCGGCCAGCGTCCAGATCACCTGGTGATCGTCCCCCGGCTCGCCATCGAGGGCGCCGGGGTAGCTGTCCAGGACGAAGGTGCGACGCAGGCCGGGGGGCCGGCGGTCCGCGTACGCGAGGGCGACCTTGCCGCCGAAGCTGTGACCGATGACGACGTCCGGCCAGACGCCGAACTCTTCCGCCAGGTCGACCAGGTCCCGCGCGCACGCGGCCAGGGTGTGGGGGGCGGGGTAGCCGTGACTCTCGCCGTGTCCCCGCAGGTCGACCAGCACGAACCGCCAGCCCGGCAGCGCCTGCGCCAGCCGGCGGCAGTACAGCCGCCAGTTCTTGCGGTTGGCGAGGATCCCGTGCAGCACGAACGCTGTATGGGGCCCCTCCCCTTCGATCGTGGTGGCGCGAATGGGCGACATCGAGCGGCGGAAGGTACAAACCCGGCGAACCTGGCGCTACCCTCCCGCCTCCGACGGTTCATCGAGAGGGCTTCATGGACGACAAGCTCAGGCACCGCCTGCTGCAGGACATGGTCTACGCGCGACGCTTCGAGGAGCGCTGCTACGAGGCCTATGTCGAGCGCAAGATCGGCGGCTTCCTCCACCTGTACCCCGGCCAGGAGGCCTGCGCGTACGGCGTGATGGCGGCGGCCCGGCCGGGCCACGACTACGTCATCACCGGCTACCGCGACCACATCCACGCCATCGCCTGCGGGGTCGACCCCAAGGCGGTCATGGCGGAGCTGTACGGCAAGGCGACCGGCTGCTCCCGTGGGTTCGGCGGGTCGATGCACATCTTCGACGTCGCCCACCGCTTCATGGGCGGCTACGCGATCGTCGGCGGCCCGTTCCCGCTCGCCGCGGGCATGGCCCTGGCGCTCAAGCAGCAGGGACACGACGACACGATCTCGATCTGCTTCCTGGGCGACGCCGCCAACAACCAGGGGACCTTCCACGAGACGATGAACATGGCGTCGGTGTGGGAGCTGCCGGTGCTCTTCGTCTGCGAGAACAACCTGTACGGCATCGGCACCGCGCTGGAGCGGTCCACCGCCGTGCACGACCAGTACGAGCGGGTCGCCGGCTACGACATCCCCGCCGCGATGGCCGACGGGCAGGACGTCGAGGCGGTCTACGACGCCGCGAAGGTCGCCGTCGACCACGTTCGGAACAACCGCCGCCCCTACTTCCTGGAGCTGAAGACCTACCGCTTCCGTGGCCACTCCATGTCCGACGGCGGCAAGTACCGGACCAAGGAAGAAGAGGCCGAGTGGAAGAAGCGGGACCCGATCCGGATCCTGCGCGACCGCCTGATCGCCGAAGGCAAGATGACGAAGGCCGACTACAAGCAGATCGACCGCGGCGCCATCAAGCTGGTCGAGGACGTCTCCGTCGCCTTCGCCGAGAACAGCGCCGAGCCCGACGTCACCGACGTCACCAGCTACGTCTACGCCGAGCACGACCCGTGGGTCCGGGGAGGGTCGATCTGATGGCTCAGCTCCACCTCTGGGAGGCCCTGCAGCGAGCGCACGACGAAGAGCTCGCCAACGATGACGGCGTCATCGTCATGGGCGAGGACGTCGGCAAGGCGGGCGGCACCTACAAGGCGACCCTCGGCCTGTGGACGAAGTACGGCGAGAAGCGCGTCATCGACACGCCGATCTCCGAGGGCTCGTTCACCGGCATCGCCATCGGCGCCTCCTTCCTCGGCATGCGGCCGATCGTCGAGATCATGTCGGTCAACTTCGCCTGGCTGGCGATGGACCAGCTGATGAACACCGCCGCCAAGGTCCGCTACATGAGCGGCGGCCAGCTGACCGCGCCGATCGTGATGCGGAGCCCCGGCGGCACCGCCCACCAGCTCGGCGCCCAGCACAGCGCGCGCATGGAGAAGGTGTTCATGGGGGTCGCCGGCCTGCGCGTCGTGACGCCGTCGACGCCGAAGCAGGCGTACGGCCTGCTCAAGTCCGCGGTCCGCTGCGACGACCCGGTCTTCATCAACGAGCACGAGCGCATGTACGGCCTGCGCGGCGAGGTGCCCGACGGCGAGTACTTCCACCCCCTGGAGGGCTCCCGCGTCGCCCGCGAAGGCAAGGACGTCACGCTGTTCGGCTACAACATCTCGACCTGGTGGAACCTGGAGGCGGCGAAGATCCTGGCTCGCAAGCACGGGATCGACTGCGAGGTCATCGACCTCTTCAGCCTCAAGCCGCTGGACCGCGAGGGCATCGCCCGGTCGGTCACCAAGACCCACCGCGCGCTGATCTCCGAGGAGGCCGAGGCCCCGGTCGGCGTCGGCAGCGAGGTGATGGCGATCCTCAACGAGGAGTGCTTCTTCGAGCTGGACGCCGCCCCCGTCCGGGTCAGCGCGCTGGACGTGCCGGTGCCCTACAACGCGGCGCTGGAGCACGCGGCCATCCCGTCGACCGAGTGGGTCGTCGACGCGGTCCTGGAGATGTTCGGGAAGGGGGCCTGACATGTCGGACAAGACGCCCGTCAAGGTGCCCGCCCTCTCGGCAACGATGACCGAGGGGATCCTCACCTCGTTCGAGATGGAGATCGGCAGCAAGGTCGAGCGGGGCGACGTCGTCGCGACGATCGAGACCGACAAGGCCGTCATGGACATCGAGGTGTTCGCCGAGGGCTACCTCAGCGGCCCGCTCGCTCCCGTCGGGGCGACCGTGCCGGTGGGGTCGGCGATCGCGTTCGTGGTCGAGAGCGAGGACCAGGTCGAGGGTGGGGTGGCGGAGGTGGAAGCCGCTCCCGCCGACGAGCCGTCGGCCGACGTGGTCGAGGAGGAGGGTCCTCACGCAGCGGCGCAAAGCCGCGGGGAGAGCCTCGGCGCCTCCGCGCCTTCAGCCGCTGCAGCGGGGGGTGCTCCGGTGGGCCGGCCTTCGGCGGGCGCGGCCAGCCCGTGGGCACGCAAGCTCGCGGGGCAGCTCGGGTTGGACCTGGAGGCCATCGCCGGGAGCGGACCGGGCGGGGTTCGGGTCGGGGCGGACGTCGCTTCGGCGGCGCTCCGGTCGCCGGGACCGGCGACGGCCAGCCCGGCCGCGCAAGAGGCGCTGGACCTCCCGGGGACCGAGCGGAAGATGACGCCCATCGAGGCGGCGACGGCCAAGGCGATGGCCGCGGCGCTGTCCATGCCGACGTTCCGGGTGACCGTGCACGCGCGGTTCGACGCGGTGAAGCGGGCCGCCAGGGCGTCCGGCGTGTCGACCACCGTGGCGATCGCCCGGGCCTGCGCCCTGGCCATCGGCAAGCACCCGAAGGTGAACTCCGCCTGGTCCGGACCGGGCCTCGTCACCGAGCGGGACGCCGTCGACGTCGGCATCGCGGTCGCGGCCGACGGAGGCCTCGTGGTCCCCGTCATCCGGGACGTCGCGCGACGTCCGCTGTCGGACCTCGGGGCCGACTGGAAGGACCTCGTGGGGCGGGCCCGGAGCCGGCGGCTCACGCCGGCGGACTGGGAGCACCCGACGTTCACCGTCAGCAACATGGGCATGCTCGGAGTGCAGCACTTCGACGCCATCCCGACGGTCGGCACGTCCGCGATCCTGGCGATCTCGACGGCGCGGGAGGACGGCCTGGTGCCGCTCTGCCTGACGTCGGACCACCGGGTCGTCAACGGCGCCGACGCGGCGGCCTGGCTGAACACCCTGCGCGACCTGCTGCAGAACCCCGGCTCCTGGCTCGCCCCGGCGGGCCCGGCCATCCCCGAGGGTGACTGGGACTACGACGTCGTCGTGGTCGGCGGCGGCCCCGGCGGCGAAGACTGCGCCCGGGACCTCAGCCAGCACGGCCTGAAGGTGGCGCTCGTCAACGACTCGGCGCTGCCCGGCGGCGAGTGCCTGTGGCGCGGCTGCATCCCGTCCAAGGCGTGGCGCGTGGCGGCCGACCGCATGCGCGACCGGGCCGACGACGGGCGCCTGGGCATCGGCGGCACCGAAGCGCCGACGCTGCACTGGGCGGCGCTGGAGGCGGAGCGCCGGTCGATCCTGGAGGAGCGCGGCCGCCTGGCGCTGCAGACCGACAAGGCGCTCAAGGTGACCTGGGTCCAGGGTCGGGGCACGTTCACGGGGCCCCACACCCTCCGGGTGGACACCGGCCACAACAGCGACGACCCGCACGTCCGGACCGCCGAGGGAGGCGACGCGACCGAGCTCAGCTTCGGCTGCGCCGTCATCGCCACCGGCGCGCCGCCGTGGGTCCCCCCCATCCCCGGCGCCCACGACGCCCTGGAGCGGGGCGCCGCCCTGACGTCCGACACCGTCTGGAGCCTGGACCAGCGGCCGACGTCCCTGGCGATCATCGGGGCCGGCGCGATCGGCGCCGAGATGGCCCAGATGTTCGCCGACTTCGGCGCCGACACCACGCTCCTGGAGGCCCAGGACCGGATCCTCGCGGAGGTCGAACCGGAGGTCGCCAAGGCCCTCGCCGCCGCGATGGCCGACGACGCCCGCCTGTCGGTGCACACCGGCGTGCGCATCGCGGACGTCGCGGGCGACGCCGGCCACATGACCGTCGCCTGGAGCGACGCGGACGGTGGCGAGCACACCACGGCGTGCGACCGCGTGCTGCTCGCGACGGGAAAGCGTCCCGACACGTCCGGCCTGGGGCTGGAGGCCGTCGGCGTGGACCTCGCCGAGCGGGGCGCCATCGCGGTCGACCTGCGGGGCCGCACGTCCGCGCCCCACGTCTTCGCCGTCGGCGACGTGGTCGGCGGGCTGATGCTCGCCCACACCGCCGCGCAGCAGGGACGCGTCGCCGCCGCGACCATCCTGGGCGAGGACCGCACGTACAACGCGGACGAGGACTGCGGCGTCATCTTCACCCGTCCCCAGGCCGCGTTCGTCGGCCTGTCCCTCGCCCAGGCGAAGGAGCGGGGCTTCGACGCGGCGGAGATCAAGGTCCCGCTCGCACTGGACGCCCAGGCTCGGATCCACGGCGAGGAGCACGGCCTGGTCAAGCTGGTCGCGGACAAGAGGAGCCGCCGCATCGTCGGCGTGCACCTCCTGGCCGACCACGCCTCCGACCTCGTCGGCGAAGGCGTGCTGATGGTCACCTGCGGCCTCACCCTGGACCAGGTCGCCCGGGCGATCCACCCCCACCCCACCACCACCGAGCTGTACGGCGACCTCGCCCGACGGCTGGCGGCCCGCCTCGACCGGGCGGCGCGTCCTCGCAAGCGCAAGTCGAAGGCGAAGGCGAAGCCAACCGCGTAGAATCCGCGGCGTGCGGACGCTCCCCCTCGCCCTGCTGGCTTCGCTGCTCGCGACCGGCTGCACCCCGTCGACCGGGTTCGAGACGTTCCTGACGCTGCTGGTCGACGAGGCTCAGGACCCGCTCGCCGCCGCGGCGACGATCCGCGTGGACGTCATCTACCCCGACGGGGACCCGGTCTCCGGCGAGGTCGACCCGCTGTCCGGGGAGCAGCGACTCGAGGGGCTGCGCGAAGGCGTGGACGTGTTCATCGAGGTGACCGTCCTGGACTCCGGCGGCACGGCCATCGCGCTCGGCCGCAGCCTGGCGCTGGAGATCGCCGACGGCGCCGAGGCCGCCGTGTTCGTCGGCGCGACGGGGGAGTTGGCCCGCGTCCCGACCGGGCTGAGCGATGCGCGCACGTTCGCCAAGGCGGTGCTCACCACCGGCGACCGGGTCGTCGTGGTCGGCGGCGGGGACAACGCGGACGTCACCATCGAGCCGGTCGAGTTCGTCGGCTGGAGCGCCGACGACCCCTTCGGCGGCGTCCCGGGGGCGGACCTCCCCCTCATCGGGCACCAGGCGATCTGGGTCCCCCGCAGCGTCGGCGGTCCCTGGGCCGGCCGGGTCGCGGTCATCGGCGGCACCCAGGGCAGCGGCCAGGACCACATGGCCGGCGCCTGGCAGGACGGCAACGGCTTCGTGTCGACCATCGACCCGGAGACCGGCGAGGTCGACCGCGAGGCGGACGAGCTGACCCGCGAGCACATGGAGCACCGGGCGGTCTGGGCCGGGGACCGCATCGCGCTGCTCGGCGGCTTCAACGCGGCGGGCCAGTACGCCGAGGACATCTGGCTCATCAACCCGCTCAACGGCGACGACGCCCGCGGCCCCGAGGCGCCCATCCGCGAGCAGCACGCCGTCACGGACCTCAGCTCCCCGGACAACCCGCTCTTCCTCGCGTCGGGCGGCGTCACCGCCGGGGGCGGGCCCCGCGGGGACCTGTACCTGTGGGACGGCGGCGAGGAGGCGGGCAGCATCGACACGCTGGACGGCATCGCCCTCGCGGTGCCCCGGATGCGACACCAGGCGACCCGCCTGTCCGACGGCCGGGTGCTGTTCACGGGGGGCGCGACCGGCGATTCGAGCGTCGGCGAGGCGGACCAGGGGGACCCGACCAACACGGCGGAGGTGTTCGACCCGGTGTTCCGCTCCCTGGCCGAGACCGAGGGCGCGATGCTCGTCGAGCGCCAGCGCCACGTCTCCGTGCTGCTGCCCGACGAGCGGGTGCTGGTGTGCGCGGGTGAGGACGACACGGGGGCGGCGCTGGGCAGCTGCGAGGTCTACCTGCCCGACGAAGACGTCTTCGAGGCGTTCACCGGCGGCTCGATGTCTCCCGGCGGGCCGGGCATCGCGGCGGTCCCGTTCCCGGACGGCCGGGTGCTCTTCATCGGCGGCGCGTCGGGCTCCGGCCCCGACGACACGCTCCACCTGTACACGCCGCCCGCGCTGCTCCACCCCGGCGGATGATCCGGCTCGGTCCCTTCGAGCTGGTCGAGGTGATCGGCCGAGGGGGCTACGGACAGGTCTGGAGCGGAGTGCACGGGCCGTCGCACACCCCCGTCGCCGTCAAGGTCATCACCGCCGCCGCCATGCGCCAGCCGCGCGCCCGCCGGGCCCTGCAGGCGGAGGTCCGAGCCGTCGCCCGCCTCAAGCACCCCGGCGTGGTCCGGGTGTTCGACCTCGGGGAGGTCAGCGGGGAGGCGGAGCGGCTCTCCTACGGGCAGCTCGTCGCGGCCAGCCCCTACCTCGTCATGGAGCGGGTCGCGGGCGGCACCCTGGGCACCCGGCCGCCGAAGACGTGGACGACCCTGAGGGGAGCGCTCCTGGAGGTGCTCGCCGCGCTGGCTCACGCCCACGCCCGCGGTGTCGTGCACCGCGACCTCAAGCCGGGCAACGTGCTCCTCCCTGGCCCCGACGACGGCCGACCGGGCCTCCGCCTGACCGACTGGGGCATCGCCCACGTCGTCGGCTCGGAGGACGAGGAGTCGGACGACGGCGGCGCCATCGGCACGCTGCGCTACATGGCGCCCGAACAGATCCGGGGACGCGCGAGAGACCAGGGGCCGAGGACCGACCTGTACGGCCTGGGCTGCCTGGCCTGGCGCCTCGTCAGCGGGCGGGTCCCCTTCGAGGCGACCTCCCCCACCGGCATCGCTCACCGGCAGCTCTATGCCGAGCCGCCGCCGCTGCGGCCGGCGATGCCCCTCCCGCAGGGGTTCGAGGCCTGGCTGCTGCGCATGCTCCGCAAGGAGCCGACGGACCGCTACCGGCACGCCGCCGACGCCGCCGAGGCGCTCCGCTCCCTCCCCGGCGATCCGAGCGACGCGGCGCCCCCGCGAGCTCCCCGTCCTCCCCGTCCGACCGACTGGCGGCCCGACCCCGAGGCGGACATGGGGACCCCGCTGGCGGGCGTCGGCCTGGGGCTGTTCGGGGTGCGCCGGCTCCCCGTCGTCGGTCGCGAGGCGGAGCAGGACGCGCTGTGGGGCGAGCTGCTCGGGGTCGCCGAGGAGCGACGGCCCCGGGCGGTGCTCCTCAGCGGCCCCGCCGGCGTGGGCAAGAGCCGGCTGGCGGAGTGGCTCTGCCAGCGAGCCCACGAGGAGGGCGTCGCCGACCAGGTGCTCGCCGCCCACGGTCGGCCCGGCAGCCCGTTCGCCGGGCTGGGGCCGATGCTCGCGGCCCGCTTCCGGGCCGCCGGGATGAAGCGGTCCGACGTGGTGGATCGCCTGCGCGAGCGGCTGGACCGGCAGGACGCTGCCGACCCCTGGGAGGTCGCCGCGCTCACCGAGTTGGTGCAGCCCGCCACCCCGGACGAGATCCGCGAAGGGGCGCCCTCCGTGCGCTTCGCGTCGGCGGCGGAGCGTCACGGCCTCGTGACCCGCCAGCTCGCGCGGGAGGCCGGGGACCGACCGCTGGTCGTCTGGCTCGACGCGGTCGAGCAGCCCGGGGACACCGTCGCCTTCGTGCAGCGGCTGATGGAGGAGGCGCCGGCCGACTGTCCGCTCCTGCTCCTGCTCACCACGCGCACCGACAGCCCGGCGGACGAGGCGTTGGCGGAGCCTTGCCGGGTGCTGCTGGTGGGTCCGCTCCCCGAGGCTGCGATGGGTCGCCTGGTCCGGGACCTGCTCGGCCTGGAGCAGGGGCTCGCGGGGCGGGTGGGCGACCGGAGCGGCGGCATCCCGCTGTTCGCGGTCCAGGTGGTCGGCGACCTGGCGCAGCGCGGCGTCCTGGAGCCGACGTCCGACGGCTTCGAGCTCACCGAGGGGGCCGAGCTGCAGCTGCCCGGCACGCTGCACCGGGTGCTCGCCGCCCGCGCCGACGAGGTGCTCGCCGACTGGCCGGACGGCTGCCGCGAGGCGCTGGAGCTGGGGGCCACGCTCGGCGCCCAGGTCGACGCCGACGAGTGGACCGAGGCGTGTCGGATCGGTGCCCTGCCGCTCCCGCGCGGCCTGGTCGACTCGCTCCTCGCCCGAGGGCTGCTGGAGCCGACCGACGCGGGCTTCGCCTTCCCCCATCGCCCCCTGGTGGAGAGCCTGCGGCGATCCGCCGCCCAGGCCGGCCGGGCGCCCCGGCAGCACCGCCTGTGCACCCGCGCCCTCCGCGAGCTGCACCCCGCCGGGACCCCCGGCCTGGCGGAGCGGATGGCGGAGCACCAGCTCGCGGCGGGGGATCGCGAGGAGGCGCTGCCGAGCCTGCTCGAGGCGGCGAAGGAGCGGCGCGTCCGGTCCGAGCCGGACGCCGCTCTGCGGCTGCTGGATCGACGGCAGGGGGCGCTGGCGGCGCTGGGCGTGGGGAGGCGGGATCGACGCTGGGCGGCGGCCGACGTGCTCCGGGCGCGGGTCGCGGGGCACGCGACGGACTTCGAGCGGGTGCGGCTGATCGCCGGCCGCACCCTGACCGACGCCCGCCGGGAGGGCTGGGACGACGTGGCCCCCGAGGCGGCCCGCACCCTGGCGTTCGCGCTGTGGCAGCTGGGGGAGCGGGACCTGGCCGAGGGGCTGTACGCCGAGGCGCTCCCCCAGTACGCGGAGGCTGGCCACGCGGAGGGGGTCGGCCGCTGCCACATCGGCCTGGGCATCGCGGCGGCGCACCGCGGCGACGTCGACGAGGCGGAGGAGCGGTTCACCGCCGCCATCGAGGCGTTCGACGACGCCGGGGACCAGCGAGGCCTGGCCGACGCGTACGGCTGGCTGGGCATCCTCGCGAGCCGACGCGGGGACCCGGAGCGGGCGCTCGCCTGGTACGGACGCGCGCTGCCGGCGGCGGAGCTCATCGGCCACCGGCTGGGGGTCGCGATGCTCCGCAACTCGGTCGCGGTGGTGGACCGGACCGCGGGGCGGCTCGACGAGGCGGAGGCGGGCTTCCGAGCGGCGCTCGAGCTGGCCGAGGCGATCGGAAGCGGGGAGGCGGTGTGGCCTCGGATCAACGTGGCGATGCTGACGCTCGGCCGCCGGGACTGGGGCGACGCCCGGGGCCACCTGGACCGGTGCCTGGAGGAGCTGGAGGGGCGCGGCCGGGACGAGCTGGTCGGGCTGGTGCGCGCCGGCCGAGCGGTCTGCGCGGCGGCCACCGGCGACCTGCCCCGGTGCGACGTCGAGCTGTCGGCCGCGGCCCGGGCCCTGTCCGGCGGCTCCCGCCTGGTCACCGCCGACCTCTCCCAGGTGGTCGAGATCGGCGTCGAGATCCTCGCCGACCACCCCCGCCGGGCGGCCGCGCTGCGGGCGCTCTAAGCGGCCCCTCACAATAGTGAGTTCGTCAGTTCAGCTCGACCAGGCCCTGGGCCATCGCCTCGCGCAGGATCGCGCCGAGCTGGTCCTCGTCGACCCCGGGGGGCGCCAGCGCCCTCAGCCCGGCGATGGAGGTTCGACCGTCGATGAGCACGAGCAGCATCATCGCGGTCTGACCCAGCCCCCGGGCGTTCAACAGGGACGACGGCCCGCCGGGCAGGCTCGGCACCTTGTGCTCGATCGTCTCCAGCGGCGGCAGCTCCGGCTCGGGAGGGGCCATGTCGACCTCCCACTCACCGGTCTCGCTCCCCAGCTCGACGATGAACTCGGGGGGCTCCTCGTCGGGGAAGCTCCGCGAGCGACGGGCGGGCTCGGCGACCGGGGCAGGCGGCGGCGGAGGGGGAGGCTCAGGCGCGGCCGGGGTTGACGGCGGCGGGGAGG
>CAYQEG010000143.1:0-21109 GCA_964416435.1 uncultured Rickettsiales bacterium
TGGACAGCGGCGCCGGGTCGGTGGCCGTCTCGGCCCGGCCGATCTTGCCCAGCACGTGCTCCACCTGGGGGTGGCTGGCGATGATCCGGTCGGTCTGCTGCAGCAGCTCGCGCGCCTTGGTGATGGAGATCCCCGGGGGCGTGGTCGGCATGTACAGCAGGTCGCCCTCGTTGAGCGGCGGCATGAACTCCTCGCCGAGCTGGCTGAAGGGCCACACCGCGGCGGCGCCGATCAGCACCGCGACGAAGATCACCGTCCGGGGCGCCCGCAGCACGCCGCGGATGACCGGGCGGTAGGTCCAGATCAGCAGCCGCGAGATCGGGTTGCTGCTCTCCTTGGGCGTGCGCCCCCGGACGAACCAGTACAGCAGCACCGGCACCACGGTGATCGACACGAACGCGCTGGCCCCCATCGCGAACGTCTTGGTGAACGCCAGCGGTCGAAACAGCCGTCCCTCCTGGGCCTGCAGCGTGAACACCGGCAGGAAGCTGACCGTGACGATCAACAGGGAGTAGAAGAGCGCCGGGCCGACCTCCTGGGCCGACCGGATGACGACGTCGACGTGCTCGGCGTCCGGGCTCCGCTCCTTGTGCTTGTGCAGGTTCTCCACCAGCACGATCGCCGCGTCGATCATCACGCCGATGGCGATGGCGATGCCGCCCAGGCTCATGATGTTGGCGTTCAGGCCGATCAGCCGCATCAGCAGGAACGACGCCAGGATCCCCGCCGGCAGCGTGAAGATCGCGACCAGCGAGCTGCGGAGGTGGAACAGGAACAGCAGGCAGATCAGCGAGACCGCGATGAGCTCCTCGGTCAGCTTGTGGGCGAGCACGTCGATGGCGCGCCGGATCAAGCCGCTGCGGTCGTACGAGACGTGCACCTCGACGCCCTCGGGGAGCCCCGGCTTGAGCTCCTCCAGCCGCTCCTCGACGCGGTCGATGACCGCCAGGGCGTTGCTGCCGTAGCGCATCACCACGATGCCGGTGACGACCTCTCCCTGGCCGTTCATCTCGACCAGCCCGCGCCGGATCTCGGGGCCGATCTGCACCCGCGCCACCTGGTCGAGCAGGATCGGCGTGTGCGTCTCCATGTCGACGCCGACGGGGATGCCTGCGAGGTCGTCCACCGACTCGATGTAGCCCTTGCCGCGGACCATGAACTCGGTCTCGCCCATCTCGATCAGGCGGCCGCCGACGTCCAGGTTGCTCCGCTGGATCGCCCGCCGGACCTGCCCCAGGGGGATGCCGAACGCGCGCAGCCGCTCGGGGTCGACCTCGACCTGGTACTGACGCACGAACCCGCCGACGGAGGCCACCTCGGCGACCCCCTGCAGGGCCATCAGCTCGTAGCGCAGGAACCAGTCCTGCAGCGAGCGCAGCTCGGCCAGGTCCAGCCCCCCGAAGTTGGCCGCGCGGAGCAGCTCGTCGGGGCCGAGGCCGCCGTTGCGATCGGCGTCGAAGCACTCGAGGAGGTAGTGGGCGCTGTCCTCCGCGAAGCGGCGCTCGGCGGCGGTCCCGGACGGGGCGAGGGCGGCGGGCGGGTCCGCGAAGAGCTCCGCGATCTGCGCGGGGCTGTAGGCCGGGTGGCGCTCCCACATGGGGTTGCCTTCGTCGTCCCTCTCCCGCAGCGGGACCTTGATCGTGCTGCGCGTCTTGGGGAGCTCGGCCGCGTCGACCACCCCGTCGCGGTTGACGTCGAGCTTGCTGCGGATCACCTGGGCCCGCGGGCCGAAGTCGCTCAGGGTGTACTCGTAGACCCAGCCGACGCCCGTCGCGTCCGGCCCCAGCTGGGGGGTGACCCCCGCCGGCAGACGGCCCTGCACGACGTTGAGATACTCGAGCACCCGGCTGCGGGCCCAGTACAGGTCGGTCCCGTCCTCGAAGATCACGTAGACCATCGAGAAGCCGAAGAAGCTGTAGCCGCGCACCGTCTTGGCGTGGGGCACCGACAGCATCGCGGTGGTCAGCGGGTAGGTGACCTGGTCCTCGACCACCTGGGGCGCCTGGCCGCCGAACTCGGTGTAGACGATGACCTGCACGTCGCTCAGGTCGGGCACCGCGTCGACCGGGGTGGTGAGGACCGCCCAGCCGCCCGCGACCAGGAGCAGCACCGCGCAGACCCCGACGAGCAGTCGGTTGTGCACGCTCCAGGCGATGACCCGCTCGATCATGGCGCCTGCTCGACCAGGTCCATGCCGCAGATCGGGCAGGTGGAGAACGCGTCCTCGACGATCTCGGGGTGCATCGGGCAGGTCCACGGCCCGCCGGCTTCGTGGTCGTGCCCCTCGTGGTCGGGGGCCGGCTGACCCGACGCCGCCTGCAGCCGCGCCTCGAGCAGCTTCTCGACCGCTTCCTGCAGCTGGCTCTCGGAGTCGAGCAGGAACTGGCCGGAGATGACGACCTGCTCACCCTCCCGCAGGCCGCCGATGACCTCGGTGAGGTGGCGGTCGCCGACCAGCCCCGTGTCGATGTCTCGGGGGGTGTAGTGGCCGATCCCGTCGGCGACGAAGACCAGCTGCCGCTCCCCCGAGTGGATGATCGACTCGGTCGGGATGATGAGCGCGTCCTCCTTGCGCCGGGTCTCGATGCGGACGGTCGCGAACATGCCCGGCTTGAGCGCGAGCCCCGGGTTGGGGAACTCGAGGCGTACGGTCAGGGTGCGGCTGGACCGGTTGAGCGTCGGGTAGACGTAGGAGACCTCGCCGACGAGGGGTGCCCCGGCCGCGAAGCCGAGCTCCATCACCGCCTTCTGGCCGACCCGCACCCAGGGCGCGTCCGACTCGTAGACCTCGGTGTTGACCCAGATCTCCTGCAGGTTGCCGATGCGGTACAGGTCGCTGCCGGCGTTGACGCGGGCCCCCTCCACGACGTTCTTGTGGAGCACGAAGCCGGCGCGGGGTGCGCGCACCGTGATGGTGCGGCGGGTCTGGCGCTTGGCGACGATCTTGTCGATCACCGAGCTGGGTACGTCCCAGTTCCGAAGCCGGGTCCGCGCCGCCTTCGTGCGCACCCCGTCTTCCCCCTCCGTGCGCAGCGCGAGGAGGAGCTCCTCCTGGGCGCTGAGCAGCTCGGGGCTGTAGATGTCGAACAGCCCCTGCCCGCGCCGGACCTCGACCCCGGTCTCGTCGACGTGGATCTTCTCGATCCAGCCCGAGTACCGCAGGTTGACGACCGACACCTCGTCCTCGGCCACGTCGATCTCGCCGACGCTGCGGACGTGGCGGAAGATCGGTCCCTTCCGTACGGCCGAGACCCGGACGCCCATGTTCTGCACCACGAGGGGGTCGATGATGACGGCGGTCTCGCCGCGGGCGCGGCTGATCGGGGTCAGGTCCATCTTGCAGATCGGGCAGGAGCCCGGGGCGTCCTCCACCACCTCGGGGTGCATGCCGCAGGTCCACAGCTGCTCGTCGGAGTGGTCGCCGTGGGGCTCGGGCTCGACCGCCTCGTCGGCGGGGCAGCCGGCCAGGCCGACGGCGAGCGCGAGCAGGAGCGCGCGGAGGGGGCTCATGGTGCGGTCTCCGAGGGCCGGTCGGCGGCCCGGACGAGGGTCTCGATCTCCGCCCGGGCGGCGGCCGCTTCGGTCTCCGCGAGCAGGCGGGAGCGCTCGACGTCGAGCAGGGCGATCTCGGCCCGGATCAGGTCGGCGAAGGGCGCCCGGTCGACCCGGTAGGCGGACAGGGGGTACTCGTGGGGGGGGGGGGCCGTGGGCCGTTGTTTTTCGGGGTTGGCGCCGGCCGGGGGGGCCGCCCGCTCGTAGCGCGCCTCCGCCGCGGCGAGGGTCGCCTGGAGGCGCTGGAGCAGGCCGTCGGCCATCTCGTCGGACGCCCGGGCGCGGGAGAGGGCGGCCTGCTCGTCGGCCCAGCCGCGGCGCGACGCCGCGATGGGGAGCGGGACGCTGACGCCGGCGGTCACGAAGTTGTCCCCGGCGTCTCCCCCGGCGGTCGGCGCGCGCACCCGGTAGCCCAGCCACGCGGTCGGCTCCGGCCGCGCCTCGATGCGGGCGCGTGCCGCCGCGCTGCGCTCGACGTCGCCGCGGGCGCGGACGGCGACGATCGCGGGGTGTCCCTGCAGGGTCGCCGTCCGGGCCTCGGGGTCCAGCGGCAGGGCGCCGACGTCGCTGACCTTCGGGGTGCCGACGGCCGTCGCCGGGTCCCGGGCGAGGGCGCCGTTGAGGGCGGCGAGCAGCGCCGCCTCGCGGGCGTCGAAGTCGGCCAGGTCTTCGGCCAGCCGGTCGCGGCGCAGCTGCAGCTGCAGCAGGTCGTGCTGGGACGCGACGCCGACCTCGTAGCGGGCCTGCACCGCCTCCAGCAGGCCGTCCAGCTCGCGGACATGAGCCGAGGTCACGTCCCGCAGCTGCCGCACGAGGGCGAGCTGCCAGTAGCCGGCCCGGACCTCGCCGCGCAGCGCGTTGGCGGCGGCATCCACCTCGTCCAGGGCGGCCTCGGTGCTGGCGTCGGCGCGGGCGGCGCGCGCCGCCGGCTCGCCGGGAGCGGGGAAGCGCTGCTGGACCTTGAGCTGCAGGCCGGACATGGCGTGGTTGCCGAGCCACGGGGTGAGCACGGGCAGGTTGCTCAGCTCCCCCGCGACCACCGGGTCGGCCCACAGCTGCGCCGACTCCTCGGACGCCCGGAAGGCGCCGGCCTGCCATCGAAGCGCCTCGAGCGACGGGTGGGCGGCGACGGCGGCCTCCGCGAGGGCGTCGGGATCGTCCACGGGCAGGCTCTGGGCGCGCGCCGCGGGCGCGAGGAGGAGGACCGCGAGGGGGAGGATGCGTCCGAGCATGGTCGTCCCAGGAGCAAGGCCCGTGCCAGGGGCCATGAGGGAGGCGTCCGTCGATTCCGGTGTCTTGGAGGGACGGGTGTGTAGAGAATTCAGACCGATGTGGGCAATATTCTACAACGACAACTCAGTCCCTCGGCGCCCCCGCTTCGATCCACTCGAGGATCACGCCCTTGTGGCGATCCGGCAGCGCGTTCCCCGTCGGCGGCATGCGGTCGCCCTCGCCGCCGACCTCGTGCTGGCGGTCGTTGATCTTCAGCCAGGCGTAGGAGGCGTCGGGATCGCCCGGCTCGATCCGGTCGATCGAGGGAGCGTCGTTGCTCGGGAAGTCGACCAGGTTGTCGTAGGCCGACTGCTCGCCCTGCATCCCGGTGAAGCCGCCCCTGTTGTTCTCGTTCGGCTGGTGGCAGGCGCACCGGAACTCGAACAGCGGGTAGAGGCTCGTCCAGACCGGCTCGTACTCCGGCGCGTCGTCGTCGTCATCGTCGTCGTCGACCCACAGGGGGGCCGAGTCGTCGTCGTCCAGCGGCCCGCAGCCGGCCAGGGCGAACGACAGCAGGATCGGGAGCAGGGAGCGCACGCGGCGGGAGGATAGCCGCACGGTTCGTGTCCCAAACGTCCGGAGCGAAGGGAGGCGATCGGCTGATCCTCTGACGGTCGTCATTCGGGGTGCTTTCGCGCGTGGGACCATTCGCATCAATCGACCCGGAGGGTTGTTGTGAGACCAGGGATTCGAATCTGTCTTTGCCTGGTCGGGGCCCTGCTCCTCGGCTGCCCGCCCGAACCGGACGACGACGACGCCCCCGTCGAGCTCACGTGCGCCCCGCACGACAACTGCGACCGGGACTTCTGCGAGCAGGTGCTCATCCCCGCGGGTGAGTTCACGATGGGCTCGGAGCACGAGGACCGGCCCGACGCCTACTGGCCGGCCGGGGACGAGCGCCCGCCCCACCAGGTCCAGCTCGACGCCTTCTGCATCGACAAGTACGAGGTCTCGCTGCGTCGGTACGAGGACTGCGTCGACGACGGCGTCTGCTCCCCCGATGGCCTGGAGCACGAAGGGCGGGACGTGCAGACGGTGGTCAACCACATGCCGGACGAGTGCTTCCCGGAGTGGGAGAACTGCTTCGACCACGCGGTCAACGCCAAGAACTACTGGCAGGCCCAGGCCTACTGCTCCTACATCGGCGCCCGCCTGTGCACGGAGGCCGAGTGGGAGCGCGCCGCGTCGGGCCCCGGCCCCGACAAGCCGATCCACCCCTGGGGCGACGACCCGCCCCACCCCGACCTGGTGAACATCCCGTCCACCGGCACCGGCTACGTCGAGGCGGTGGACGACTACGAGGGCGGCCAGTCGGCCGAGGGCGTCTTCAACCTGGCCGGCAACGTCTACGAGTGGGTCCAGGACAAGTACGAGCCGTACGACCCCGACGGCGACGTCACGCACAACCCCGTCAACCCGCCCGACTTCGGCGGCGCCGAGGTGGTCGGCCGCGGCAGCTGCTTCTTCACGGAGCCGGAGGAGACGGTCACCGAGAGATCGGTGTTCCCCATGGACTTCGACTGGGGATGAATTGGGATTCGATGCTGCGGGTCCGCAGTTCCTGTTCAGTAGCCTGACCAACCCCACCACGGAGATCCGATGCACCCCGACTGGCGGCGCATCTGCGACGAGTTCATGGTCGCGACGTCCTACAGCCCGGCCGAGATGGAGGAGGGCTGGAAGGACCGCGTCTACGACCGTGAGAATCGTCCCGAGACGTACCTGACCTACCCCGACGCGCTGGCCCGGATCGAGCTGGGCGCGCCGGACTTCCCCGAGGCGCCGCCGATCTGGCAGGTGTTCGGGGAGCGTCGCTCCAAGCGCGCGTTCGTCGACAAGGACCTCACCCTCAACGAGCTCAACGTGTTGCTCTGGTCTACCCAGGGCATCGCCGAGGACATGGGCGACTACCAGCTGCGGACCGCGCCGTCCGCCGGCGCGCTGTACTCGGTCGAGACGTACCTCGTGGTCAACCGGGTCGAAGGGCTGGAGCCCGGGCTGTACCACCTGGACGTCAAGGGCTGGGCGCTGGAGGCGCTGCGGCTGGAGGACCTGTCCGACGAGGTGTGCCACGCGCTCCTCGATCAGGAGATGACGCGGCACGCCGGCGTCAACTTCCTGTGGACGGCGGTGATGGAGCGCTGCCGCCGCAAGTACTACGAGCGGGCCTACCGCTACGTCTGGTGGGACTCGGGCCACGTCTCCGAGAACCTGTCCCTCGCCGCCACGGCGCTGGGGCTCGGCGTCTGCTGCATCGGCGCCTGGTACGACGACCTGCTGCACGAGCTGGTCGGGATCGATGGGCAGGAGCACTTCGGCGTGATGACCGCCACGGTCGGCAAGATCGAAGGCGCCGATTGGCTCGCAGACCGCCGCGGGCCGCCCAGGAAGCCGGAGTAGCGGCCGAGGGGAGCCATCGGGCTCGGTAAGAGAACTCTTCGACCTGTCGAATAGTCTCCGACAGTCCCGCCAGCCTCACGGCTCAGTGGACCTCCTTGTCGACGGAGGGGGCCGCCGCGTGATCTGTGGCACGCGACTTGCTGCAGCGCGCGTCGGGCCATCCGACCCGAGAAGGAGAGCACCATGCACCGACTCGTCCTGTTCTGCTGCTGTCTGGCGGTGCTGCTCCTCGGCACCCTCCTGACCGGCTGTCCCCCCGAGCCGGACGACGACGACGGTCCGGTGGAGCTGACCTGCGCCCCCAAGGAGAACTGCGACCGCGACTTCTGCGAGCAGATCCTGATCCCCGCGGGGGAGTTCACGATGGGCTCCGAGTACGAAGACCGGCCCGACGCCTACTGGCCGGCCGGAGACGAGCGCCCGCCCCACCAGGTCCGGCTCGACGCCTTCTGCATCGACAAGTACGAGGTGTCGCTGCGCCGCTACGAGGACTGCGTCGATGACGGGGTCTGCTCTCCCGACGGCCTCGAGCATGAAGGGCGGGAGGTGCAGACGGTCATCAACCACATGCCCGACGACTGCTGGCCCGAGCGGGAGAACTGCTTCGACCACGCCGTCAACGCAAAGAACTACTGGCAGGCCCAGGCCTACTGCGCGTACCAGGGCGGCCGCCTGTGCACCGAGGCGGAGTGGGAGCGGGCGGCGTCCGGGCCCGGCCCCGACAAGCCGTACCACCCCTGGGGCAACGACGATCCGCACCCCGACCTGGTGAACATCCCGTCGACGGGCACCGGCTACGTCGAGGCCGTGAACGACTACCCCGGCGGCCAGTCGGCCGAGGGCGTCTTCAACCTGGCCGGCAACGTCTACGAGTGGGTCCAGGACAAGTACGAGCCGTACGAACCCGACGGAGAGGTCACCGACAACCCGGTCAACCCGCCCGACTTCGGGGGCGCCGAAGTGGTCGGCCGCGGCAGCTGCTTCTTCACGGAGCCGGAGCACACCACCACCGAGAGATCGGTGTTCCCCATGGACTTCGACTGGGGATGAATCGGGATCCGATGCTGCGGGTCCGCAGTTCCTGTTCAGTAGCCTCAACCACCCCGACCACCCGAGCCGCCAAGGTCGAAGGACTGACCGTCGTCATTGTGTGAAGGCCCGGAACCGCGTCCGTTGCGGCCGCCGGGAGGTGACCGATGTCCCATTTGACCCTGCCCTTGCGCTCTTGCGCCCTGCTGCTCTTGTTCCTGCTCGTCGGCTGCGTCACCGACGCCCCGGCCGACGACGACGACATCGCCCCTCCGGCCGGTGACGACGACGACGCGCAGGACGACACCCCGCGCATGACGTTCGAGCCGAACGAGGTGCGCGCGGGCGAGCTGACCGTCGTCTTCGCGACCCTGCACAACTTCGTGCTGGGGGATGACGCGGCGGTCTGCTGCTCGGACGACGACATCCGCTTCTACCGGGTCGTCGAGATGCTCAACGACGAGATGTACGACTTCCTCTTCTTCTTCGGCCTGCGCGGCGACGGCACGGCGGAGTGGGGCATCGAGACCGGCGGCGAGCAGATCGTGAGCACCTTCGAGATCGAGCCGCTGGTCGACGTGCCGGAGCTCGCGGTCGGGCTCGGGGCCGGCACCGCGAGCCTGCCCGAGGCGGGCGCGTACGACGTCTTCACCTTCGAGGTGGTCGAGCCGAACAGCCTGGTGAGCATCCGCGCGACGGACGGCCCCGAGGACATGCACCCCTGGCTCTGGGTCTTCGAGGACGACGGCATCACCACCGTGCTGAACGCCGGCTTCGAGACGGCGAACGGATACCAGGCGCCCGCGGTCGGCTTCTGGGCCGAGGAGGCGGGTCGACGAGAATGACGATGACGCCGGCGGCCCCGCCTGGGTGTGCGACATCGACCTCCTCATCGAGCCCGCCGGGGACCCGATGCTCCACGACGAGGTGGAGCCCAACGACGAGGCGGAGGGGTGGCAGCGGCTGGGCCTCTTCGAGCCAGGGATCCACCGGGTCGACGGCGTGGCCGCGACCGCCGGTCACGACGGCAACAACGACCTGTCCGGTGACCTGGACGTCTTCTGGTTCGAGCTGGATCGTCCTGCGTACGTGGAGTTCGAGCTCGACTGGAACGGCGCCGCCGAGGACCTCGACGCGCTGCTCTACATGGGCACCCCCGACGACGTCACCCTGGGCTTCGGCAGCGACCAGGCGATCAGCTTCGCGATGGCGAGCACGGCGCGCCCCGAGGCGACCCGGCTGAGCCTGCCCGCGGGGGCCTACGTCGTCGAGGTGGGCAACTGGGAGGGGAGCCCCGAGGTGGAGTGGACCATCGACCTGAGGGTCGTGCCGATGGACTTCGAGGAGGAGCGATGATGCGCCTCGCGACGCTGCTGGGGAGCCTGCTGCTCGTGGTCGCCTGCGTCGGCGAGGGGGGTGACGGAGAGCCCGTGGACGAGGCCGAGGGCTGCCCGGTCGACTCGATGTACTACGCCGAGCATTGCGGGGAGACCTACTGCGGGGGGCCGGACGTGGAGGTCGGCACTGGCTTCGACCGCTTCATCGAACTGGACGAGGGCGACGAGATCGACGTCATGTTCGGCTCCCAGGGCGGCTACCACCTGGACGTCTCGGCCCGCATGACCCGCCTCTGCCCCATCGTCTACCTGCGCGCGTCGGTCTGGCTGGACCGGGGCGACGGCGGCGACCTGGAGGAGATCTTCGGCGGCGACCGGCACGTCGAGGCGCTGCGCACCGAGCCCGACGGCTCGTCCCTCCAGGAGTTC
This sequence comes from uncultured Rickettsiales bacterium, assembly GCA_964416435.1. Taxonomy (GTDB): domain Bacteria; phylum Myxococcota_A; class UBA796; order UBA9615; family UBA9615; genus CAYQEG01. The sequence continues at coordinate 10,020 of CAYQEG010000143.1, forward strand.
TGGGGGGTGCGTGCGTTCGTGCCCTGCCGTCACTGGCCGAGCACGACGCTGTCGTGCTCCGGCGGCGCCGGGAGCGACGGGCGCATCGACGACTACGAGGTCGTCATCCGGCTCGAGGCCGAGGATCACAACGGCCGCGTGGGGACCGACGAGCGCCGCGTGCAGCCCGCCTGCTGCGGATAGGCTCTTTCTCCGCGATCGGGCTTGACCTTCCAGTAACTGGAATGTTTATGCCTGTACTGGCATGAGCGACCCCGCGCCCGCAGCGAACCCCTCCAGTGCATCGTCCACCGAGTCGGTTCGGTTGAACATCGGCGGCATGACCTGCGCGACGTGCGCGGGCCGGATCGAGAAGGTCCTGCGCAAGCAGCCCGGGGTCGCCACCGCCCGGGTGAACCTCGCGTCCGAGGTCGCCACGATCGCCTTCGCTCCGGCTGAGATCGCGCCCCCCGACCTCGTCGCCGCCGTCGAGCGGGCCGGGTTCACCGCCCTGCCCGCGGCCAGCGACGCCGCCGAGGAGGAGGCCCGTCGCCTCGCCGATGCGAGGGCCGCGCGCAAGGAGGCGCTGCTGCTCGTCGGCGCGGCGGCGCTGACCCTCCCCCTGCTGCTGCCGATGTTCCTCATGCCGTTCGGGGTGGAGTGGATGCTCCCGGGCTGGATCCAGCTGGCCCTCGCGACTCCCGTGCAGGTCATCGCCGGCGCGCGGTTCTATCGAGGGGGATACGCGTCCCTTCGGGCCGGCACCGGCAACATGGACCTGCTGGTGGCGCTCGGTACGTCGGCGGCGTTCGGGCTGAGCCTGTACGTGCTGCTGACGGACCCGATGGGCCACCTGTACTTCGAGGCGTCGGCCGCAGTCATCACGCTGGTGATGCTCGGCAAGTCCCTCGAAGCGCGCGCCAAGCGCAAGACGACGGACGCCATCCGGGCGCTCATGGCGCTGCGTCCCGAGACCGCCCGCGTGCTCCGCGACGGCCGCGAGATCGAGGTGCCCGCCGACGCGGTCGGGGCCGGCGACGTCGTGGTGATCCGGCCCGGCGAACGGGTGCCGGTGGACGGCGAGATCGTGCGGGGAGCCAGCCAGCTCGACGAGTCCCTGCTCACCGGGGAGAGCCTGCCGGTGCTGCGGGAGCTCGGGGATCCGGTCACCGGCGGAGCGATCAACGGAGACGGCCTGCTTCACGTGAAGGCGACGCACGTCGGCGCCGACTCGGCCCTCTCCCGGATCGTCGCGATGATCGAGGGGGCCCAGGCGACCAGGGCGCCGATTCAGCGCACGGTCGATCGGGTCGCGGCGGTGTTCGTGCCGACGGTCGTCGGGATCGCCGTGATCACGCTCATCGGCTGGTTGATCGCCGGCGTGGAGCCCAGCACCGCGATCATCAACGCGGTCGCGGTGCTCGTGATCGCCTGTCCCTGCGCCCTCGGGCTGGCGACCCCGACCGCGCTGATGGTCGGCACCGGGGCGGCCGCGAAGGCGGGCATCCTGATCAAGGACGCAGAGGCCCTGGAGCGAGCCCACGCCACCACGGTCGTCGTGTTCGACAAGACGGGCACCCTGACGCGGGGCGAGCCGCGGGTCCGGACCGTCCTCGCCCTGGACGGGGACCAGGCCGGGCTGATCGCGCGGACCGCGGGCGCCCAGCGGGGGAGCGAGCATCCGCTCGGGAAGGCCGTCCTGCGGCACGCCGCGGAGGAGGACATCGAGACCACGGCCTACGGCGACTTCACCGCGATCCCGGGCAAGGGGTTGGAGGCGACGGTCGGCGGTCACGCCGTCCTGGTCGGCAGCCGTCGCCTCATGGAGGAGCGCGACGTCGACCTCGGGGAGCAGGTCGGCCCCGCGGAGGAGCTCGAGCGGCTCGGGATGACCGTGATGTGGGTCGCCGACGTCGGCCGCCGGCGCCGCCTCCGGGGGCTCGTCGGGGTGGGAGACGCCGTGCGGGACAGCGCCGCCGGCGCGGTCGCGGGCCTTCGGGCGGCCGGGATCCGGACGGTCATGCTCACCGGCGACAACGCCCGCGCTGCCGCGGTGGTGGCCGGCGAGATCGGGATCGACGAGGTGATCGCCGAAGTGCTCCCCGGCGAGAAGGCCGACCGTGTGGCCGACCTCCGGGCCGGGGGTTCAGTCGTGGCGATGGTCGGCGACGGGGTCAACGACGCCCCCGCCCTCGCCGCCGCCGACATCGGCTTCGCGATGTCCACCGGGAGCGACGTCGCGATGCACACCGCCGGCGTCACGCTGATGCGGCCCGAGCCGACGCTGGTCGCCGACGCGGTCTCCGTCTCTCGCGCGACCACCCGCAAGATCAAGCAGAACCTCTTCTGGGCGTTCGCCTACAACGTCGTCGGCATCCCGCTGGCCGCGTTCGGGCTGCTCAGCCCGGTGTTCGCGGGCGCCGCGATGGCGCTGTCCAGCGTGAGCGTCGTCACCAACGCCCTCACGCTGCGCCGCTGGAGGCCGACCCGATGAGCGACACCCTGTCCATCGGCCAGGTGGCGGACGCCTCCGGCGTCAGCGCCAAGACGATCCGGTACTACGAGTCGGTCGGGCTGGTGCCCGAGCCGGCCCGCGCCCCCAACGGCTACCGCCGGTACGCCGAGCGCTCGGTCGAGGAGCTGCGCTTCGTGCACCGAGCCCGAGGCCTGGGGTTCTCGATCAAGGACGTCGCGTCGCTGCTCGCGCTGTGGCGCGACGACGCCCGCCACAGCGCCACGGTCAAGGACCTGGCGTTGCGCCAGGTGGCGACGGTGGAGCGGAAGATCGAGGAGCTGCAGAGCATCCGCAGCACCCTGCTGGAGCTGGCGGACAAGTGTCACGGAGACCATCGGCCGGACTGCCCGATCCTGGATCGGCTGTCCGAGCCCGCGGAGGATTGAGCGATGGAAGCGACGTACAAGGTGGACGGGATGACCTGCGGCGGCTGCGCCGCGTCGGTGACGCGAGCGGTCGGCGCGGCCGCGCCGGGAACCACGGTCCAGGTGGACCTCGACGCCAAGAGCGTCAAGGTGGCGGGAGATCACGACCCCAAGCGGGTCGAGCAGGCGGTCGAGGACGCGGGGTTCGACTTCGGCGGCGCGGTCGCCTGACCGCTACTTCGCGAGCAGCGGAGCGGCCGTCTCGAGGACGTCCAGAACGCTGAGGATGCCGACCAGCTCGCCGTCGTCGACGACGGGCAGGGCGCCGATCTTGAGGTCGACGAGGAGCTTGCAGGCTTCGTCCATGCCGGAGTCCGAGCTCACCGAGCGGATCTTCTGGGTCATGAACCAGTCGACGGAGCCCGACGCGGCGCGGGGATCGACCTCGCCCAGGTCCAGGTGGCCGGCGTCGGGGCCCAGGGCCATCTTGACGTCGCGGTCGGTGATGATGCCGACCACCTTGCCCCGCTCGACCACCGGCAGGTGCCGGATGCCGTAGCGGACCATCAGGTGGATGGCGTCGCCGAGGTTCTCATCGGCGTCGAGGGTCTTCGGATTGGCGGTCATCACGTCACGGACGAGCATCGGTTCGGCCTCCAGGGACGCGGACTGTACCGGTTCGGAACCGGCCGGGGAAGTCCCTCCTAGAGCACCGATCATGTAGTCCGACCGAGCCGGGTGAGGGGGAGGCGCGCGAGGTCAAGGAACGACGAGGCCGCGCATCGAGATGCGCAACGAGGAGTGACGCAGAGATCGGGTGGATCCGTCCACGGAGCGACCGAGCGACTAGGTGATTGGTGCTCTAGATCTAGATCTAGAAGGCGCTGATGACGTGCTCGATCTCCTTGAGGAGCGCGTAGATGTCGAGCACGTCCTGGGCCGTGCGGACCTCCAGCTCGAGCGTCGTGGAGGCGAACCGACCCCCTCCGCTCACCCGCCCCCGGGGCTCGTCCGGCGGTCGGACGATGCCGGTGGCGGAGCAGACCGCCTCGACCATGGTCATCGCGAGGCCGGGTTCGTTGTGGTGGATCACCTTGAAGGTGAACTCGCCCGGGAAGTCATGCTGCGCTTCGAGCAGCGCCAGCAGCCGTTGGGCGTCTTCGGCGGGGGTCGTCACAGCTCAGCTCCGAACAGGCGCTCGGCGATGGAGGAGACCGCCTTCGCGAGCGTACGGGGATCATCGCACGAGTCGGGCGGCAGCGCCGCGACGCTTCCGAGCAGCGGCACGTCGGGCGGGAGCAGCCGCTCCAGCTCCGCCTCGTTGGTGCGCTGCGCGAGGGTCGCCTCGCCCTGCGCGGGGTGGTTCAGCACGACCCCGGCGACCGTCGCGCCGCGGTGGAGCAGCGCCTCGACCGTCAGCAGCGTGTGGGAGAGGACGCCGAGCCGGTTGGCCGCGACGACGACGACCTGCAGGTCCCAGCGCGCGGCCAGGTCGGCCACCGGGAGGCGCGGGGCGACGTCGACCAGCGCGCCCCCCACCCCTTCGATCAGCAGGTGCCCGGGCTGGCCGCCCAGCGCCTCCACCCGCCGGTCCAGGGGGCCGACGTTCAGGTCGACCCCGGCACGCCGCGCCGCCACGACCGGGGCCAGCGGCTCCGCCAGGGCGAAGACGTTGCAGTCAGCCGGGCCGGGTAGACCGGCACACCGAGCCAACAGCGCGGCGTCCGCCGGCGAGCCGTCGGCTTCGTCCGTGCCGGACTCGACCGGCTTGAGGGGGTGCACCGCCTCGCCCTGCTCCCGCAGCCAGGCGACGAGGCCGCCGGTGACGACCGTCTTGCCGACTCCGGTGTCGGTCCCGGTGATGAGCAGACGCATGGGTCAGGCCAGCCCCCGGGTCACCCGGTCGATGCACTCGAAGGTGACGCCGGTCAGCAGGTCGAGCTCGTCTTCGGTGATCGACAGCGGCGGCATCAGCACCACCACGTCGCCGAGCGGCCGGATCAGCACGCCGTGCTCCATCGCCGCCTCGACGACCCGCCGCCCGGCCAGGTCGGTCGCCTCGAACGGCTCCCGGGTGGCCCGGTCGCGCACCAGCTCGATCCCCGTCATCACGCCGATCCGACGCACATCGCCCACGTGGGGGTGGTCCGCGATGCCCGTCAGCCGCTCCCCGAGCTGGGCGATCCGGGGCTGCAGGTGGTGCAGCGTGCCCTCCTGTTCGAAGACGTCGAGGGAGCCGAGCGCGGCGGCGCAGGCGAGCGGGTTGCCGGTGTAGCTGTGGCCGTGGAAGAAGGTCCGGTACTCGGCCTGCTCGCCCAGGAACCCCTCGTAGATGGCTTCGCTGGCGAGCGTGGCGGCCAGGGGGAGGGTGCCGCCGGTGATGCCCTTGGCGAGGCACAGCAGGTCCGGGTGGAGGTCGGCCTGTTCGCTCGCGAACATCGTGCCGGTCCGCCCGAAGCCGGTGGCGACCTCGTCCACGATGACCAGGGCGCCGTGGTCCCGGGCCAGGTCGGTGGCGGCGCGCAGCCAGTCGGCGGAGTGGCGGAGCATGCCGGCCGCGCCCTGGACCAGCGGCTCGACGATCAGCGCCGCGATGCGCCCCCGGTTCGCCTCCAGGGTCTGCCGGAGGGCCGCGAGGCAGGCCGCTTCGTGCTGCGCGACGTCGGCGCCGGGGCCGGCGTGGAACGGGTCGGGGGCGGGCGTCTGGCAGGTGCGGAAGAGCAGCGGGGCGTAGACCTGGTGGAACAGGTCGATGCCGCCGACGCTGACCGAGCCGATGGTGTCGCCGTGGTAGGCGTTGCTGAGGCAGACGAAGAGGTCGCGGCCGCGCTGCGCTTCGTCCCGGTGCTGGGCGAAGTACTGGTAGGCCATCTTGACCGCGATCTCGACCGACGTGCTGCCCGAGTCGCTGTAGAAGACGCGGCGGAGGCGATCCCCCGGTGCGATGGAGATCAGCCGCTCGGCCAGCTCGACGGCCGGCACGTTGGTGGGGCCCAGCAGGGTGCTGTGGTCCAGGTGGCGGAGCTGCTCGCGGATGCGCGCGTCGATGACGGGGTGGCCGTGGCCGTGCACGTTGACCCACAGCGACGCGACGCCGTCCAGGAAGCTGCGCCCCCGCGCGTCCAGCAGCCAGTTGCCCCGCCCTTTCTGGACGACGATGGGGGTCTCCTGGACGTAGCCCGCCATCTGGGTGAACGGCTTCCAGAGGAACCGGCGATCGGCCGCTTCGAGCGCGTCGACGCGCTCGCGGGGCAGGGCGCCGCCGTGGAACGGGGTCAGGTCGGACGCAGATCGGTAGGGATGGAGCACGGCGCGGGAGGGTATCACCGGGATCGACTCATCGCCCCCAGGAGCAGATCGACGTCGTCGTCGGTGTGGGCGGCGGACAGCGTGACCCGGAGTCGGCAGGTGCCGGTCGGCACGGTGGGGGGGCGGATCGCCATCGCGTAGACCCCCTGCTCGAGCAGCCCCCGGTACAGGGCCATCGCCGCGGCCGCGTCCCCCACGACGATCGGCACGATCGGCACGTCGTCGTCCCCGACGACGGTCCAGCCGCCGGCCCGCAGCGCAGACCGGAGGCGTCGCGCGAGGGCGCGCAGCCGGGCCCGTCGCTCCTCGCCCTCGTCGCTCGAGGCGATCCGGATCCCCTCCAGGGCGGCCCCCGCGGCGGCGGGCACGAGGCCGGTGGTGAAGATGAAGGTGCGGCCGGTGTTCAGCAGCAGCTCCCGGGTCGCCCGGTCCGTCGCGATGGCGGCGCCCCCCGCGCCGAGCGCCTTGCCGAACGTGCCGACCCGAGCGAGGGTCCGCTCGCCCACCCCGGCTTCGGCACAGGCCCCCCGGCCGGCCGGCCCGAGCACGCCCAGCGCGTGGGCTTCGTCGACGAGGAGGTGCGCGCCGGCGTCGTCGGCGGCGTCGGCCCAGGCGGCGACCGGTCCGCGGTCCCCGTCCATCGAGTAGAGGCCCTCGCCGACGAGGAACGAATCCCCCGGGGGGTCAGGCTTCAGCGCCTCCGCGGCTGCGTCGGCGTCGCCGTGGTCGATCACGCGGGTGTGCGCGCGGGCGAGCCGGGCGCCGTCGATGAGAGAGGCGTGGTTGAGGGCGTCGCAGACGAGCCGGTCGCCCCGTCGTCCGAGCCCCTGCAGGAGGGCGACGTTGGCCTGGTAGCCGGACGGGAAGACGAGCGCCGCTTCGGCGCCCAGCCAGGCGGCGAAGGCCTGCTCGAGGCGGTCGTGGATCGGGAGCGTGCCGGCGATCATCCGGCTGGATCCGGCGCCCGCCCCGTGCACGTCGGCGGCGTGGGCGGCGGCGGCGCGGACCCGGTCATCCAGCCGCAGCCCCAGGTAGTCGTTGCTGCAGAAGACGACGACGTCGCGTCCGGCGACCCGCCCGCGCACCGGTCCGGCCAGGTCGACCGTGGGGGGGCGGCGCAGCAGGCCGGCGGCTTCGATGTCCGCCAGCCGGCGCGCGGCGAGGTCGTGGTCGGCGGTCATCAGGCGGTGGTCAGCTCGCGGAAGGCGTCTTCGAGGCTTCGCTGCTGCCGGTTCATGTGCAGCAGGGTCCAGCCGCGCTCCACGGCGAGGGCGAAGATCGCGTCCCGGGGATCGCTCGCCCCGTCGGCGGTGACGGTGAGGCCGATGGTGCCGGGCCCCTCGCCCGCCCCGTCCCGCACCTCGGTGACGTTCGGGAGCGCAGCGATCGCGCCGGCGACGTCGCCGGCGGCCCGGCGCACCACGTCGATCCCGCTCCCCCCCGCGGCGGCCGCCACCAGCACGGCGGGGGGGCCGCAGCCGACGATGCGGCCCTTGCTGACGATCAGCACGCGCCCGCAGACGGCCTTGACCTCCTGCAGGATGTGGGTGCTGAGGAGCACGGTCCGGGTGCGCCCGATCTCGATGATGAGGTCGCGGATGTCGGCGATCTGGTTGGGGTCGAGGCCGGTGGTGGGCTCGTCGAGGATCAGGATCTCGGGGTCGTGGACCAGCGCCTGGGCGAGCCCGACGCGCTGGCGGAAGCCCTTGCTGAGCTCCTGGATCGGCCGGTCGAGGACCGAGTCGAGCCCGACCTGGCCGGACGTCGCCCGGATGCGGCGCTCCCGCTCGGCCTTGCTCAGGCCGCGCACGTCGCACACGAACCGGAGGTAGTCGCGCACCGCCATGTCTCGGTAGACGGGGGCGTTCTCGGGCAGGTAGCCGATGCGGCGGCGCACCTCGAGGGAGTCGGCGCAGACGTCGAGGCCGGCGACGCGGGCGCTGCCTTCGGTCGCGCTGATGAAGCCGGTCAGGATTTTCATGGTGGTGGTCTTTCCGGCGCCGTTGGGCCCCAGGAAGCCGACCACCTCGCCCGGCTCGACCGAGAACGTCACCCCGTCCAGGGCGACTACATCCCCGTACGTCTTGCGCAGCTCGCTGACTTCGATGGTCGGAGCTCGATCCACCGCCCACTCCCTTCGCCCCGCGGGCCGATCCGCCCGATCCCTGTGTCGACTCCTCGTCGCGCACGTCGAGTGCGCGTCCTCGTCGCTCCTTGGCCTCGGCCGGTTCGACCTCACGGAGCTCGGTCCGGGGCGGCGGACCGGGCTCCTCGCCATCGCAGCGGGTTTATAGTCCGCCGCCGACGCTGATGGAACCTGCTCGCACCGACGCCTGGGATCGACTCGCCACGCTGGTCCTCCGGGCGAAGCGCATGGTGGCGGTGTTCGTGGTCCTCGCGATCGCGGGACTGGCGGCGCTGCCGTTGCTCCGGTTCGACTTCTCGCCGCAGACGCTGTTCGAGGCGAGCTCGGAGAAGGCGCGGATCTGGCGGGAGCACCGAGCGAAGTACGGCGCGGACGATCATCACCTGATGCTGCTGGTCGAGGGGGACCTGCGCACGCCGGGGCCGTGGGCGGCGCTGGCCGAGATCGAGGCCCGGATCGCCGAGGTCGACGGGGTGGAGTGGACTCGGAGCCTGCTGAGCCAGCCGGTCGCCAGGAGCCCCCGGCCGGGGCTGGTGGAGATCGCGCCGGTGGCGCCGGTGGTGCCGTCCAGCGACGCGGAGGCGGCGGCGCTGCTGGCGGCGGCGCGGGACCACCCGCTGCTCGTCGGCACGCTGGTGTCGGACGACGGCTCGCTCGCGTGCGTGCTCTTCAAGGCGGAGGACGACGTCGCCAAGATGGTCGACGTCAAGCCAGTGGTGCGGGAGATCGAGGCGATCGCGGACGGGGTCGCGGCGGACGTCGACGGAGTGCAGACGTGGCTCCTGGGGCCGCACGCCTACCGGGTGACGGTGGTCGGCGTGATGGTGCGGGAGGAGATCCGGTTCATCCCGCTGACGGCGTTGGTGCTCGCGATCGTGTTGTGGGGGTTGTTCCGGTCCATCCCGGGGGTGCTGATCCCGCTGCTCAGCGTCGGCCTGGGGGCGCTCTGGACGTTGGCCGCGATGGCGCTGACGGGCCAGGAGATCAACGTCATCAACACGATCACGGCGACGCTGGTGCTGGTGATCGGGGTGGCGGACGCGATCCACATGATGATCCGCTACGGCCAGGAGCGGCGGGAGGGGGCGGACCGTCCGACGGCGACGCGCCGGGCGCTGACCGCGGTCGGGGCGGCGTGCCTGCTGACGTCGGTGACCACGGCGGTGGGGTTCGCGACGCTGTTGTCGGCGGACCTGGAGATCCTGCAGCGGTTCGGGCTGTACGCGGCGGGCGGCGTGATGATCACGTTCGCGTTCACGATCGTGTTCGTGCCCTGGGCGCTGGCCCACGTGCGGGCGGATCCGGTGGTGAAGGACCCGAGCGAAGGGTTGGAGCGGGGGGAGCGGGACACGCTCCTGGGGCGGTTCTTGACCCGCCAGGCGCTGCTCGTTCGGCGGCGGCCGCGGGCGGTGGCGGCGGTCTCGCTGCTGCTCGCGGGGGGCTTCGTCGCGGGGGTGCCGCTGGCGCGGGTGGACAACTTCATCATGGAGTACGTCCCGCGCGGCGAGCCGATCCGCGACGCGACGCTGCTGCTCGAGGAGAAGCTCAGCGGGGTCGTCTTCATCGACGTGATGCTGACGGCGACGGGGGACGGGGAGACGCCGTTCCACGAGCCGGCGCTGATCGCGGCGGCGGCGGCGATCGAGGACCGGGTGACGGTGGCCGAGGGGGTGCAGTCGGTCGCGTCGCCGATCGGGCTGCTCCGGGAGCTTCGGTACGTGCAGCGGGGCGGGGCCGCGGCGGGGCAGGCGCGCGCGACGTTGCCGGCGAGCCGGGCGGAAGTGGCGTCGCTGCTCCTGCTGACGGAGATGGCGGGGGACCGCACGTTGGCCCAGACGCACCTGGACGAGGAGCGCCGGGAGCTGCGGATCACGGCGCGCACGGCGGACCTGGGGGCCAGGCACTACCTGGCGTTGGAGCAGGAGCTGCTGCAGATCCTGGCCGAGGAGCTCGAGGGGGTCGCGGCGACGGGGGTCATCACCGGCACCTCCCAGGTCGGCTACGCGGGCATCGCGTCGCTGGTGAAGGACATGCTGCGCTCGCTCGCGTGGGCGTTCGTGCTGATCTTCCTGACGTTGGCGGTGCTCTTCCGTTCCATCCGGATCGCGGCGCTCGCGATGATCCCCAACGTGCTCCCGCTCGCGGTGGTCCTGGGCGGCATGGGCTGGACGGACCGCCACCTGGAGACGCTGTCCGCGATGGTCTTCTCGATCGGCCTGGGCATCGCGGTCGACGACACCATCCACTACATCGCCCGCTACATGGCGGAGGTTCGCGAGGGTCGCACCCCGGAGGAGGCGGTGCAGCGCACGACGGAGCGCACGGGTCGCGCGATCGTCTACACCTCGCTGGTGCTCGTGATGGGGTTCGGGGTGCTGTACACGTCGGTGTTCCCGCCGAACCAGCTGTTCGCGGTGCTCGGCGCGGGGGTCATCCTCAGCGCCCTGGTCGCCGACCTATGGCTCCTCCCGGCCCTGCTGCTGCTGTTCAAGCCGAAGGTGCCGGGCGCGTCGCCCGCAGGGGGGTGAACCTGGTCCGGAGCCGGGGACATGGCTCATGTTGGGGGTTTCAGTCCGGGAGACCCTGCCCGAAGCGGGGGACATGGCTCATGTAGCCCGTTTCAGTCCGGGAGACCCTGCCCGAAGCGGGGGACATGGCTCATGTAGCCCGTTTCAGTCCGGGAGACCCTGCCCGAAGCGGGGGACATGGCTCATGTAGCCCGTTTCAGTCCGGGAGACCCTGCCCGAAGCGGGGGACATGGCTCATGTAGCCCGTT
>CAYQEG010000144.1:0-21006 GCA_964416435.1 uncultured Rickettsiales bacterium
GGGAACGCCGCTGACGGCGTGACCGGATCGAAATCTACGCCGGGGTCATCTAGGCCTGGGCCTCTCCGACCATCTCGGCGAGCTTGCCGCTCCGGTCGAGCTTGTGAAGCTCGTCGCTGCCGCCGATGAACTCCTCACCGACGAAGATCATCGGCACAGTGCGCCAGCCGGTCTGCTTGACGAGCTCCATGCGCCGGGTGTGGTCGCCCTCGAGGCTGATCTCCTCGAAGGAGATGCCGCGCTTGGAGAGCAGGCGCTTGGCCCGCACGCAGTAGCCGCAGAAGCGGGTGGTGTAGAGGGTGACGTTCGGCATCGGGTGAACCTAGCCACCCGATGCCGAAGCGCAAGTCGTCGGTCCGTCTAGTACCAGAGGGTCAGGGAGTCGTAGGCGCCGTCGTAGTCCCAGGTCTCGAAGACCACGTCGACCGGCTCGCCGCAGTACAGGTCGGACTCGCGCTCCCAGACCAGCCCGCCCCACAGCTCCTGGGTCTCGTTGACGAGGCTCCAGGTGCCGAACGACAGGTCGGTGTCCGCGCGGTAGACGGTGACCTCGACGTACTGGACGTCCCAGTCGCCGTCGGGGTCGTGGACCATCGCCTGGAACTCGAAGAAGTAGTCGTCCGACTCCGGGTCGTAGTCGCACAGCCACCAGGTCTCGCTGGAGACGAACTCCGGCTGGTAGTTGACCACCGGGGGAGGGGGCTCGTAGTCGTCGTCGTCATCGACGTCGTCCACGAAGATGAAGCAGCCCGGCAGCATGGCGACGGCGAAGGCGGCGAAGGTCAGGGAACGCAGGGTCTGGATGGGGCTCATCGTCGGTCTCCTCGATGACACACCCCTCGGACGCAGCAGCCCGTACGGTCATTCGACGAGGCTCGATCTTTTTTCGCGATCCCTCAGCTGGCGGAGCGGCTGGCCCTCAGCTTCTTGAACTCGACGAGGTCGAGGATCTCCTCGACGTCCGCCGGCGGCAGCCCCTCTGCGGCGAGCAGCTCGGCGAGGGTCGGGGCCGGGGCGGGGGAGGACTTGCGCTGGGCCCGGGCGACCATGCGCTCCCGGAGCTCCCGGTCGATCAGGGGCACGGTGGAGACGTCGCCGTCGTCCGCGCTGTGGCGGATCGAGATCGTCAGCGTCGGCACGTCCAGGCTCCAGGTGACGAAGTGACTCCGACACCAGGGCACGAACAGCTGCGCCTCCTCTTCGAACCACCACGGGTCCACCGGCTCGCCCGGGTGGCGCCGCAGGTGCTTCACCACCCGGTCCTTCAGCCGCTTCGGCGCGTGCCGATCGCCCTGCAGGCCGGGGAGCACGACGTACTCGAGCAGACCTGCGAACACGACCTGCTCGATGGCGGTGCGCTCGCCGCGGGCGAACTCCGCCTCCATCTCGGCCGCGTTCTCGCAGGTCGCCAGGAGCAGCTTCCGCAGCCGGGGGAGCTGCGGCTCGGGGGGCGCCAGGAGCACCGACGCGGCCGCGCCGTGGGTCGCGGCGTACTTCATGCCGAGCAGGTCGCGGCCGTCGAGCTCGAGGATCTCGGCCATCTGGAGCAGGCGGTCGTCGCTGGGCATGCGCTCGCCCCGCTCCACCATGCCGATGAAGTTGCCGTTGGCCAGTCCGAGCGCGGCGCCGACCTGGTTGAGGGTCAGCGCCCGCTCCTTTCGCCGCTCCTTGAGCAGCTGACCGAGCGTCGGTCCGGTGCGCGCCATCGCTGTCCTCGCCTCCTCGCGACAATACTACCAGTAGGTATTCATACGCGGTTGTATTTTTTGTCTTGACGACATACTAGTACGTATGTTCCGATCTGGACGTCGGCACGAGCGGGGCGGGTGGAATGGAGTCACGGGGCATGTTCGTGAGCCCTGTGGTTCCTCCGGCCACCACCCGCCCCGCTGGTGCCTCCCCGGAGTCTGCCATGCGTCCAGCGAACCCCGAGCCCCTCGATCGTGACGGCACCGCTGTAGGGCGGTGGTGGGACGAAGAAGCGTCGCGGGTCCCCGGACCCGGCGCCGCCACCCTGGTGGTGCTCCCGCTCATCCTGCTGACCGTGGCCGTGCGCCTGGTCAGCGTGCCTCCGACCGCCGAGGCGATCGCGCCTGCTCCGAGGCCCCTGCTGGAGGTGCTGGCCACCGACACCGGGTACCGGCTTCGCCTCACCGACGTGAGCGTCGAGGGGTTCCCGCCGCCGCAGCGGGCGGACGATCCGTCCTTCGCCCTCGTGGAGGGTCGTACTACCTACGTGTATGTGACCGCGGGCACCGATCCCCGCGCCGCCCTGTTGTCCGCCGCCCGGGATCTCGCCGGCCCGGGGGTGCAGCCCAAGGTCTGGCTCCGAGGGGGCGACGAGGTCCCGTGGGACCGCCTCCTGGAGGCTGCGCAGGCCCTCGCGCCCCTCACCGGGGCGGGCGAGGTCGACGGGGGCCCGCTGGCCCGGGTCGCCGTCGACGCTCGCCCCTGACCGGCCCCTCCGGTCCCTCCGCCGCCGTTGGCGAGGATGCGAAGGAGTTGTGGAGGGTCCAACATGCCCTTGCGGCTCCCGCAGGCTCCACGCACAATGCGCGCGCCCGAAAAGGGCTGGAGACGACCTGCATGATTCAGCGCCTCATCACGCTCCCCCTGCTCGCCGCGTCCCTGCTTTTCGCCCTTGGCTGCAACGAAGCGAGCCTCGAGCGACTGGTGCCCGACTTCGAGATCGTCTGGCCCGTCGACTGGGGTTACAACGAGGAGGAGTTCGAGCTCTCGACCTTCGCCTACGGCGCGATCACCACCGGTGAGGTCGCCGACATCCCGGTGCAGATCAGCAACCCGGGCACCGCCAACCTCGACATCTGCAGCACCTACCTGGCCATCGCGACGTTCGATGAGGACGGCGCTCTGGCGTCGGAGCTGATCGTCGAGAACAACCCGGAGATCGCCTGGAGCGGCCCCACCGAGCCGATCGTCCTGGACGACAAGGCGGCGCTGACCGAAGTCATCCTGCGGTTCACCCCCCTGTTCGGGGAGCCGCTGCCGGAGAACCTGTACCTCGTCGTCAAGCACGAGCTGAACTACGACTGCGACGCGGACACCGGCACTGGCCTGTACATCCCGATCACGGGTGAAGGCGACGGCGACCCGGTGCCCGACATCGAGGTGAAGCCGGACGTCGTCGAGTTCGCCGACCTGCAGATCGGCCAGCTCTCCGCGGTGCACGACGTGCGGGTCACCAACGTCGGCCCCGGCACGCTGGACATCGACGCCCTCTCCCTGAGCGACAACAGCCACTTCACGATCACGGCGGACAGCGTCACCGGCATCTCCCTGGAGACCGGCGAGAGCGCCCTGTTCAGCGTGCAGTTCGCGCCGACAGCGGCCGGCAACCATACGGCCGAGGCGCTCATCGCGAGCAACGACCCCGACGAGGACCCGAAGGCGGTCCAGCTGGTCGGGCTCGCGGACGACATCAAGGTGGGCAAGGGGCCGGTCGCGGTCTGCGCCCCCGACTTCGACAGCGCGCCGTTCATGACCGAGAACTTCGACGGCAGCGACAGCTACGACACCGACGACCTGCCGCTGACGTTCCAGTGGGTGCTCACGCCGCCCGCCGGCAGCGCCGCGACCCTGAGCAGCTACACGGCGGAGACGCCGTCCATCCTGCTGGACCTCGCGGGTGACTACGAGGGCGAGCTGACGGTCACCAACACCAACGGGCAGAGCGACAGCTGCACCCAGGTCATCACCGCCATCCCGAACGAGAACTTCCGCGTGGAGCTCTTCTGGGGTGTGCCCGACGACATGGACCTGCACGTGCTGCGGCCCGACTCCCAGGGTGGTCCGACCCCGCACAGCAGCCCGGGCGACTGCTACTACGCCAACACCAACCCCGACTGGGGCGTCTCTGGCGTCGGCACCGACGACCCGGGCCTGGACCTCGATGACATCCCGGGCACCGGCCCCGAGAACATCAACATCGAAGACCCCGCGGTCGCGCCCTACGACGGCTGGTACCAGGTCTTCGTGCACGACTACCCGTACACCGAGATCTACGACCCGGCGAACGACGTCACCGTCAACATCTACTTGAACGGCGTGCTCGCGCAGACGTTCAACTTCCAGATGTCGGGCGAGGACGCGGACTACTACGTCGCGAAGATCCACTGGCCGACGGGCAACATCGTCGCCTGCAACGGCCTCAGCGGCTGCCCCTAGGGGCCCGGGCCGACCGGCCTACTTCTTCGCTTTCTTCAGGTCGATCTTCCCCGGGAAGGTCGACCCCTCGAAGCTGACCGCCTTCGGCTCTTCCGGGATGCCCCGGATGAAGTACTCGGCGTGCGCTTCGGTGAAGACGACCATCTGCATCGCGGCTTCGGAGCCGACCTTCATCCGGACGAGGATGGGGGTGACCATCGGTCGCTCGTCGTCCTCGACACCGGTGTCCACGCGACCGGCCAGCTTCAGCGACCAGGTGCCGTCCGTCTCTTCGACCGCGGTCCACTCGACGGCGAGCACGGGACGCTGGGGGGTCGCGTAGACCCACCCGTAGAAGAACCCGCGCAGGTCGACGCCGGCGACGCTCTGGGTCTGCATGATGAACGAGCGGGTCGAGATGAACTGGCCGCGGTAGGACGCGGTGACGCGCCGAAGCAGGGTCCGGGTCGCCTGGGGACCCAGGAGCAGCCGCAGCTGGTACATCACCAGCGGCCCGCGCAGGGTCGCGCTTCGGCTGGACCCGGACATCGAGCTGAGCCACATCGAGCCGATGAGCCAGCGCTCCGCACCGTCGGCCCCCTGCTCGATCCGGCCTCCCACGAGGTCCAACCAGGAGCGCCTCAGCCCGCTGAGGTAGCCCCCGCAACGGCCGGGCTTGCCCGCCGCCTCCAGGGCCTCACACTCGGCCAGGAGGCCCAGGCCCTCGATCAGCCAGGTGTCGTGATAGGAGCGCCCGCCCATGTCCGCCACCAGGTACTGCCGCACCAGCGCCTGCAGCAGCGTCAGCCCGCCGACGTTCGTCGTGATGACCTGGTCCGGGGGGGAGTCGAAGGTGGACAGCGCGATTACCCCCGGCCCCTGGTAGCTGCCGCCAGTGTAGCGCTCGACGATCTCGAGCTCCTTGTAGGGGAACGGGCCCAGCAGCTCGTTCAGCACGGTGAGATGCTCGTGCACCTCGTCGCCGAACCGGGCGGTGATCGCGACGGTCTTGGGGCTGCGCAGGATCCGGACCAGCGGGAGGTCCGGGGAGGGCGGGGGGATCGTCTCCACGCGGCAGTCCACGATGTGGATGTGGCCGCGCAGCACCGGCCGAGTCTCTCGGCTGGTCACGACCCGGGCCTTGCCGTCCTCCAGCTCTTCGATGCGTCGACCGGTCGACACGATCTTCCAGAAGACCGGAGCGGTCACCACCGACGTGAAGGTGTGGCGGTCGGCCACCACGTTGGACGGGTACCAGCTCCAGCCCGACAGCGGAGTGATCGCCGTCTGGCCGGCGGGCTCGACGAGTGGCCCCGAGTAGCGCACGTCGACCCGGAACGAGGTCCCCTCGGCGAGCGGCTCGGGCAGGTGGACGAACAGGCGGCTGCCGATCCGGTCGTATCCGACACCGACGCCGTCGACGTGCACCGAGTGGACGTCCAGCACGCCCCATTGCTCACCCAGGGTGCGGCTCCGCCCCTCCGTGAGCCACAGCGGCACGAACGCCCCGGCGTCCTCCTCCGCCTCCAGGGTCACCGCGGCGGCGACTTTGACGTCCTGGAGGTCTCGATCGACGCCGAACGTCGGGTCGAAGAAGACCTGGACCTCGACGTCCTTGATGTCGAAACGCTTGCGGCGGGTCCGCTCGCCGAAGGCGTCTCCCGCGCTGGCCATCACCTCGGGCGGGGGCGCGGTGGCGATGGTCTGGCCCACCGTCGACCCGGCCGTCCGCTCCATCAGCACCGTGCGTTCGAGGCTCAGGTAGCCGGCCTCGTCCGAGTGCACCCCCGTGAGCCAACGGAGCGGGTTCTGGATGTCCCCGCCGTGGTAGCTGCGCTTGACCCCCGTCACCTTGAGGTCCAGCCAGGTCCCTCCGAGCGCCGGGTCGGGGGCGTACAACAGCTCGCCCGGAGGCCGGCCGCCCTTGCCCTTGATGGGGTCGAAGGGAGCGGTCCGGGCCAGCACCATCTGGCGGACGCCGACCGGGATGGAGCTCTCGCGCCAGGGGGCGTCGTCCGCCGCCTCGGGGAACTCCGCCGCGGCGTCGGCGTCGAGCCCCGCCTCGGCCGCTTCGAGCAGGGCCTCGAGGGTGCCGTCGCTGGAGACGAGCAGCGCCCCCTCGAGGAGCACCGTGCCGGGCAGCGTCTCGAAGCGGTCGTGCAGGAGGTGCGCGCGCTCGGGGCCGGGATCGTGCACGACGACCTCTCCGGAGCCACGCCAGGCGACGCCGACCAGCCGCCCGCAGGCCTCCAGGGGGAAGAACTCACCCGACTGGAACCGGACCTCCAGCCACGGCTGCTGGACCACGACGTCCCGCGCGGGCAGACGCCGGCGCTCCCGGAGCTGCAGGTCCTGCCAGTTGCACTCGAAGCCGGGCTCGGCGGCCGGCTGGGCCTGGGCCGACGCGGGACAGACGAGGGCGAGGATGACCGCCGCGAGCAGCGCCCGCGCTTCAGTCATCGTCCTCCTCGTCGAGCGGACGGGGGGGAGGCTCGTGACCGGTCGGCTCGCCCCGGAGGGTCGGGATGTCGAGCGTCTCGTCGTCACCCGAGACCTCCAGGATCGGCACACCGTCACCGTCCTGCAGGGACACGTCGTCCGGGATGCCGTCCTCGTCGTGGATCGGCGGCACGGCGCCGGTGCTCTCAGCGTCGAACGGCGCCGGAGCGTCGACGGTGGGCTCGTCGTCGAAGATGCCCGGATCGATGTCCGGCTGGGTCGGGATCTCCTCCGTCTCCGCCATCGAGAGGCGGGGTCGGGAGGGCGCCGCGTCCCGGATGGTCGGCGCGAGCTCCAACGTCGGGGCGTCGCCGGTGGACACAGCTTCGGCCGGGGCGGTCGGCGCGGCGCCGAGGACGTCGGGATCCAGGGTCGGCATGTCGAGGTGGGTGTCGGTACCGTCCGGGTCGAGGTCGGGGCCTCCCCCGAGCACCGTCGCCTCGGTCTCGAGGTCGGGCTGGGTGTCGGCGTCGTCGTCCTCCGTCGGCGCCTTCAGGTCCGAGATGGAGACCTGCCCGGCGACCACCGCGTCGATGAGCGGGATCTCGGCGGTGTGCACGAAGCTGTCTTCGGGATCGATGATCTCGCCGAACGGCCCCAGGTGCATGCCTTCCCGCTCCCGGAGGACCTCGGGGATGCCCACCGGACGAATGGAGTCGCCATCCTCGACTCCGCCGTCGAACATCGCGAACTCGGCCGACTCGGTGAAGTCGTCGTCGGGCACGTCGTCCACCGACTCGGCGGCGGCGGGAGCGCTCGCCGGCGCCGGCGGGGGCGGAGCGGCGGCGGCGGCGGGGGGCGGATTCGGGCGGGCGGAGCCGATGGGGATGGGCTCCGCCGGCCACGGAGCGTCGTCGTACAGGTGACAACGGACGCGGTGCCCGTCTCGGACGTTGCGCAGGTCGGGGACCTCGACGCGGCACCGGTCGAAGGCGAGCGGGCAGCGCGGATGGAAGTGACAGCCCGCCGGCGGCGCGATCGGGTTGGGCACGTCCCCCTGGAGGATGACGCGGTCCTTGCGGCGGCCCGGTTTCGTGTGCGGGATCGCGGAGAGCAGCGCCTGCGTGTACGGGTGCAGGGGCGCTTCGTACAGGTCGTCGCAAACGCTGAGCTCGACGATGCGGCCCAGGTACATCACGGCGACGCGGTCGCTGATGTGGCGCACGACCGAGAGGTCGTGGGCGATGAACATGTAGGAGAGGTGGTACTCCTCCTGCAAGTCCATCAACAGGTTCAGGATCTGGGCCTGCACCGAGACGTCCAGCGCGGAGACCGCCTCGTCGCAGACGATGAAGCGCGGCTTGAGCGCGACCGCTCGGGCGATGCCGATGCGCTGCCGCTGACCGCCCGAGAACTCGTGGGGGTAGCGGTTGATGTAGCTCTTCTGCAGGCCGACCCGCTCCAGCAGCTCCTTGGCCCGGTCGAAGCGCTCGTCGCCCCGCGCGATCCCGTGCAGCTCCAGCGCGTCCCCGATGATCGCGCCCACGGTCATGCGCGGGTTCAGCGAACTGTAGGGGTCCTGGAAGATGATCTGCATGTGGCGACGCATCGCCCGCAGCTCGGCCCGGCCGAGTCCGAAGAGGTCCCGGCCGTCGAAGCTCGCGGTGCCGGCCGTCGGCTCCAGGAGGCGGAGCAGCGTTCGCCCTGCCGTCGTCTTGCCGCAGCCCGACTCGCCGACCACCCCCAGCGTCTCCTGGGGGTAGATGTCGAAGGAGACGTCGTCCACCGCCCGCACGTCGCCGACGTGGCGGCCGAACAGGCCCTTGTGGATCGGGAAGTACTTCTTGAGGCCGCGGACCTCGATCAGCGGCCGCAGCGGCCCTCCGGTCAGCGGCTCGGAGCTCACGGGGCGTCACCCCGGTCCGCGCGAACGCGATCGATGTGGTGACACGCCACCAGGTGCCCGGGCTCGATCTCCACGATGGAGGCCTCCGTGAGGCAAGCGGCGTCAGCGTAGGCGCAGCGATCGCGGAACCGGCAGCCGCTCGGGAACTCGTAGGCGGAGGGTACCATCCCGGGGATCGTCGGAAGCCGCGCTGCGCCGGTGCTCACGTCGGGCAGCGACTCGAACAGGGCGACCGTGTACGGGTGGGCGGGACGCTCGAAGAGGCGGTGGATATCCGTCGTCTCCGCGACCTTGCCGGCGTACATCACCACGACCCGGTCGCAGGTCTCCGCGACCACGCCCAGGTCGTGGGTGATGAGCAGGATGCTCATGTGGAACTCGTCCTGCATGCGCTGCAGCAGGTCGAGGATCTGCGCCTGGATCGTGACGTCGAGCGCGGTCGTCGGCTCGTCGGCGATGAGCAGGTCCGGTCCGAGCACCAGCGCCATCGCGATCATCACCCGCTGGAGCATGCCGCCGGACAGCTGGTGGGGGTACTCGTCGACGCGCTTCTCGGGGGAGGGGATGCCCACGCGGCGGAGCATGTCGATGGCCCGCCGCCGCGCCTCGGCCGGCTCGACCTCCGGCTCGTGGACGGCGATCGCCTCCATGATCTGGTTGCCCGCCGTGTAGACCGGGTTGAGCGACGTCAGCGGCTCCTGGAAGATCATCGAGATGCGGCGGCCCCGCATCTTGCGCATCTCCTCGGACGGCAGCTTCGTCAGGTCGACCCCGTCGAACCGGATCGCGCCGCCCTCGATGCGGCCGGGAGGGGAGGGCACCAGGCCCATGATCGACAGGGCGGTCACCGACTTGCCGCAGCCCGACTCCCCGACGACGCCCAGGGTCTCACCCTTGCGGATCCCGTACGAGACGCCGTCGACCGACTTCGCCACGCCGATGTCGGTGTGGAACCAGGTCTTCAGGTCCTCGATCTCGAGGAGCATCTCGTCGTTGGCCATTACTGACGGAGCCTCGGGTCGAGCGCGTCACGCAGGCCCTCACCGACCAGGTTGAGGGCGGACACGGTGGCGAAGATGGCGATGCCGGGCACCAGGATGAGGTGCCACGCGCCGGTGGAGTAGCCCTCCTGGATCATCTGACCCCAGGACGGCGCGGTGAGGTCCCCGAGGCCCAGGAACGACAGCGACGCCTCGATCAGGATGCACGCGGCGACGCCGAACGTCGCCGAAACCAGCACGGGGCCGAGAGCGTTGGGCAGGATGTGGGCGAAGATGATCTTGTGTTCGGGGAAGCCGAGCGCCTTCGCTGCGGTGACGAACTCCAGGTTCCTCAGCCGCAGGAACTCGCCGCGCACCAGCCGCGCGACGGTGGTCCAACGGATCAACCCCAGGATCACCATTATGTGGAAGATGGATCGGTGATCGATGAACGCGACGATCGTCAAGATCACGAAGAAGCTCGGGACCGACATCATGATCTCGATCATCCGCTGGATGACCATGTCGACCCGGCCGCCGAAGTAGCCGGCCGTCGCTCCCAGCAGGATGCCGATGAACACGTAGATGCCGACCGCGATGACGCCGATCGTCAGCGAGATCCGGATGCCGTAGAGGATGCGGACCGTGACGTCCCGGGTGCTCTCGTCGGTGCCGAGCACGTGGGCGAGCAGCGGCAGGTCGTCGCCGGGCCGCTCGTGGGAGCGGAAGAGCCGGAACCAGGTGGGGGGCTGGGCTGACCGGAAGCCGGTCTCCCGGGCGGTGAACTTGCTCAGCGGGTAGACGCTGAACACGTCCGTGCCCTGCTCGATCAGCTGGGCCTCCAGCTGCGGGTACTTGATGTACTTGCTGCTGCTGTCACGCACGAGCAGGACCACGAACACCGCGATGATCAGGGCCAGGGCCGCGAAGGCCTCGTTGCGGATGCGTCGGCGGCGGGCCCGCTTGGGGAGCCCCCTGCGCTGGATCTGCTTGATCCGGACGAACCAGCCGATCAGCAGCGGGGTGCCCATCACCATCAGCAGGTTGAAGAAGACGTCGACCGGGTTCTCGAAGAAGTTCCGGTTGAACAGCGACTCGATCCACGGGGAGCTGAGCCCCTCGCCGGCGTCCCACAACAGGGGCTGGTTGCTCGCGATGACCGGGCTGAAGACAGCCAGGGAGAGCAGGCCGCCGAGCACCCAGAGCGCGGCGACGGCCACCCGGTTCTTGCGGAACTGGGCCCAGACGATGTCGAAGTAGGTCAGGTCCTCGGCGGAGGCGGCCGGGTCGGCGGTGTTGCCCTCGTCATCGTCGCCCCCGCCCACGGCGGGCAGGGAGTCGTTGGAGCGGCGCTCCTCCTCCTCGATCTCGGCGGCGGCGCGGACCAGCTCGTCCATGTCGATGTCCGAGTCGGACATCAGCGCTTCTTCGTCCTCGAGGTCGGCGAGGATGTCGCCGTGCCCGGCCGCGGAGACCGCGAGCACCGAGTCGGTCTCGGTGAGCGGCTCGTCGGGACCGTCTCCGGTCTGCGGGGGGGGCTTGCCCTTGGGATCGTCCGTCGTCACAGCAGGCCTAGTCGAACGTGATCCGGGGGTCGACGAGCGCGTAGGCGAGGTCGGTCAGCAGCATCCCGACCAGCGTCAGCGCGCAGGAGATGAGCAGCACCGCCATCACCGCGTTGTAGTCGCGGCCGATGATGCTGTCGAACATGTACTGGCCCATGCCGGGGATGCCGAACACGACCTCCACCACGACGCTGCCGCCCACGAGCACGGGCAGGAGGGTGGCCAGGAGGGTGATGATCGGGATCATCCCGTTGCGGGCGGCGTGCTTGATGATGACCACCAGCTCGGGCAGCCCCTTCGCCCGGGCGGTGCGCACGTAGTCGCTGCGGATGACGTCCAGCAGGCCGGTGCGGGCGTACCGGGAGAGGGCCGCGAGCGAGGCGTAGCTCAGGCAGAAGATCGGCAGCACGACGTGCCACGCGACGTCGCCGATGTACTCCAGCGTCGTCAGCTTGCTCACGTCGAGGCTCTCGAACCCCGACGTCGGGAAGATCGAGAAGGGTGTCCCCCGACTCAAGAAGTTCAGGAGCACCACCCCGGTGAAGAAGGTGGGCAGGCTGTAGAGCATGAACAGGATCGTGGTGACGATGCGGTCCATGTTGGTGTTGCGGCGGACCGACGACCAGATGCCGATCGGCACCGCGACGAAGTACGCCAGGAGCACCGCCGACAGGCTGAGCGTGATCGAGTAGCGCAGCTTGTACAGCACGGTCTCGAGGACCGGCTCCTTGTCCCGGTGGGAGATGCCGAAGTCGAGCCGCGCGAGGTTGCCCCAGTACTTCGCGAAGCGGGTGTCCAGGAACAGGATCCGGAGCTTGTCGCTCCCCGAGTACTCCCACTCCGACGCGCGCTCCGCCTGCCAGGAGACCCAGAACGCGGTCACCTCGTCGATCCGCGCCTGGTCGGCGTCCGGGCCGTACTTCCAGGCGAGCACCCGCCCGTTGTCCCGCGCGACCTCTCGGTTGCGGTCCCGCTCCTCCGGCGTGAGCCGCCGGTTCGTCGGGCTGAGCAGGGGCCGCTGGGCGTGGATCGTGAGCCGCTCGCTCGCGAACGCGCGAACTTCGGGCGACGGGTCGTTCTGCAGCAGGTCGATCAGCGCCGGGATGGCGTACCAGCCCCAGTTCTCGAGCTGCTCGCTCAGGTCCATGCGCTTGCCGACGGCGACATCGCCGTCCAGCTGGAGCATGTCCGCCATCGTCTTGCGGACGCGCTTCGTCTCGAGGCCGTACCGCGTGTTGAGCAGGATGGGCTTGTCGAGGTTGAACTGCTCCTTGAACAGCCGGTAGCTCTCGCGCTTCTGCCCGGACAGCTCGCTGCTCTGGCCGGAGCCGGCGTCGCCCGCGACGAGCGCCACCGCGGCCGGGTTGCCCGGCGCGAAGTTGAGGACCACGAACACGACGAGGCTCACCGCGAAGAACGTGGGGATCATCAGCAGCACGCGCTTGATCGCGTAGATGCCCACGGCGTGCCTCCCCGCTCCGCTAGTTCTGGCTCAGGAACCAGGCCTTGTGGTTCCGGTAGGGCCGGACCAGCGCGAACCTGACGTTGCTCAGCTCGGGCTGCCAGAAGCCCGGCCGCTTGCGCGTGTAGAAGAAGGTGTAGGGCGCCTCTTCGTGCAGCAGCCGGTGGAAGCGGTTGCCCAGCTCCACCCGGCGCGCATGATCGAAGGTCGTCTCCAGCTCGGCGATGATCGCGTCCGCCTCGTCGTTCTTGAAGCCGACGTGGTTGGAGCTGCGCGGCACGTCGGCCTGCTCGCTGTGCCAGATCTGGTTGAACCCGGAGATGTCGGGGCCGCCGACCCACGCCAGGGTGACGGCGTCGAACTCGCGGTCCTGGACCTCCTTGAGGAGGTTGCTCCACTCCATCGGCCGGACGTTCATCTTCACGCCGATCTGCGCGAGGTCCTCCTTGAAGAGGGTGCCGAGGGTCCGGTACTCGTTGCTGCTGCCGTAGACGGTCAGGTCGAACTCGAAGGGCTCCCGGGTGCCGTCGCCGTCCAGGTCCTTGTCGAGCAGGCCGTCCTCGTCGCTGTCGGTCCAGCCGGCCGCCGCGAGCAGCTCACGCGCCTTGTCCAGGTCGAACGCGTAGCCGGGCACGCTCTTGTCGTAGTGCGGCATGAACGTCGGCATCGGCCCCGTGGTCAGCTCGCCGAGGTTCATGAACACCTCGTCGAGCAGCCGCTCGGCGTTGAACGCGTGGCTCATGGCCTGGCGGACCTGCTTGTCGGCGAACATCGGCTTGCGCATGTTCCAGCCGATGTAGAACCAGGAGTGCTCCCACCATTCGCCCGCGGTCAGCGTGCCGTCCTTGAACGGCGAGTCGGGCGGGCCGTCGATGACCTCCGTGCGGTACTGCCCGGGCTGCAGGTAGGCCAGGTGCAGCTCGCCGGTGCGCAGCTTGCGGGGCGGGTGGTTCTGGTCCGAGAGGATCAGGTAGACGACTTCGCTGAAGGCGTTGCCGCCCAGCGGGTAGCGCGGGTTGCGCTTGAGCACGATCTTCACGCCCGCTTCGAAGTCGGTCATCTGGTACGGGCCGCAGCCGATCGCGAGCTTGTACCAGTGGTCCTGGAACTTCTGGCCGATGATCTCCTCGTCGAACCGCTCGCCGGTCTCGTCGAACGCGTAGAGGAACTCGGGCAGCGGCACCAGCGAGGGGATCGCGATGTCCCGCTGGCTGTACAGCTTCTTGGTGAACTTGATCTCGAACGTGTAGTCGTCGATCGCCCGGTAGTACTCCATGTCCTCGTAGTAGGAGCGGAGCGGGGCGCAGCCGGTGACCTGCGCGTTCATGCACATGTCGAGCATGAACTCGACGTCGTGGGCGGTGACCTTGTGGTCGCCCTTGAGCCAGTCGTACTCACCCGTCGCGTAGTCGACGACCGGCGTCTGCCACCAGAAGTCCTCGCGCAGCTTGAACCGGTACGTCAGCCCGTCGTCGGGGCTGGTCATCGAGTAGGCGAACTCGGGGCCCCACTTGGCGGTCTCGGTCTTGTGCCGCTTGATCAGGTAGGGGGAGACGAACTCGTGGACCTCGGTGACGTCGGCGCCGTTCTCCGCCAGGGGGTTGAAGCCCTTGGGGTTGCTGCCGAAGTGGAGGTACAGCGTCCCTCCGGTCTCGCCGTTCTCCGGCACCCAGGCGACGGTGTCACGCTCCAGCTGGTTGGTCGGATCCTGCAGAGCCATCGTGACGTAGTCCGGCTCCGGTACGCCCCAGATGCCACCGGTACGGCGCGTGGCCGGGCCCGTCGGGCCGCCCAGCTCACCGGACTCGATCTGCTCTTCGATCGTCTCGAGACGGTCGACCAGCTGGATCAGCCGCTTTTCGGTCCGATCCCGCTGCCACAGGTTCACGACGGTCAGGACGAGCAGCACCGTGACCAGCGCGATGCCCGCAATGCTGCTGAGAAAACCCTTGGTCATCTGCTCCCCGCTGGAGGATCACGCCGACGTCGACGCATTCTGCGGTCGCCGGGCGACGTGCAACCCTACGCGGCGAGGGGCCAGCTGTCAATCACACGCAACCCTTTGAAAAGGCAGGCTTTTTTTGAAGCCTGAGTGCGGTCAGTCGACCAGCTCGATCCGCGGGGCGTTCAACTGCTTCAAGACCCGGCGGACCTCGCTGCCGAAGAAGAGCCGCGACACGAGGTTCCGGTCCGCCCGGGTGACGAACACCGCGTCGTATCGACCCGCCGCCTGCTCGGCCATGACCACCTCGCTGTAGCGGCCCTCGCATCGCCGCTCCAGCAGCTCCACGCTGGCCGCCGCCGCGATGCCCCGGGCTTCCTCCATGCGTTCGTCGGCGAGCCGCCGGTGCTCCTCCCGCAGCCGCTCGACCAGCGTCTGGTGCTGGCCCTTGCCCAGGTACTGCGACCGGTTCGTGCGCTGGTAGGCGCGGGTCAGGAGGGGGGTCTCGAGCACATACACGAGGACCACCTCCCCGCCGTCTCCCGTGGCCCCCTCCAGCGCGCCGACCCCCCGGCGCACGGCGTCGGCGCTCCAGCGGGTGGTGGCGGCGGCGACGAGGACTCGCATGGCGGGAGTCTACCGGCGTCAGCCGGTGACCAGCTCCGGCCAGAACAGCCAGGCGCAGCCGAGCAGCCCGCCGAGGCAGGCGTGGTCGAGCGCCAGGCCGGTCAGCAGGGTGTCCCGGGTCCGGATGAAGCCGGTCGAGAAGCCCAGCGCCATCGCGGGAGTGGAGGTCGGCAGCACGTGGGCCATCCCCGACGGCAGCACGGTGAAGAACACCATCGCGCGCGGGTCGATGCCCAGGTCGACCGCGAGCCTCAGCGCCAGGGGCAGGACCAGCACCACCACCGCCGAGTTGGAGGCGAGCTCGGTCAGGATCAGCGAGATCCAGCCGATCGCGGCGACGACCATCCAGGGATCCGGTGATCCGCCCCGGGGGAGCAGCAGCCCCACGAACCAGTCGGCCGCCCCCGTCTGCTCGAGGGCCCCGGCGATCACGATCGCCCCGCCGAACAGCAGGACCGTCCCCCAGGAGACGTAGCGCTCGATGCCCTCCCAGTCCCCGACCCGGACCGCGAGCAGGAGCGCTGAGAACAGCAGGGCGATGGAGCCCATGCCGACCTGCTCCCCGAACAGCACGAGGCAGACGACCATCGCCCCGACCAGCGCCAGGACCACGTACTCGGGGCCGCCCATCGGTCCGCGCGCGTCGACCCGATCCTGGAGCCACGTGATCGCGCCGTCCGTCTCCACCCCCTCGGGCGGGAACGCGATCCGCAGCACCACCCAGGTGGCGAGCACGCCGACGAGCACGACGGGCCCGGCGACGAGCGAGAACTCGAGCATGCCCAGAGCCGGAGCGGCCCCCCCGTCGGCCCCGCCGAGCTCGTGCAGCAGGCCCAGGGCGAGCCCCGCGCGGGCCGAGCCGAGCAGCGTCAGGTTGCTGCCGATGATCGTGCCCCAGACCATGGAGAGCAGCAGGCGGCGCGCGAGCCGACCGTCCCGCTTGAGGTCCAGCGCGGCGATCAGCTCCAGGACGATCGGCAGCAGCAGCGCCGCCACGGCGTGGGAGACGACCAGGGCGCACAGCGCGGTCGACAGCAGGAGCACCCCCGCCGCCAGCCGATCCTCGCTCCCCGCCATCGGTCGGAGCAGCCACAGGGCGAGTCGTCCGCTGAGGCCCGCCCGCAGCAGGACCGCCGCGACCACGAACACCCCGACGATGAAGAACACCGCCTGGTTTCCGAACAGCGCGAACGCCTCCTCGGGGCGGAGCACGCCCAGCGTCGGGAGCAGCGCCATGCCGACGATCGCGGTGACCGGGAGGTCGATCGGGGTCGTGAACCACCAGGTGACGCAGAGGCCGAGGATCGCCAGGCTCCGGCGACCCTCCGGGGTGAGCCCGTCCGGCAGCGGCCCGAAGAGCAGCAGGGCGAAGACGACGAGGCCGAGGGTGAACCCGGCCAGCCGACGACGCCCGAAGGCGGGGGCGTCGTCCACCCTTCAGTCGTCCTCGTGGAGCACGATCGGAGGATCGCCGCGTTCGGGGACCGGCAGCAGGTGCTCCGTGGTGAGGCCCGAGGGCCAGACGACCGTGAGCTCCCGCTCCTCCTCGCACTTCCTGGTCCCGAAGTGCACCGCCTCCTCTCCCTGGGAGATCACCGAGGGACCGGTCCCCCGGTGCCGGAGCAGGACCTGGCCACACGCCTCGAGCCGCAGCCGAGCGCCGAGCGCCTCGGGGTTGCTGTCAGCCCCCCGGAGGAGGACCCGGGTCGCGGGCGCGCCTCCCAGGTCGTTGCCCAGGTTGCGGTAGACGCGGGTGAGGGAGCTCCCCCGGTTGGCGAGCACCAGGTCGACGCGTCCGTCCCCATCCAGGTCCCCCCAGGCGGCGCCCATCCCCGAGCCGCCGTCGTCCAGCCCGACCGGCACCGCGAGGTCCTCGAACTCCGGCATCCCGTCGTCGAAGCCGGTCGGAACCGGGCTGAAGTAGCGGTTCCGCTCCCGGGGCGCCGGCACCAGCTCCTCGATGGTGTCGACGTCGCCGTACAGGCCCCCGTTGACCACGAAGAGCTCCTCGAGGCCGTCGTCGTCGGGGTCCGCGAAGAGCGCGCCCCACCCCGCCGCCCCGCCGCTGTTGGCGACGCCGACGGCGACCGACACGTCGGCGAACGTGCCGTCTCCCAGGTTCCAGTACAGGGCGTGATGGCCGATGTTGGTGACGTAGAAGTCCAGGAAGCCGTCCTGGTCGACGTCCGCGACGGCGATGCCCATCGCGTTGCGCAGGTTGGGGAAGGCCGACTCCTCGGTGATGTCCTCGAACTCGAAGTCGCCCAGGTTCCGCAGCAGGTAGTCGTTCTGGGCCACGAACTCGGGCATCGCCGGCACGTCGGTGCCGAAGTAGAGGTCGGGCAGTCCGTCGCCGTCCCCGTCGAAGAAGGCGGCGCCCCAGGAGCGCTGCACGTCGGTCACGGGCAGGGCCGACGTGCGGTCCTCGAACGTGCCGTCACCGATGTTGCGCCACAGGCGGGAGTGCCCGTGGTGGATGCCGGTCAGCAGCAGGTCGGTCCAGCCGTCCCGGTCCACGTCCTCGAGCACGACGGAGGACTGGTCCGAGTTGTCCGTCAGCCCCAGGGCGTCGGCGCGGTCGAAGAACACGCCGTCGGCGTCGGCGGAGAACACCCGGGTCGGGCCGTCGTGGTCCGTGACGATGATCTCGGGTGACCCGTCCCGGTCGAGGTCTCCGACGCCGCAGCCCAGGCCGTTGCTCTCGGTGGCCAGTCCGACCTCCGCCCCGCGCTCCTCGAACTGCTCCGGGGCGACGTTCTCGAAGTACAGGTTCACGCCTGCGCGCACGAGGAGGACGTCGTTGTCGAGGTCCCCGTCGGCGTCGAAGATGCACACCCCGCGGGCCTCGACCTGGCCGAAGCCCCACTTCTCCTCCACCGCTTCGAACCCGGCGAAGTCGCCGGCGCCTCCGTTGCAGCCGGTGACGAGCAGCGACACGCCGAGCGCGGCGGCGCGGTGCGAGCGGCTCCCCCTCACGGCACGGCTCCGGCCTCCCCGTAGGACAGCGCGATGGCGTAGACCCCGAACTGCGCGACCCAGTGGGCGTAGTACAGGTAGTCGTCGGCCCAGTACTCCGGTTGCTCGACGTGGGTCAGGACGTGATCGACGTACCGGTCCCGCCACCGCAGGTCGCCGGTCGCCTCCCACAAGGTCCACAGCCCCCAGGCCCGGCTGAAGTTGAGGCCGGCCGGGTGCGCGGTCGGGAACTCGACCAGGGGCAGCAGCTCCAGGTCGGACGGAACGTGCTCGGCCGCCCAGTCCCCGGCTTCCTGCGGGGGGAGCACCGTGAGCACGGTCCGGGCGAGGTGCAGGCAGGGCGGGAAGAACTCGCTGACGTACCCCGGCTCGTCCGTCAGCGGGCAGAGGTCGCTCCGGGGGACCAGCTCGTCCCGGACGAGGTCGACGACCCACGCCGAGCGCGCGGCGTCCCCGGTCCACTCCGCCCAGGCCCACAGGTTCAGGATCTCCCAGGAGACGTTGCGGTACTGGGCGGCGACCACCCGGCTGTCCCAGCTCATCGGGGCGAGGCCCTGCAGGTGAGCCTCGAGGCGGTCCGCCACCTCCTCGGCGAGCGGGACCAGGTCGTCGGCGCCAGCGCGCTCCCGCTCACGGGCGAGGGCGAGGAACCAGGCGTAGCCGTAGGGCAGCTCCTGGGGGTCGAGGGTGCCGTCGGCCAGGTTGTCGAGCTCCTGCTGCAGGCCGTCCGCCGTGAGCTTGACCTCGGCGAGCTCACGGTAGCTGGGGTCGCCGGTGAGCCGGGTGACCGCGTGCAAGGCGTAGTTGCCGTGGACCGAGCTGTGCCAGTCGTAGCAGCCGCTGAACACGGGCCAGAGGGTGTCGGTGCGGCTCACGCAGTCGGCGATGGGCACCGCGAGGGCCGCGAGGTGCTCGTCCCGCTCGTCGACGAATCCGTCCCAGATCGGATCGGGCTCCTGCACGTCGTCGTCCTCGTCTTCGTCCTCGATGGGCGGCTGACAGCCGGCGGTCGCGATCCCGACCGTCACCGCCAGGGCCGTGAGCGTGTGCCATAGAGCCTGACTCACGGCGCCTCCAGCTCGACCCGGAAGGCGCGCGCCTCGCCGATGTCGTCGAGGCCACACAGGACCATGAACAGGCGGTCGACGCCAAGGGCGTTGCCGGCGCAGTCGGGCAGGCCGCGATCCAGCGCGGCCAGGAAGCGCTCGTCGACGGGGTAGGGGACCTTGTCGAGGCCGGCCCGGGCGGCGTTGTCGCGCTCGATGCGCCGGCGCTGCTCGGCCGCGTCGGCGAGCTCGTGGTAGCCGTTGCAAAGCTCCACCCCACGCCAGTACAGCTCGAACCGGGCCGCCGCCGGGGCTGCGTCGGTGTCCCGCCCGGGGCGCACCCGGGCGAGGGCGGCTCGCTCCACCGGCCAGTCGGTCACGAACGTCGGCCGATCCGCGGCGACCCGGGGCTGCACCACGAGGGCCAGGACGAGGTCCTCGAGGTCCCCCCGGGTGGCGCCCCGAGGGGGGCGGGTGCCGCCGGCCCGCAGGAGCATGCCCAGTCGCCGGGCGTCCGCCGCGCACGGGTCGAGCCCCGCGTGCTCTTCGAACGCCTCTCGAAAGGTGACCCGGGCGAAGGGCGCGTCCCCCCAGCCGGGCTCGATCTGCAGGGCGTCGGCCGCGCGCCGGACCAACGCCTCGGTCTGCGCCATGAGCCCGGCGTCGTCCGCGCCGGGCACGTACCACTCCAGCAGCGTGAATTCGGGTTCGTGCATGGCCCCGACCTCCCCCGCGCGCCAGGCCTTGCCGAGCTGGTGGATCGGACCCGCGCCGTCCGCGAGGAGCCGCTTCATGTGGTACTCCGGCGACGTCGCGAGCCAGCCGTCGCCGCCCGGGATGGCGTCGAGGTGGACGTCCACGCCGGGTGACCGCACCAGGGCCGGGGTCTCCACCTCGATGGAGCCGGAGTCGTCGAGGAAGGCGCGGAGGGCCGTGATCAGCGTCGCCCGGCGCTGGAGGCGGGCGCGGAGGGCGGGGGCGTCAGCGGGCACGGGCAAAGGGACCGCCACGCGGCGCGCTGACCCGGCGGGTCAGCGCTTGACCCGCTCGATGTAGTCGCCGGTGCGGGTGTCGATCTTGATCCACTCGCCTTCGTTGACGAACAGCGGGACGTTGACGATCGCGCCGGTGCTCACGGTGGCGGGCTTGCTGCCGCCCTGGGCGGTGTCGCCCTTGACCCCCGGGTCGCATTGCGTGATTTCGAGCTCGACGAAGTTGGGCGGCTCGGCGGAGATGGGGTTGCCCCTCCACGCGAGGATCCGGCACTCCATGTTCTCCTGCATCCAGTTGGCGGCGTCGCCCAGGGCCTTGCCGTCCATCTGGATCTGGTCGTACGACGTGCTGTCCATGAAGTGGAAGAACTCGCCGTCGCTGTACAGGAACTGGCAGGTCCGCTCTTCGATGTCGGCCTTCGCGAGCTTCTCGTTGGACTTGATCGTGCGCTCGATCGTGTTGCCCGTGAGGTAGCTGCGGATCTTGATCCGGGTGAACGCCTGGCCCTTGCCGGGCTTGACGAAGTCCGAGCCGACGATCTGATACGGGTGCTTGTCGATCTCGACCTTCACGCCCTTGCGCAGGTCGGTGTGGGAGAGCATCACCATCGAATCGAGTCCGTTCCTTCGGGCCGTCAGCGGCGGCGGGAGTGTACGCGACGGCGACGAACGGTCAAGACGGCCGCGGGCAGCAGGAGCAGCGCTCCCCGGCTGGCCGGGGAGCCGTCGGCGAGCGAGTTCTCGCAGTCGCACTCGGACGTCGGAGGCGTGAGCAGCGCGCTGTCGTCGTCGTCGTCCGCCGCGTCGTCGTCGTCATCGTCGTCGACCACCCCGGAGTCGTCGTCGTCGCCCGCCGAGTCGTCGTCGTCGGTGGCGTCGTCGTCGTCGGTGGCGTCGTCGTCGTCCG
>CAYQEG010000145.1:0-20985 GCA_964416435.1 uncultured Rickettsiales bacterium
CGCGCCGGGGTGCACCGACGCGTCGTCGTCGTCACAGTCCGGGCCGCCGCAGTCGATCGAGAAGAAGCCGTCTTCGTCGAGGTCGCAGCAGACGTCCTCGCCCCCGCAGTCCACGTCGGCGCAGTCGATGCTGCCGTCGAAGTCGTTGTCCTGCCCGTCGTCGCAGTCCTCGTTGCAGCCGGTCGACGCGCTCACGTCGAAGCTCAGCGTGTAGTCGGGCGAGTAGACGTTGCCCCCCGCGTCGGTGCAGGGGCCCGACGCGATGTCCAGGTGGGCGGTCCCGTAGGCCTCCACCACCACGTAGTAGATCTCGCCCGGCGCGCAGGTGAACGTCACCGAGTCGTCCACCGCGAACGACGCCGTCGACCCGTAGACGCAGCCCGTGTACGGGTCGCAGGAGTCGTCCAGGACGTAGATGTCCAGGTCGCACGGCAGGTTCGTGATCAGCAGCGTGACGTCGCCCGCCACCTGGCAGGAGAACGTGTAGACCGCCTCCGGAGCGATCTGCGCCTGCTCCGCCCAGGGGTCGCCGCACGAGTAGCACTCGCCCGCGTCGCAACTGCCGCCCAGCTGGCTCGGCTGGGTGTGGTCGACGAACGAGTCGATCTCCGAGCTGCAGTACAGCGAGTCGAGGATCGGCACGGACGACGGACAGGCCGCCTGCGCAGGGGTGGTCAACAGGGCCGCCGCGAGGACGGTGAGGATGGTCGTTGCGGATCGCATCATGGCTCCCTCCGAAGTCGGTGAGCGGCGGCGATGTACCGCATTTCGGGGCTGGGATCCAGCGGATTCGGGGGTGCGGTCAGGGGAGGTCGACGATCGGCTGCGACTTCAGCCGGGCCACGTACTCCCCGCTGCTGCGGGTCGTTCGGAGGACCTTGCCGACCTCCGCGCCGGCCCTCGGCTTGCCGAACAGGAACCCCTGGCCGCGCGCGCAGTCGAGGCTGAGCAGCCGGATCAGCTGCGCCTCCGTCTCGATCCCCTCCGCCGTCAGCCGCAGGTCCAGCTCGTGGCAGAGCGCGACCACCGCCCGGATGACGGAGTCCCGCTCCCCGAGCTCCGCGACGAAGCTGCGGTCCACCTTCACGCCGTCGATCGGGAACTGGTGCAGGTAGGCCAGGGAGCTGTAGCCCGTGCCGAAGTCGTCGATGTCGATGTGCATACCGCGGTCGCGCAGGCCGTCGACGACCTTGCGGGCGTGCTCGGGGTCGTTCATCAAGACCCCCTCGGTCAGCTCCAGCGTCAGGCGCTCGGGCTCCAGCCCGGCCCCCTCGACGATCGAGGCGAGCCGCTCCGCGAGCTGCGGCTGACGGAACTGGCGGGGGCTCAGGTTGACGTGCAGGCCGACGCTCTTGGGCCAGTTGACGGCGTCGCGGCAGGCCTGACCCAGCACCCACTCCCCGAGCGGCTCGATCAGCCCCGTCTCCTCGGCGACCTCGATGAACTGGTCCGGCCCGATCATCCCCACGTCCGGGTGCTGCCAGCGGACCAGCGCCTCGCAGGCCACGACTTCGCGGCGTCCGAGGGACACGATCGGCTGGTAGAAGACGGCGAGCTCGCCCAGCTTCAGGGCGTTGCGCAGCCCGACCTCCGTGCCGAGCCGGACCACCGCCCGCCGCCGCATCGAGCTGTCGAACTCCATCGTCTGCGACCGGCCTCCTTCCTTGGCCCGGTACATCGCGATGTCCGCGTCCCGGAGCAGCTCCTCAGCCTGGTCGTAGCTCTCCTGCCCCGTGGCGATGCCGAGGCTGGCCGACGTCTTGACCACGTTCTTCTGCAGCCGGAACGGGTGATCGAGGGACTCCTGGATGCGGTCGGCGATCTCCCTGGCGTCCTCCGGCTCGGCGAGATCCGCGAGCAGGATGATGAACTCGTCGCCGCCCAGCCGGGCCACCGTGTCGCCGGGCCGCACGCACTCCTTGAGGCGCTTGGCGACCTCCTTGAGCAGCAGATCGCCGACGTGGTGGCCCAGGGAGTCGTTGACGACCTTGAAGTGGTCGAGGTCGAGGAACAGCACCGCGAAGTGGTGGTGTTTGCGCCGACGCGACTGGGTCAGCTGCTGCTGCAAGCGGTCGGCGAACAGGCTGCGGTTGGGCAGCCCGGTGAGCTCGTCGTGGGTCTCGGAGCGGCGGAGCAGGCTCCGGGTGTCCCGGAGCTCGGCTGACTGCTTGCGCATGCTCGCGTCCGACCGGTCGTTCAGCCACGCCGTCATGGAGCCGAGCCCGCCGACGAAGATCAGCAGGACGAGGCTCGTCGCACCGTCGGAGAGCAGCACGTCCTGGCGGAGCCCCATGACCGTCACCGCCACCGCCAGGTTGAGCAGCGCGATCAACCCCATCGCCCGACCGGACAGCACCGCCGCCCCCAACACCAGCCCGCAGACGGTCAGGTGCACCCGCGTGTGGAACCCGGCGGCCTCGGCCTCGGCCAGCGCCATGGTCCACAGGCAGGCCAGCACCAGGCAGACCGTCATCGCGGCCCCTTGGGCGAAGAACGTCGTCCGGGACAGCGCGTAGCCCAGCGCGAGGGCGATGTTGGCGATGATCACGACGGACGTCTCGGCCGGCGAGGTGGCCGCGGCTCGGGTCGCGACCCAGAGGAGGGAGCAGACCCACCCGATCGGGATGGCGGCCAGGAAGAGCGTCGCGGTGGCCTGGGCGCGGGCCTCCTGCCGATCCCCGCTCAGCCCCTCGGGGGGGG
The DNA here is from genome assembly GCA_964416435.1 of uncultured Rickettsiales bacterium. Taxonomy (GTDB): domain Bacteria; phylum Myxococcota_A; class UBA796; order UBA9615; family UBA9615; genus CAYQEG01. The sequence continues at coordinate 2,701 of CAYQEG010000145.1, forward strand.
CGACCAGGGCGCGCAGGCCGCTGGGCATCGGGTCAGAAGGGGGGGCGGCCTTCCTGGGCACTGGGGGACTCCTCGCCACCAGCAGTATACCGCCGGCGGCGGAGGCCAAGGGTTGCGAGTACCACAACGGCCCATCCCCACCGGGGCGCGGTCGCTGGGGTCTCACAGCCTCCCTTGCAGCCCGCCTCCTCCGGGAAGAGCGGGCGCCGGCTCGCCGCGATGACGGCGATCGGTCGGGGCGAGGCGCTGTCGTCGTCGTCGGTGGCGTCGTCGTCGTCGCCCGCGTCGTCGTCGTCGGTGGCGTCGTCGTCGTCGGTGGCGTCGTCGTCGTCGCCCGGCTCCACCGGCGGCGTGTAGTCGGGGACCAGAGCCTGCAGGAGCAGAGCGGCGACGTCGTGGCGCGCGGCTTCGTCCCCGATCGCCTCGAACGGGATGCCCATCAGGACGACCCCGTCGCCCATCGCCGCGGCGACGCTGCCGTCGCCGTACTCGGCGATCACCTCCCGGGAGGTCTCGAGCACGTCCGGGTAGTCGACGTCGAACGCCGCGCCGTCGGCCCAGGCGAAGTCCAGCTCCAGGCCGGCGAGCAGGCCGACCCCGTCCACCTGCGTGGTGCCCGAGTCGTCGGCCGCCATCGTGGCGCCGAGCACCTCGGACGCGAACGACTGGTCGCTCGCCGAGCCGGCATGGTCCAGGTCCCACAGGATCTCGCTGCCCGACGCCCACAGCGCGCCGCCGCCGTCGACGAAGTCCCGGAGCGTCGCCTGCTGGGCGTCGTCGAACGACTCGTCCGACGTCGAGTCCTCCCCGGCGGCCCACAGGATCGCCCGATAGGCCGACAGGTCCGCCGGCAGGGCCTCGTCGGTGACGGCCTCGACCGGCCAGCCCAGCGCGGAGACGGCGTCGGCGTGGCGGACCGTCGTGTCGAAGCCGTTCATCCGGGGGAGCACCATCCGGCGGAGCAGCCCCAGCGCCCCCGGCACGTCCTCCCACAGGAGCTGACTGGCCTGCAGCCGGTCGTACGCGTCGACCACCAGGACCGGGGCCGTGCCGTCCCACGACCGCCGGGCCCCCAGGGTCTCGGTCGGGAAGCTGATCCCGCCGGCGTTGGTCGCAGCGACGCGCACGTAGACCAGCTCGTCGGGGTCGACCGGGAGCGCGTAGGAGGTTCCACCGACCGGCGCGCCGTTGTCCCAGGAGCGGCCGTCGCTCGACGTGTAGACGACGTACCCGGTCGCCGCGTCTCCGTCCGGGAAGCCGCTCGGGCCCGGTTGCCACGACGCGACCAGCGCGCCCGAGCCGTCGTGCAGCAGCGCCAGGTGGGTGGGCGCCTCCGGCAGGAACGTCGGCGTGACGCCGTCCCGCTCGGCGAAGTACTGGACCACGCCCCGGTACATCGCCCGCGACGAGTGCATCCGGTAGAGGGGGTGCTTGAGCAGCTGGACGTCGTACTCGTGGTCGTGGAAGCCGAGCTCGACCAGGATCTGCGGCATCTCGTCGTTGTGGCAGGGGCTCAGCTCGCCGAAGCCGCCCCCGTAGACGCCTCGGTCGCTCCAGCCGCTGTCCCACAGCGTGCGGGTCATGTCGACGATCTCGTCCTGCACCGCCCAGGCGAAGTCCTCGCTCCCGGCGGTCGGCCCGCCGCAGTTGCCGTCGTAGGTGAGGGTCACCGTGCCGGTGCCGCCGCCGGCGTTGCTGTGCCACGACAGGTAGACGGCGTCCTCGCCGCTCGGGTGTTCCCACGACGCCCAGCGCGACCGGGCCGCCACGTCGCTGCCGATGCCGCTGCTGTTGGGGTCGTACACCGACAGCGGCGCCCCGTTGTACTGGGTGTAGAGGTTCGCCCCCTCCTCCCACCGGGGCCGGCCTGTCAGGTCGCCCATCCGCTGGACGTCGCCCATGCCGCCCCCGACCCGTACGACGTCTGCGGACAGGAACCGGTCCGCCTGGCTCGAATCGCCGATCAGCTCGACGGTCAGCCCCCCGGTCCCCCCGGGCAGCCACAGGGTCTCGACGTACTGCCAGGTAGAGCCGTGCACCGTCTGGTCGAACCACCGATCGATGACGCCGCCGGGGTGGTGGATGCGGTAGTGGGCGTCGGTCGCGTTGCCCGGGTCGCTGTCCCAGCTGACGTACACCGCCCAGGCGCCGTCGGACGGCACCGCCGGGGTCCAGGTCGCCACGCCGCCGCCGTCGGCCGGGAACCGCCGGGTCGTGCCGGTGTTGAACGGGTCCTCGCCGGTCGTCCACGGCGCTGCGTCGCCGAAGCCGGCGGGACCGGTCTCGAAGCCGCTCCCCGTCTCGGCGTAGCCGGACCCGTCGTTGTCGGCGATCGCCTTCGCCGACGTCATGTCCCGCTCCTTGACGGTGAAGACCGCCGCCCCGGCGTTCTCCAGGTAGCGGACGAGGTACTGGTTGGCGCCCTCGGGGTTGTGGAAGTCCTCGACCGTGTCGAACAGGTTGCCCCGCTGGGTGCTGAACCCGTCGAGCGAGTCGAACCAGATCCAGCCGTGGCACTGGCTGACGTAGACCGCCTTGCCGCTGAGCCAGCCGGTGGTCTGGCCCGGGGCGTCGACGGGCGGCGGCGGCGCGGGTGCGGCCGGCTCGTCCTTGTCCGGGGGCGCCCCCATGGGCGCGAGCAGCGACTCCAGGTCGACGAGATCACCGCCGGCGGTGCGTCCGACCACGCGCACGCGGCGCGTCCCCGGGGGCGCCAGTCCGACGGCCTGCTCCAGCAGGTCTTCGTATCGCTGCTCGTCGAACGGGGCCTGCACGACCCCGGGGACCATCACCTCGAAGATCGGCTCGTCCGCGACCGCCGCGGCGGGCAGGAGGAGGGCGGCGAGCAGGAGGGTGAGGCGCACGCGCGGCACGCTACTCGCTCGGGGCGTCCGGCTCCAACTTCAAAGCGGCGGAGTTGATGCAGTAGCGCAGACCGGTGGGCTGCGGTCCGTCGGGGAACACGTGCCCGAGGTGGCCTCCGCACGACGAGCAATGGACCTCCGTACGCTTCATGAACCAGCTGCGGTCGTCCTTCGTCTCGACGCCGCCGTCGACCGGCTGCCAGTAGCTCGGCCAGCCGGTGCCGGACTCGAACTTGTGGTCGGAGCGAAAGAGCGATTCGCCGCACCCGGCGCACCGATAGGTGCCGGGGGTCTTGGAGTCCCAGTACTCCCCCGTGAAGGCCCGCTCGGTGCCGTGCTTGCGGAGCACCCGGTACTGCATCGGGGTCAAGCAGGCCTTCCACTCGGCCTCGGTCTTGTCGTTGCTCATGGCGCAACGCTAGGCCACGAAGCCCACGTCGTGAAGAGTCTTCCATCGACCCCGGCGTCGATCGCGGCCGCGACGTTGTCCTCGCGGTCGTCCCAGAAGAGCACCCGCCGACCGCGCTCCACTTCCCGGGCGAGCGGCGCCATCCCGCCGGGCTCGCGCTTGAGCCGGCCCCGCTCGAACGACAGCAGGTATCGGTCGAACTCCCGCAGCCAGGGGAGGTCCGCGAGCACGCGCTGGAAGTGGCTCGGGTCTGTGTCTGACAGCATCCACAGCTCGGCTCCGCCGCGGCGCAGCTCGGCCAGGGTCGCCTCCGCCGCCGGTCGCCCGTCGAAGATGTCGGTCCAGGCGTCCAGGAGCAGCTCCGGGTCGGCGTCGAGGTCGAGGGCCGCGGCCAGCTCGCCGACGAACCGGAGCGGCGGGATCCTCCCGCAGTCCAGGTCCCGCTTCCGGGGGCCGTCGCACCAGGAGCTCAGCACGTCGGCGTCGACCGTCGGGTCGAGGGTCCCGACGGCCGTCGTGAAGCGCTCGAAGGCGACGTCCACGAGCACGCCGCCCAGGTCGAAGACGAGCACGTCCTGGGACTGGTCGGGCATGTCGAGCAGGCTGCCACCCGGTTCGGTGAGCCGCCACCGCCGCGGGCTGCCATACTGCCGCGAAGTGAGCGACGCTCCCCTGCACATCGATCTCCGGACGGCCTGGGATCTCATCGCCAAGAACGTCGACGGGATGGTCGTCGTCGATGGCGACAACACGATCCTGTTCGCCAATCCCGCCGGCGCGACCCTCCTGGGATACCCCGGCGAGGAGGAGCACCTCGTCGGCCAGCGGGTCGCCCGCCTCGCCGCCGACCGTTCCGGCGCCTTCGAGGCGCCCGGGGCCGCCCCCGAAGACGGCTTCAGACAGGTCGAGAAGCGCCGCACCCCGTTTCGGTGGAACGGTGAGGACGCGATCCTCCTGACGCTCCGCGACGTCACCGACCGGCGGCGCATGGAGCGGGAGCTCCTCCAAGGTCAGAAGATGAGCGCCCTGGGCCTGCTCGCCGGCGGCATCGCCCACGACTTCAACAACCTGCTCCAGGGCATCGTGGCGTCCATCGAGCTGGGTCGGAGCCACGTCTCCCGCAAGGACAGCGCACACCCGCACCTCACCGAGGCGATCCAGAGCGCCATCCGGGCCGGCGAGCTGGCCAGCCGGCTGCTCTCGTTCACCCGGAGCAAGGACGAAGCGGCGGGCCGCGCGGTCGACCTCGCCCGGCTGGTCGAAGAGCTGGCGCCGGTGCTCCGCCGTCTTGCGGGCCGGCCGGTCCGGCTCAAGGTCGAGGTGACCGAAGACCACCTGCCGGTGGAGGCCCACCCGTCGGACATCGAGCAGATTCTGTTGAACCTGCTGACCAACGCGCGGGACGCCGTCGGTACCGGCGGGAACGTCAAGCTCATCGCCGATTCGATCACCAACCTGACCGGGCCGGTCTGCCGCCTCATCGTCGAAGACGACGGGGAGGGCATGGATCCCGACGTGCTGGAGCGCTGCACGGAGCCGTTCTTCACGACCAAGCAGATCGGGAAGGGCACGGGCCTGGGGCTCGCCATCGTCTACGACGTCGTCAACCGCGCCGGCGGCAGCCTGGAGATCGCGAGCACGCCCGGCCAGGGGACGCGCATCGAGGTGAGCTTCCCCCGAACCGCGCTCTCGGAGTCGCCGTCGACGATCGACCGGGAGCCGGTGCCGACCGCGACCGGCGGTCGCATCCTGCTGGTGGACGACGAGCCGACCATCCGCACCACGTTGCAGGCCGCCCTGGAGGCGGCCGGCTACGACGTGGAGACGGCCCGCAACGGCGGCCACGCGCTGGCGATCTGGCGCAAGATGGAGCCCAAGCCCGACCTGCTGCTCACGGACGTGGCGATGCCCGAGCTCGACGGCATCGAGCTGAGCCGGCTGATGACGGCCCGCCAGCCCGGCCTGAAGGTGCTGCTGATGTCGGGGTACGGCGACCGCGTGCTCGCGGCCCACGGACAGGCGCCCGAGGAGGTCGGCCTGCTGGACAAGCCGTTCCGCCTCGCGACGGTGCTACGACGGGTCGCCGAGAAGCTCGCCGGAATCGCCTGATTTGACGGAGAGGCGCTCAGCCGCCCGGCGGGCCCGGCCGCAGCCGCCCCTCGTGGATCGCTCGCACGGTGTCGATCGTGTCCGCCTCGTCGGCGGTCTTGTCGTGTCGGTACCCCTTGACCCGCGCGAACCGCAGGGCGAGGCCGCCGGGGTAGCGGGGGCTGGTCTGGATCTCGTTGAAGGCGATCTCCACGACCTGCTCGGGCCGCACGTGCACGGTCCAATCGGTACGGTGCGTCTCCAGCTCCTGGAAGCGCTCGGTCTGCCAGGTCAGCAGGGCGTCCGTCATGCCCTTGAACGTCTTGCCGAGCATCACGAACCGTCCGGTCTGGGGATCCCGGGCGCCCAGGTGCAGGTTGCTCAGCCAGCCCTTGCGACGACCGGAGCCCCAGTCGACCGCCAGCACGACCAGGTCGAGGGTGTGGATCGGCTTGATCTTGAGCCACGCCGCGCCCCGGCTGCCGGCGGCGTACGGAGCGGCCAGTGCCTTGGCCATCACCCCCTCGTGGCCGGCGTCGATCGCCTCGCCGAGGAACTCCGACGCTTCGGCCGCGTCGTCGGTGACCAGGCGGGGGACCCGGTGCTCGGGGGCGACGACCCGGGTCATCGCCTCGATCCGCTCCTCGGTCGGCGCGTCGATGAGCTCCTGGCCGTCCAGTAGGAGGCAGTCGAAGAAGAAGGGTGTCAGCGGCAGCTCGTCGCGCAGGCTCGCCACTCGGGCCTGCAGCTTGCGACCGAAGCGCCGCATGGTCGTCTGGAAGGTGTGGGGGGCGCCGTCGGGCTTCAGCGCGAGGACCTCGCCGTCCAGGATCACCTCGCGACAGGGCATCGCGAGCGCCGCCTCGACCACCTCGGGCACCGCGCCGGTCACCGGCTTCAGGCGGCGGGTGAAGACCTGCACCTCGTCGCCGCGCCGGTGGACCTGGATCCTCGCGCCGTCGAGCTTCAGCTCGAACGCCGCCACCCCCAGCGCCTCCAGGGCGTCGGTCGGCCCCTCGGCGGTCTGGGCGAGCATCGGCTGGAGCGGCCGGAACAGCTCGACGCCGAACGCCGCGAGGCCCGGCACGCCGTCGGCCCGGGCGGCCACCGCGACGCGGCGCAGGTCGCCCGACAGCATCGCCGCCCGACGCACCGCGGCGGCGGGCGTCCCCGTCGCCTTCGCGATCGCGTCGGCCATGATCCCGGCCAGCGCCCCCTGCCGCAGCTCGCCCGTCAGGAGCGCCCGCAGGAACCGCTGCTCGGACTCGGTGGCTCGCGCCATCAGGTTCCGGAGCAGGTCGGCCTTTCGCTTCTTGCTCCCGGCGCCGGCCGTCTCCTTGATCCGGTCGAAGGTCGCGTCGATCTCCTGGATGGCGAGGCTCGGCGCGTCCGCCGGCGCCACGTCCGCGAGCTGCATCACCGTCGCGTAGCCGACGCCGATCCGACCCTGCGCCATGGCCCCGGACAGCCAGCCGACCACCGTGGCGGTCTCGTCCTCGTCCCGGTCGGAGAGCAGGTCGCCGATCACCTGGATCTTGGTCTTGCGGGAGCGGGTCGACGCGACCTGGAGGGACGCCTGGACGATCTCGTTCAGCAGCACCCGGACAGGTTAGCGGTGCAGGGCCTCGGCGAGTCGGTCGAGGCTGTCCTGGGGGGCGGCGACCCCGACCCGGACGCGCACCCGCGTGCCGTCGCGGACCGGCTCGGCCGCCGCGATGGTGCCGACCACGCGGAGCTGCAGGTCCAGCATCGCGTCCGCGACGGCGCCTCGGAACGAGACGGCGAGCCGCACGGCTTCGCCGACCGACGGGCCCTCGCCCTGGTAGCGGAGGGTGACGTCGGTGGCCGAGGCGCGGGTGATGACGCAGGCGACCTCTCCTCCGGAGAACAGCAGCTTGCCTCCGACCACGGAGGTCATGGACCGGGAGGACGGCGGCGTGCGCCGGGCCTGGATGTCGAGGTCGCTGACCGCCCGCCCCGGCCGGGTGATCGGCTTGAACCGGGGGAGGACCGGGCCGCGGGCTTCACTCAGCGCGGTCGCGACGTCCGCCGGCGCGAACCGCTGGGGGAGGAACGCGTCGACTCCGGCGTCCATCAGCGTCGACCGGACGACCTGGGAAGGGGGGCGAGCCCCGACGGCGCCGAGCACGGGCACGTCGCCCAGGCCGCGAAGTCGACGCAGCCTCTTGAGGAAGTCGTTCAGGCCGCCCCCGGCGGGGCCGGCCTCGACGAGGACCAGCCCGGGGGTGCGGCTCATCGTCGCCAGGGCCTCGCCGCCGTCCCGGGCGACGTGCACGGCGTAGCCCATCTCGCGCAGCACCTCCACGGCCTCGTCCGCCGCGGCGCGGTCCGAGTGCACCACGAGAGCGCGTTCGCGCCCCCGTCCGCCGAGTCCCGACTTCCTGCTCACCACCCGCCTCCAGCTTCCAAGGTGGTCGCGGGTCGGCGGGACGGCAACCCCAAACGACCCGCCGGCATCGAATCGGTCGACCCAAGCGCGAACCCCGGGCCACGACAGGCCCGGGGTTCGAGGCTGTTGGAGGATGTCTGGTTCAGTTGCTCACCCCCTTCTGCAGGATGGAGATACGCAGGCGGAGCTGCTGGTTCTCCCGCGTCAGCACGTCCACCTTCTGCTCGAACTCGTCGATGAGGTCCCACGCCTCGTCCAGGTCGCCCTCGGCCTCCTCGAGCAGGCCGATGAGCAGCGCGATCTCGCGCTCCAGCTCGGCGATGCGCACCGCGGCGTCGTGGCCGGGGTCGGTCGCGCCGCCCTGACCGGTCTCGGGATCGGTCTCGGGGTCGGTCTCGGGGCCGGCGTAGGGCTCGGTCGGGAGGTCCACCCGCTCGACGTACGTGAACGCCGAGGGGGCGCCGAACTCGCCATCGATCTCTGCGGCGATGGCGAAGGCGTAGGTGCCGACGGCGTAGGACGCGAAGCTCAGGTCGATCGCGGTCTCCTCGGTCTTGATGATGTCGGCGACGCGCCAGGCGTCTCCGTCGGCGACGGCGACGAGCACGGCGTAGCGCTCGGCGTCCTGCTCGGCGGTCCAGAAGACCTCGATGACGTCGTGCCCGTGGGTCCGGCACTGGTGTGCGACCTCGAAGTGTTCGTTGACGGCCCGGATGTCCGGCATGCCTTCGGGCGCCTGGTCGACCTCCTGGCAGCCCTCGCCCTGGACGAACGTGTCCATCCCGAAGGCGGCGGTGGGTGCGGCGGCGGCGGCGAGGGTGATGGCGACGAGCGGGCTGATGCGGGAGATGGACATGCTGGGTTCCTCCGGTGTGCCCTGTCGGGCGTTGTCTCGGAGGATTGCACCGGCCGTGCCAGGTCCGGCTGTCGCTGTAAGTGCTTGAAATCACGGAATCGGATGACGTGTCCGGGGCTCAGGAGGGGATGTCCGCGGACGTCCGCGGACACTTCTGACCTTGAGCAGGTCGACGGGTTCGCTAAGGTGCCACTCCGATGAATTGGGCCTGCCTGACCTCGTTGTGCGCCGCCGCGCTGTTGGTGGCTTGTCGCCCGGCTGTTCCGGAGATCGCTCCGGAGGAGCCGACGCTCCGACGCCTCACCGAAGCGCAGTACGACCGGTCGGTCCGCGCGCTCCTGGGCGGCGGCGACGACCTCTTCGTGCCGTCCGGTCTGGAGCCGGACGTCCGCCTCGGCGGCCTCGTCGCCATCGGCTCGTCCCAGGCCGCGACGTCCCCCCGCGGGGTGGAGAACTTCGAATCGGCCGCGTTCGCGCTCGCGGCGCAGGGGCTCGCCGTCGGGCGACGCGACCGGATCCTGTCGTGCGAGCCGTCCGGCACGGTGGACGCGACCTGCGCGCAGGAGTTCGTCACGTCCTTCGGCCTGCGCGCGTGGCGTCGCCCGCTGACCGACGCCGAGATCTCGTCGCTCGTCGAGATCGCGGGCGCGTCGGCGGAGACGCTCGGCGACTTCCACGAAGGCCTCGAGTTCGCCCTCGCGGCGATCTTGATGTCGCCCCACTTCGTGTACCGGGTGGAGCTCGGAGAGCCCGACCCCGAGGGTCGGTGGGAGCGGCGGTTCAGCGGCCACGAGCTGGCCAGCCGACTGAGCTTCCTGATCTGGAACCAGGGGCCCGACGACGAGCTGCTGACGGCCGCCGGCGCGGGGGAGCTCGACGACGAACAGGGGCTGGCGGACCAGGTCGACCGGCTGCTCGAAGATCCCCGCGCGCGCGACGGGCTGGGCGCCTGGCTCTCCGACATGCTGCACCTGGACGACCTGGACGACATGGAGAAGGACCCCTTCACCTTCGTGCACGTCACCGAGACCCTCGGCCAGGCCGCTCGGACCGAGACCCTGATGGGCTTCAACGCGCTCGCGTTCGACGACGAGGGCGACCTTCGGGACCTCGTCACGACCCGGCGCACGTTCCTCGATCGGGAGCTGGCGACGCTGTACGACGTGCGCGCGCCGACGCCGGAGGGGTTCGGCGAGTTCGTCTACGCCGATGAGGACATGCGGCGAGGCCTGCTCGGCCAGGCGTCGATCCTGGCGCTCAACGCGCACCCCGTGAGCAGCTCGCCGACGCTCCGGGGCCTGTTCGTCCAGCAGGTCCTGCTCTGCCACACGCTGCCGGGCCCGCCCGCCGGCGTCGACACGTCCATCCCGGCGCCCACCGACGAGGCGCGCACCCTGCGCGACCGCGTGCTCCGCCACCTCGAAGATCCCGCCTGCGCCGGCTGCCACGAGCTGATGGACCCGGTCGGCCTCGGACTGGAGAACTTCGACGGCATCGGTCGCTACCGGACGCACGACGAGGGCGCCCTCATCGACGCGTCGGGCGACCTGGACGGCGGCGAGTTCACCAACCCGGCGGAGCTCGCCGACGTGCTCCACGACCACCCCGACTTCGCGCCCTGCCTCGCCACCACGTTGACCCGGTACGCGACCGGGCAACAGGAGTCGTTCGGCACGCTGGACGGCGTCGACTGGCTGGCCGGCGAGTTCGCCTTCGACAAGCACCGACTCGAGCCGCTGGTGCAGGAGCTGGCGCTGTCGCCGATGTTCCGCCAGGCGGGCGCTTTGGACACCACCGCCGAGCCGGAGGAGGGCGGCGAGCGATGAGCAACCGACCGACCCGTCGCACCGTGCTCCGCGGGCTCCTGGGCGGCGCCTCCGTGGGCGTGGGCCTCCCCCTGCTGGAGTGCATGCTCGCCCCGAGCGGCCGCGCCCTGGCCGACGGCAGCCTGCTGCCCCGCCGCTTCGGCCTGTTCTTCTGGGGCAACGGCATGCTCCCCGACCGCTGGACGCCGATCGGCGAGGGCGAGGGCGACGCCTGGCAGCTGTCCGACCAGCTCGCCGGACTGGCCTCGATCAAGGACGTGCTGACCGTCGTCACCGGCATGGAGGTCCGCGCCCCGAACACCATCCCCCACTTCTCGGGGACGGCGGGGTTCCTCTCCGGGGTCGTCCCGCTCGGGGAGGAGGGCGACAACACGTTCGCCGCGCCGTCCCTCGACCAGGTGATCGCCGCGGAGATCGGAGGCGAGACGCTCTACCGCTCGATCGAGGCGGGCGCTCACCCGGGCGGCGGCGGCGGCATCAGCCACAACGGCCCGCACAGCATCAACCCGGCCGAGAGCTCCCCCCTGGCGTTGTACGAGCGCATCTTCGGGGCGACGTTCATCGAGCCCGGCGGCGACGGCCAGGTGGATCCGCGGATCGCGCTGCGCCGCAGCGTGCTCGACGCGGTGCTCGGGCAGGCCAACGACCTGCGGTCGAACGTCGGCGCGGCGGACAAGGCCCGGCTCGACCAGCACATGGACGGCATCCGCGACCTCGAGCTGCGACTCGCCCGGCTGGAGGAGGATCCGCCGGATCTCGCCGCCTGCGTCCGCCCCGACGAGCCGCCCGCGGACGACGCGATCGTCACCTTGAGCGAGCGGTCGCGGCTGCTGAGCGACCTGCTCGCGATGGCGCTCGCGTGCGACCAGACGCGGGTCGTCAGCAACCAGCTGACCCACCCGGTCGACAACTACCTGTGGCCCGGCACCGACAGCGGCCACCACCAGCTGACCCACGACGAGCCGGACCCGCAGCCGCAGGTCCACGAGGTCGTCCTGCAGGTGATGGAGGAGTACCGCTACTTCGTGGAGTCGCTGCGCAGCATCCAGGAAGGCGACGGCACGCTGCTCGACAACATGGTCGTGCTCGCGACGTCGGGCATCTCCCTGGGCCGAACCCACGCGCTGGACGAGTTCCCGATCCTGCTCGCCGGGTCCGCCTGCGGGGCGCTCAAGACCAACCTCCACTACCGCTCCGCCTCGCGGGAGAACGCGGCGACGGTCGCGCTGTCGCTCGTCCGTTCGATGGGCATCCTCGCGCCGAGCTTCGGCGAGGGAGAGGTCGGCGCGACCGACGGGCTGGGGGCGATCGAGGTATGAGGCGCCTGCTCCCGGCTCTCCTGCTCCTCGCGGGCTGCGCCGCCGACGGCCAGCCGCCGGACACGGAGGCGGTCGTGATGTCGCGGCTCGGCTTCGTCATGGAGACGGACGAGGGCGTCAGCGACGGGTTCGATCTCGACGGGATCGTGACCGCCCAGGGCGACCCCAGCGGGTGCGGGGTGGCCGACTTCACGACGCCGGACGGGGTGCCGGGCGTCGACAACAGCTTCGCGCCGATCGTGCCGGCGCTGGAGGCGGTGGGAGGCGACGCGCTCCCCCAGCTGGTCCAGAACTCCATCTACGACGGCGAGCTGCTCATCGTCGTGGAGATGGTCGGCCTCGATGATCCGATGAACGACGACTGCGTCGACCTGCACCTGTCCCGCGGGACCGGCGGGGTGGCGATCGGGACCGACGGCGAGCTGCTGCCGGGGCAGACCTTCGAACGGGACCTCGAGCAGCCCGACTCCTGGGTCGAGTGCGCGTCCGTGAGCAACGGGGTGCTGCACGCGACCGACTTCGGCATGCGGCTCCCGCTCAACGTCTTCGACGAGTTCATCGATCTGACGCTCGTCGACGGGCTCCTGGAGATGGAGCTGCAGGACGACGGCTCCTGGCAGGGGCTCTTCGCCGGCGGCGTCGACACGGCCGAAGTCAGCGCCAACGTGCACAGCCTGGATGGGATCGACGACGAGATCCCGGTCCTGGTCGACACGATCATGGACGTACGAGCCGACCTGGAGGGCTGCAGCCGCATCTCGGTGACGTTCGAGTTCACCGCCCTGTCCGCCTTCTTCTACGAGGACGCCGCCGAATGAAGCGCGCCTTCCTGTCCGCGCCGGCGCTGCTGCTGCTCGCCGGCTGCCCCGCCGATCCCGACCCCGCGCCCGAGCTGCCGGACACGCTCGCCTGGGCCGCGGACGAGCCGGGGCCGTTCGGCGTCGGCTACGCGACCTGGGAGATCACCTACGACTCCCCGACGGGGCGGACCCGCACGATCCCGATCCACGTCTGGTACCCGACCGAGGACGAGGCCGGCGAAGGGGTCACCTACGAGACGCTGTTCGCCGACCCCGACTCCTGGCTGAACGCCACCCCCGCCGCCCCGGTGCACGCCGGCGGCTACCCGGTGTTCGCCTACAGCCACGGCAACCAGGGCTTCGGGGGGAGCAGCGCGTTCCAGATGCGGCACGCCGCGTCGCACGGCTGGGTGGCGGTGGCGCCGGACCACATCGGCAACACGCTGATCACCCACGAGTCGCCGCGAGCGATGCCGCTGTGGATCGACCGGTCGTTCGACGTCGCCGCCGCGCTGGACGCGCTGGACGGGGAGGTCGAGGCGCTGGCGGGGCCGGCGGACGTGAGCGCGGTCGTGCTGTCGGGGCACAGCTTCGGCGGCCACACGGTCTGGATCAGCGCCGGGGCGACGTTCGACGCGGCGTCGATCCAGGCGATGTGTGACGCCGACGAGTTCGCCACCGACACCTGCACCGGCGAGGCGCTCGACGCCTACGCGGCGGGCGGTCGTGACGATCGGGTCATCGCGGGGATCCCGATGGCCGGCAAGGCGGGCGTCGACTGGGTCGGCGAGGACGGGCTGAACGCGGTCGACATCCCGATGATGCAGATCAGCGGCACGGAGGACGCGGGCGCCGTCGCCGGCGTCTGGGAGGAGCGGACGGACGACGTCGACATCTCCTGGGTCGAGGTCGCTGGCGGCTGCCACCAGACCTTCGCGCTCGGCACCCCCTGCGACCTGCCGGCCGAGGACGGCTTCACGATGGTGAACGCCTACGGGTTCGCCTTTGCGAGGCACCACCTGCTCGGGGACGAGACGGCGCGCACCGTCGGCCTGCTCGACGGAACCATCCCCTTCGACGATCGCGTCACCCTGCATCGGCGGTAGAACCACGCCATGCGCGTGCACCACCTGGGCTGCGGCACGATGTGTCCGCGGAGCTTCGCGGCGGTCCCCGAGGTCGACCTCCCCGTCGTCTGTCATTGCCTCCTGATCGAGACCGGGGCCGGGCTCGTCCTGGTCGACACCGGGGTCGGGCGAGACGCCGCCCATCACCCGCTTCGAACGATGGGGCCGTCGGCGATCACGCTCGGCATCCGTCGCGAGCCCGGCACCTCGGCCGTCGAGCGGGTCCGGGCGCTCGGCTTCGAGCCGGACGAGGTCCGCCACATCGTGCCGACGCACCTCGACTTCGACCACGCGGGCGGGCTGCCGGACTTCCCCCGGGCTGCGGTCCACGTCGCCGAGGCGGAGCTCGCGCGGGCGCGAGGGCTCCTGAGGGGCTTCGACCGGGTCCGGTACATGCCTCGGACGTGGGTGCACGGGCCCGACTGGCGCCCGTTCCTCCCCGGCGGCGAGCGCTGGCGAGGCTTCGAAGGGGCTCGGCCGCTCGCCGGGCTGCCGCCGGAGATCCTGGTCGTGCCGCTGCCCGGCCACACCGCGGGACACGTCGGCGTCGCGGTCCGGTCGGGGGAGCGGTGGCTGCTCCACGTCGGCGACGCCTACTACTCCCGTCGCGAGGTCGTGGCCGGCCGCCGGTCCCTGCGGGCCCGGGCGTTCCGACGGATGATCGACTTCGACCCGGCCGCCGCGAAGCGCACGGGCGCGTCCCTCGGCCAGCTGCTCCGCTCGGATCCCGAGCTGACGATGGTCTCGTCCCACGATCCGTGGGAGTTGGCGGCGTTCCGATCCTGACCTGGGACAATCCCGAGACAAGTTGGAACGGTTGTTCCCGGGACCCGTGGTAGCGTCCGACTAGATGGCCGATTCTCCTTGTGTTTCAAGGGTGATGGCTTGTCTGGGGCGGAGAGGAACCGGTTTTGATCGCCGAAGCACCCCTCGCGCAGTCGGGACGACTGCTGCTCGTCGAGCACGACTCCGCCGAGGCTCGGAACATCCTCGGCGCGCTGTCCGACGTGGCGCCGTTCGAGCTGGAGATCGAGTTCGCGACGTCGCTCGAGCAGGCCGAGGCCGTGATGGCGGTGATGCCCGTCGACCTGGTGCTGCTGGACCTGGATCTGCCGGGCACGACGCCGCAGGAGGCGCTCAGTCGGCTCTGCATCGGTAACCAGTCGGTCATCGTGTTGGCGCCCGTGTCCCAGGAAGACCGCGCGCTCGACGCCGTCTCGAGGGGCGCCCACGACTACGTGCTCAAGGGGAGCCTGCGGCGCTCGGAGCTCGGCCGTTCCATCCGGTACGCGCTGGAGCGGCAGCGCCTCCTGAACGCCACCGCCACCCGGGAGGAGCACCTCGACGCTGCGGTCGAGGCGCAGAAGATGTGGGTCGTCGGGCGCCTCGCCGCGTCGGTCGCCCACGAGTTCAACAACCTTCTGACCGGACTGATGGGCGACGCGGAGCTCCTGCGTCGCGCGGCTGGTCCCCAGGAGCCGGTCCGGTCCTACGCCGACTCCCTCGCCGACGGACTGCAGCGGGCCGCGCTGCTGACCCGTCAGCTGGTCTCGTTCAGCCGCAAGCAGGTCCTCCAGCCGCGGGTGCTGGACCTCGCGCGGGTGGTCAACCGCATCCGCCCCGCGCTGGAGCGCCTGCTCCCCGACGGGGTGGAGCTCGTGGTCGAGGCCGAAGGCGGGCGGGCGCTCGTGAAGGCGGATCCCGCGCAGGTGGAGCAGCTGCTGCTGAACCTGGTCGGAAACGCCGCCGACGCCATCGACGGCGTCGGCACGGTCCGCATCCGTACGACGGTCGGCCGGCGCGGGGTCAAGAACTGGGCGCTCCTGGTGGTGCAGGACGACGGGGTGGGTATGGAGTCCCGCACCGTGTCGAGGATCTTCGAGCCGTTCTTCACCACGAAGGAGAAGACGGATCGGGTCGGCCTCGGCCTGTCGACGGTCAGCCACATCGTCGAGCGTGCCCACGGCGAGCTGGACGTCCGGAGCCAGCCCGGCGAGGGCACCGAGTTCCGGATCCTGCTCCCCTCCGCCCCGGCGGAGGACCTCGAAGAGACGCTCGAGATCGACCTCGCGGCGGTCGGCCCGCTGCCCGCCGCGCGGGTGCTCGTGGTGGATGACGAGGAGGTCGTTCGACGGCTCGTGGAGCGGGTCCTCAGCGACGCCGGCTACGAGGTGACCGCGGCGGCGGACGGCACCGAGGCGCTCGCCGTCGCCCGCCGCATGGGCGGGATCGACCTGCTCGTGACCGACGTGATCATGCCGCACCTCAACGGCCGCGAGCTCGCCGAAGAGATCCGGGCGATGCACCCCGAGCTGCGCACCGTCTTCATGTCCGGCTACGACGAGGAGATCCTCGCCCCGGACGGCGTGCTCCAGGAGGGGGTCAACTTCCTCGCCAAGCCGTTCCATCTGCGCGACGTGCTTCGGCTCGTGCACAAGGCCCTGCAGGACGACTGAGCCGGCCCCTTCGCCGCGTTGAATGACGAGCCGCGCGCGGGCCCCCTTTACAGGGGCGTTCCGGTGGCTATTATCGCCCGCCGGCGTAAGCCGAGATGGTTCCTTGAAATGAGAAAGTCGGGCCCGCGGGCCCGATCCGGTGAGCTGGCCGAGTGGTCGAAGGCGCTTGACTCGAAATCAAGTGAGGGGCAACTCTCCCGGGGTTCGAATCCCTGGCTCACCGCCATTTCTCGATACAGGCCCTTCGAGGGCAGCAGTGACGGCCGGGTCCCGGGCGGTCGGTAGCGGTGAACTCCGCCAGGCCCGGAAGGGAGCAACGGTAGCCGTGATCCCGAGGTGTTCGGATCACCCGGTCGTCTCTCCTGCCCTCGGAGGGTCTGTCTCGTTCTCGATCAGTCGATGATCTTCATCCCCCCGGGGGTTAGGCTGGCGCGCTCATGAGTCACCAGGCCATCGCTCGCAAGTGGCGGCCCCGCGTCTTCGAGGAGATCGCGGGCCAGGGCCACGTCACCCGTACCCTCGGCAACGCCATCAAGCTGGGGCGGATCCACCACGCCTTCCTGCTGACGGGGGCGCGGGGGGTCGGCAAGACGTCGGCGGCCCGCATCCTCGCGCGGGCGCTCAACTGCAAGGAGGGGCCGGCCCCCAACCCCTGCAACGAGTGCAGCAACTGCACGGCGATGCTCGCCGGCACGTTCCCCGACCTGATCGAGATCGACGCGGCGTCTCACAACAGCGTCGACGACATCCGCGACCTGGTGGAGAAGGTCCGCTACACGCCCCAGATCGGGCGGTACAAGGTCTACATCATCGACGAGGTCCACATGGTCACGAAGCAGGGGTTCAACGCCCTGCTCAAGACCCTGGAGGAGCCTCCGCCGCACGTGATCTTCGTGCTCGCGACGACCGACCCGCAGCAGCTCCTGGACACCGTGATCAGCCGCTGCCAGCGGTTCGACTTCAAGATGATCCCGGTCCGCACGACCTTCGACTACCTCAAGCGCATCGCGGAAGCCGAGGGGCTGGGCATCCCGGACTCCTCGTTGATGGTGATCGCGCGCGAAGGCGGCGGTTCGATGCGCGACGCCCAGTCGCTGCTCGACCAGATCCTGTCCTTCACGTCCGGCTCGGTGACGGAGGAGGAGGTCGCCTCCATCCTCGGCTTCATCGACCGCTCGATCCTGTACGACGTGCTGCAGGCCGCCCTGGAGGGCGACGCGGGGCGGGGACTGGAGGAGCTGAGCAAGGTCGGCACGTTCGGCTACGACGTGCGCAGCTTCGCCAACCAGCTGCTCGAGGCGGTCCGCAACGTCACGATCGTCCGGCAGGTCTCCGACGGGGGCCGCTTGCTGGATCTGCCCGACGACGACGTCTCCCGGCTGGAGCGGCTGGCGCAGGGCCGGGAGCCGATCCGCCTGCACCGCCAGTTCGACGTGCTCGCCGACGCGGTCGACGCCATCACCCGCTCCGAGCAGCCGATGCTCCTGCTGGAGATGGCGGTCGCCAAGATGGCCTCGATCCGGGACTTCGTGCCGGTGCAGGGGCTGATCGACCGGCTCGAAGCGCTGGAGCGCCGCCTCCGCAAGGCGGGCTCGGTGCCGCCTCGTCGCTCCGCCCCGTCGGAGGCTCCGCCGCCTCGTCGGAGCGCGCCGCCGCCCCGCCGAGTGGCCCCCCCGCCGCCCGCGCCGGAGCCTCCCCGCGCCCCCGCGCCGCCACCTCCCCGCGCCCCGGCCCCGAAGCCGGAGCCGCCGCGATCCGCCGAGCCCGACGCCCCGCCCCCGCCGGTGTGGGACGACGAGCCGGTCGCGTCGCCGCCGGTGAAGGTGGAGCCGGCCGCGCCGCCGGTGAAGGTGGAGCCGGCCGCGCCGCCGGTCCGCTTCGAGCCGCCCGGACTGCCGGTCAAGGCGGAGCCGGCCGCGCCGCCCGCGAAGGTCGAGCCGCTGGGCGACAGCGGGGACGTGCTGAACAAGCTCCTCAACTTCCACAAGACGGGCGGCAACGGCTCGGGCGGGCCGCCCCGGCCGGCTCCCGCCCCGTCGGCGCCCGCCCCGCCCGCGGCGCCTCCGGTCGAGGCGGCGCCCCCCCCCCCCCCCCTCGCGGCACAGCCCCCACCCCCCCCCCTGGAGGCCC
>CAYQEG010000146.1:0-20962 GCA_964416435.1 uncultured Rickettsiales bacterium
GAACGGCGACGGGATCGAGATCGAGTACACCGTCCTGGGCGACTGCACCGACTGATCGGGGACCGGACCCCTACCTTCCGCGGCCCCCGGGGACGCGCCCGAGCGGCCGCTCAGAACACCACGGTGAGCCCGCTCGGCCCGAGCCCGACGAGCCTGGGAGGGGGGCGTCGGTGCGCCGACCTGGCCCTGGTCAGGCTCACGCGAATCCGCGCCGCGATGTCGTTGCAGGTAGCCGCCAGGAAGAGCATCGACATCGGCACCGCGATTACCGCGAAGAACAGGGACGGATCGTAGATGAGGCCCAGGACGAGGCCGCCGGGGAGCGCGACCGTCCCGGTCACCATCGAGAGCACCCCGAACGTGATGGCCGCCCCCTTGATGGCCCGACGGGCCCTCCCCAGGGTCTTGGACGTTCGTATCGAGTGGCGCGACCCGGCGATGGCGACGAGCGAGGAGACGCTCGGCAGCCACAGCGCCGTGTTGACGACGCTGAGCTGCAGCGCGAACGGGACCCGCGGGGGCTGCAGCAGCAGCCAGGTGGCCTGCAGGGTGCCCGCCGTGAGGGAGACCCCGGCGAACCCACGCTCGATGGGCGCCAACTCGCGGTCCAGAGCGGCGCGCTGGCGGTCGCTCTGGTTGGCCGCCAGGGCGGTCGTCGGGGCCGCGAGGGGAAGAAGCAGAGCTGCGACCAGGGCCAGCCCGGCGGGCCCCACGAACGGTGACCAACTGGCCGACCGGCGAGCTCGCCGCGCCGCCCTCCGGCACCGCCCCCGCCGCAGGAGGAGGAGCAAGGCCGCCAGCGGCAAGGAAGCTCGCCGGAGGCCTTCGCCGTCATCGATGCAGCCCGCGGCCGGCATCAGCGCACGGTGCGGGTCCGACCACCCGGAGCTGTTGCCGGCGAGGTCGATCGCCGACAGCCGCATGCTCATGTCCGACGTCGGACCGATGTCCCCCTCGAGGATCAACTCCTCGGTCTCGGAGAGCACCCACGGGTCGACGAACAGCTCGTCCTCATCGATCTCGTCCACGCCGGCCAGCAGGTTGAACATGCCAGCGCTGTCGATGCGCCACGTCGCCCGATCGTTGTAGTCGGTGACGCCGTTCTCGCAGGTGTCGAATTGGTTGTAGTCGCTGATGAACTCGTACCCGAGGAGCTCGGGCACGGGGGGCGGCTCGAGGTCGGGGCCGGGCCCCGTCCTGAAGGAGACGCTCAACAGCGTGCTGGGGAGGAGGAGATCCCGGTTGAAGCGCACCTCGTGATCGGTGTCGGGATCGAGCTCACGCTCCGGCTGGTAGGCGAAGAGGGCCCCATCGGAGAGCCCGATGATGCCGAGCCCGACCAGCGGGACGGGCTCGGCCGTGTTCAGCGGCTGGAGCGCCAGCTCCGGGCGGATGTCAGAGAGCGGAACGGAGCCGGAGCCCAGGGTGACCCGATACCAGATCCAGCTGTTCGTCGGCACGAGGCCGTCTGCGGAGCTGGGCGTGACCCACCCGAAGGATGTGGCGGGAGGATCCCAGCCTCCGCCCCACCAGCCGCACTGGGCGGACGCTGGACCCGCGGGCAGGACCACGACGACACACAGAAGGCTCACGACGATCAAGAACTTGTGCACGAGCCACCTCCCCGGGGCTGGGCTGCAACCATGGTTCCAGCGCGCCGTGCGGAGAACCGCCGGTCCTCGGGGTCCGATGGTTGCACAGACGGGTCTCATGACCCGGCTCCTCCCTCTCCTGTCGGTCGCACTGACCAGCCTGCTCACCCCGGCCGCGGCGGCCGCTTGCGGAGGGTTCTTCTGCAACGCTGTGAGCCTGCAGCCCGTCGAGCAGAATGCGGAGCGCATCCTCTTCGAGGTGAACGGCGACGGCACGATCACGACGGTCGTCGAGATCTCGTACTCGGGCGAGCCCGACGACTTCTCCTGGGTCGTGCCGGTGCCCGCGGTCCCGGAGCTGGACGTGGCGCCGCCGTCGGCCCTGCTGCTGCTGGACGATGCCACCGCGCCCCGCCTCACCAACCAGCCCGTCGAGTGCAGCGACCAGTTCGGCTTCGGCCGCAGCTACGGGTGCAACGTGGCCGGCGGGGCTGGCGTCGGCTTTGGCTGCGCGCCGCCCACCTACGGCTTCGACGGCGGGCCCTCCCGGTCGGACTTCGCTGGCGGGGTCCAGGTGACCCAGCTCCCCCAGGCGGGGCCCTACCTGTCGGAGGTGGTCAGCTCGACGGACGCCGGCGCGCTGATCGACTGGCTCAACACGAACCGCTACCTGATCACCGAGGCGATGGAGCCGATGGTCGCCGATTACGTGAGCCAGGGGCAGGCGTTCCTCGCGATGCGGCTCGCGGCGGACGCTCAGACGAGCGACGTCGCGCCGATCGTGATGCGCTACGAGGCCGCCGAGCCGAGCATTCCGCTCGTCCTCACCGGGGTCAGCGCAGAGCCGGAGATGGGGGTGATGGTGTTCGTGGCGGGGGCCGAGCGCTACCAGGCGTCGAACTGGGCCAACCTGTTGGTCGATCCCCGGGATCTCCGGGGCGATCCGAACACCGGGAGCACCAACTACTACCCCCTCGTCTCCTGGTTGATCGACCAGGTGGGCGGCCGGGCGATGATTACCGAGTACGCGGGCGACGCCGCGTCACCGGCGGCGACCGCCAACAGCCGCTGGGGGTCGGACTTCGACGAGGACCTCGACTGGCTCTCCGGGCTGGGGACGCGGCACACCCACCTGACCCGCATGTACACGCGCATCTCCGGCTGGGAGATGACCAGCGATCCCATCTTCGCGCCGAGCCCCGGGCTGTCGGTCGGCAACCAGCTCGACCTCGGCAACAACGAGCCCGTGGACATCTGCTCCGACCCAGCGGTCACGGACCCCTGCGGCCAGACCTACTGCGGGGAAGGCGCCAGCTGCGCGTCGACCGAGGTCGGCGATGGCTGCGTCTGCCCGGCCGGATGGGTGGCGCGGCTGATCCAGTCGCCGGAGCTCAACGGCCAGCCGCTGTTCCCCACGACGGTGTGCCAGAGGCTCGACTTCGACCTGATGTCGGGGGTCGACGGACTCGACCCGGGCGCCGACGCGGATCCCTGCGCGGGCTTCTCCTGCGGCGACGGCGGCGAGTGCGTCTCCCTCAACGGCTTCCCGACGTGCGACTGCGCCGAGGGTGGAGCGGCCGTGGCGACCCGCTTCGGGGGCTTGCAGTGCGCCGAGGCCCTCGAGGTGTTCGAGCCCGAGGACGCGCTCCTCCCCAGCGACGCCGGCAGCGAAGCGGTAGCCCGGACCACGGTGACCCCGTCGGGCGTGGCGTTGACGTTCGTCGCGTTCCTCTTGCCGCTGGTGATGTTGAGGCGACGGACGCCGTAGCCGTGGGGTCGCGGCTCGGGCGATGGTTGCCGCGACGCCGAACAGCGTGAGGGCGCGCCGCGTAGCCACCCCGTTATTGCGGAAACCAGGTCTCTAGACCGCTCCTCCTCGCCCCCGCGGCCCGATCTCGGCGTCGCTCCTCGGTCACAAGGGAGCGACCTTGCTCCCTCGTCGCTCCTGGACCTCGAACCGCGGGGCCTTCGGATCCGCGGTCAACAAACCCGGTTCCCGCAATCAGTCGGCCCGCCAGGACTCCTCGACGACGTCGTAGGTGACGGCCCACTCGTTGCCTGCCCCGTCGGTCACCTCGAAGACGACCGGTTGGCCATGCTCGATCGCCAGGGTCGCGGTCGCTCCGTCGGCGCGGGTGATCCACTCCTGGACCTCGTAGTCGCCATCCTCGAGGTCGTAGTCGATCTGCTGTGGGTTGGTGCAGAAGCAGCAGCCCGAGAGGGTCGTGGTCGCGAGGCCGCCGGCGAGCAGCCCCGCCGCGAGGCCGACGGCCCCGAGGGATCCCAGGATCAGCGTGCGCATCAGTCCACCCCCGCCCGCTGGAGGGTCAGGATCAGAGCGCCACCCTCGTCGTACATCGCGAAGTCGCCGGTCAGCTCGGCGGTGGCGGGCCACCGAGCCTCCTCGTCGGCCACCTCGCCGTCGCCGGTCACGACCTCCACGCCCGAGAGCTCGAGATCCCAGACCTCGATGTTGTACTCCTCGCACGTGGGGCAGGCCTCGGCGCGAGGGACGAGCATCGCCAGGGCGACCCCGAGGATGAAGGTGACTCCGAGAATCGACAGGGCTCTCACTGGATCGTCCTCCGGTGTCCGGGTGCGGTCCGCCAGGGACCGTTGGATCACGATGACGAGCCTCGCACGATCCGGGCCGTTGCTGCGGGCGCCGCCGCTCGCGGCTTGACGCTCGGGGGGGACCCTCATAAACCCGACCGGCCATGAAGATCTCCGCGCCCTCCCTGTTCGCCCTCCTGACGCTCCCCCTCCTGCTGCTGGTCGGCTGCGTCGCCCCGCTGGACTCGGAGCGCGTCGCCCTCCCGCGGGACATCGGCGTGACCCAGCTCCCGATCACCATCACCGTGCCGGGCGACTACGCGACGATCGCGGACGCGCTGGCGGTCGCGGTGGAGGGGGACGTCGTCTCGGTCGCGGCGGGCACCTGGGTCGAGGACCTGACGCTGCCCGGCGGCGTCGTGCTGCAGGGCGCAGGTCTCGACCAGACCATCATCGAAGGGCACGTCGTGGTGAGCGGCGGGCAGGCGGGCATCTCGCTGCTCAACCTGCACGGTCCCGGAGCGGCGTCCGGCACCTGCGGCGTGACCGCGGGTCCCGGCAACTCGGTGCTCGTCACCGCCGCGCGGGTGCTGAACTTCTACGAGGGCATCTGCCTGGACCCGGGCAGCGCGCTGAGCGTGCCCTGGCCGGTGGTCGACCGCGTCACGCTGCAGTCCAACGGGTACGGCGTCACCGTGGCGAGCGGCGAGGCGTCCGTCACCAACAGCTACGTCGTCTACTCGATCCGCACCGGCGTCTACGGGTTCGACGACGCCGGCCTCTCCGTCATCAACAACACCTTCCTCGGCAACGCCTTCGGCGGCAACGAAGTCGACCGTGACGCCGCCCTCTCGCTGGGCGCCAACGGCGCCTCCGTGGTGCGCAACAACACCGCGACGTCGAACCTCTTCGGCTTCCAGTGCGCCGGCTGCGCGGCGGCCTGGGATCACAACAACGTCTGGGGCAACACGACCAACTACGCGGGCGACGCGTCGTCGTCCTCCAGCGATCTGAGCATCGATCCGATGTTCGTCAGCACCTCCGGCGGCAACCTGCGCCTGCAGGACGTCTCGGGCCTCATCGACCAGGGCAGCTCCGAGGGCGCGCCGCTGCACGACTGGGACGGCCTCTCGCGTCCCTCGGGGGCCGGCTGGGACATCGGCGCCGACGAGTGGTCGCTGTCCGCCTTCACCCTGGTGATCAACGAGGTGATGGCCAACCCGAGCGTCGAGGCGACCGGCGAGTTCATCGAGATCGCCAACGTCGGCAGCGAGCCGGTCGACCTGGCCGGGCTGGTGATCAGCGACGGCGACTCCACCGACACCATCGAGTCCTACGACGGCGGCACCACGACGGTGCCCGGCGGGGGCTACGCGGTGGTCCTCGACCCCGACTACGCGGACAACTACGTCCTCCCCGAGGGGGCGGTCACCGTCACCGTCGGCAACGCCACGCTCGGCAACGGCCTGAGCACCAACGACCCGATCCAGCTGATCGAGAGCAACGGCTACGTCGTGATCGACGAGTGGACGATCCCGTTCAACCCCGGCGACGGCGACTCCGTCGAGCGGGTCGACGTGCTCGCCGGCAACGTCGCGTCGAACTGGGTAGTCAGCAGCTGCGCGTCGGGCTCCAGCCCGGCCGAGGAGAACTGCGCCGCGGGGGTGCTCGCGCCGAACGACCCGTCGGTGCTGGTGATCACCGAGGTCCTCGCCAACGCCCTGAACGAGCAGACCGGCGAGTTCGTGGAGCTGTGGAACAGCGGCGCCGAGGACGTCGACCTGACCGGCCTGGTGATCACCGACGGCGACTCCACCGACGGCCTGATCGCCTACGGCGGCGGCGACACCATCCTGCCGGGCGGCTCCTACGCGCTGGTCGTCGACCCCAACTACGGCGGCCAGTACCTGGTGCCCAACGGGGTGCTGCTGATGACCACCCCCGACGCGACCATCGGCAACGGGATCGCCAACTCGTCGGACCCGGTGACCCTGTACGACGTCGACGGGACCACCCTGATCGACAGCTTCACCTTCCCGTTCGACCACGGCGACGGCTACTCGCACGAGAAGGTCGACTACACGGTCGGGGACACCGCCGCCAACTGGGCCGCCAGCACCTGCCCGATCCACCACTCCGCGGGGCGGCTCAGCTGCAACGCCGGCGGCCTGGGCGACGGCCTGGTCCTCAACGAGGTGATGAACAACCCGATCGACGAGCAGACCGGCGAGTTCCTCGAGCTGTCCAACCTCGGCCCCGGCGACATCGAGCTGGCTGGCCTGTGGATCTCCGACGGTGACCAGGACGACGAGCTGGTGGCCTACGACGGCGGCCCGACGGTGCTCGCGGCCGGCGACATCGCCCTGGTGATCGACGCCAACTGGGACGCCGACTACGCGATCCCGGCCGGGCTGGTCGTGATGACCACCGCCGACAACCACCTGGGCAACGGCCTGAGCCTGACCGACCCGATCACCCTCTACGAGACCGACGGCAGCTCCGTCGTCGACACCTGGTGGTCGCCGAGCAACCCCGGCAACGGCACCTCGACCGAGAAGCTGTCCGCGACCGGGGGCGACGTGGCCGACAACTGGGACCCGTCCAGCTGCGCGTCGGGCTCGAGCCCGGGGCTCGCCAACTGCGTCAGCTACACGCCCATCCCCAGCGGCACGTCGACGCTGCTGATCAGCGAGGTGATGGCCAACCCGCTGGACGAAGGCACCGGCGAGTACGTCGAGCTCTACAACGACGGCGCCTCCCCCGTGGAGCTGTGGGGGCTCGTCATCTACGACGGGGACGCCTGGGACTTCCTCCGCGAGTTCTCCGGGGGCACCACCATCGTCGGGCCCGGCGAGTACGCGGTCATCGTGGACGCCGACTACGCCCTTCAGTACGCGATCCCGGTCGGCGTGACGACCGTGACGGTCGACGACTCGACCATCGGCTCCGGGCTGGCGACCAACGACCCGGTCTACCTGTACGAGGCGGACGGCTACTCGGTCATCGACAGCTTCAGCTTCCCGTTCAACCCGGGCAACGGCCGCTCCGCCGAGAAGGTCGACCTGCTGGTCGGCGACATCGAGGCGAACTGGGTGGAGAGCACCTGCGACCAGTCTCCGGGCACGGTCAACTGCGCGTCCTCGGCGCCGCTCACCCAGTGCGACGACGGCGTCGACAACGACGGCGACGGCTGGGTCGACACGATCGACCCCGGCTGCGCCGACGCGGCGGACAACGACGAGGCGCTCGCCGGCGGAACCGAGTGCAGCGACGAGGTCGACAACGACGGCGACGGCCTGGTCGACGGGCTGGACCCGTCCTGCGGCACGCCCGCGGGCGTGAGTGAAGCGAGCGAGTGCGGCGACAGCGTCGACAACGACGGCGACGGCTGGGTCGACCTGGACGATCCCGACTGCGCCGTGGGCAGCGACGAGGTCGGCTTCGGCGCCAACGCCTGCAACGACGACGTCGACAACGACGGCGACGGCCAGACCGACTCGGACGACGCGGACTGCTCCGACGGCTTCGGGGACTTCGAGGAGGAGGACTGCGCCGACGGCGTCGACAACGACGGCGACGGCTGGCTCGACGGGGACGACCCGGACTGCGCGGTCTCCCCCTTCGACGAGGTCGGCACCACCGACCTGGACTGCAACGACGGCGTCGACAACATCGGCGACGGCCTGATCGACGCCGACGACCCGGAGTGCTGGAACCCGGACAGCTACGAGACGCTGCCGATCGGCTCGATCGTCGTCACCGAGATCATGAACAACCCGTCGGCGGTCTCCGACTCGGCCGGCGAGTGGTTCGAGATCTACAACCCGCTGTCGGTGGACGTGGACCTGGAGGACTGGACCTTCTACGACGGCGGCGGCGACAACTTCTCGATCGTCGGCTCGCTGATCGTGCCGTCCGAGGGCTACGCGGTCCTCGCGCGCAACGGGAACCCCGCGGCCAACGGCGGCGTGACGCCCGACTACGTGTACAGCGGCTTCCTGCTCGACAACACCGACGACGAGATCTACCTCGACGACCCCACGGCCACCGAGCACTCCTTCCTGGAGTACAGCGAGCTGGACGACTGGCCGGACTCCGCGGGCGAGAGCATCTCGCTGGACGGCGCGCTGACCCCGACGGAGGCGGCCGCCTTCAACGGCTCCAACTGGTGCCCCAGCACGGCCGTCTGGGCCGGCAGCGCCGGGGACGCAGGCAGCCCCGGGGTGGCGAACGAGGTCTGCAACTGATCGCCTCGTAGAGCGCTGGAGCGGGGGCGGAACCGGGTCGACCGGGTCGGCGCTCCTGCACTCCGGTCCCGACCCTGGCTAAGGTGCGCCACCGCTGGAGGGTCTCGTGGAACGCTTTCTCGCCTGGGTCGAGCGGACCGGTAACAAGCTGCCGGATCCGGTCTTCATCTTCTTCTATCTCGTCATCGCCTTGATGATCGTCTCGGTCGTGCTCGCGGGGATGGGGGTGAGCGCGCCCCACCCGACGAAGCTCGCGGAGGGCGGCGGTCCGCTGATCCTCGAGGCGATCAGCCTGTTCTCCGGGGACAACCTGCAGAAGCTGTGGGTGGAGATGCCCAAGACGTTCACCCACTTCCACCCGCTGGGCTACGTCCTCGTGGTGATGCTGGGAGCGGGGGTGGCCGAGCGTTCGGGGCTGTTCGACAGCTCGATGCGGCTGGTGGTCCGCAAGGCGCCGAAGTTCCTGCTGACCCCGGTGGTCGCGCTGGTGGCGATGCTCGGGAACCACGCGGCGGACGCGGCCTACGTCGTGCTCATCCCGCTCGCCGGCGTCCTGTACGCGGCGGCGGGGAGGCACCCGCTGGCCGGCATCGCGGCGTCGTTCGCGGGGGTGAGCGGCGGCTTCAGCGCCAACCTGGCGCCCGGCCAGCTGGACGCGCTGCTGTTCGGCATCACGGAGCAGGCGGCCGAGGCGCTGGTGCCGACCTACGACGCCAACATCGCGGGCAACTGGTACTTCATCGCGGCGCTGACGTTCATCTTCCTGCCCGTGATCTGGTTCGTGACGGACCGGATGATCGAGCCCCGGCTGGGGGCCTGGGACCGCGAAGAGGCGGGGGTCGGCGAGGCCGACGCGGACGCCCCGCTGACCGCCGACCAGCGCAAGGGGCTGGTGTGGGCCGCGGTCGCGACGGTGGCGGTGGTGATCGCCTGGATCGGCTTCACGGTCGGTCCCGGGACGCCGCTGATCAACGAGGCGGCCTGCAGCGACGCCGACCTGGCGGCGGGCACGTGCTCGATCCACGCCCGGCTGTCGCCGCTGTACAAGAGCCTCGTGGCCGCGTTCCTGGTGCTGTTCCTGGCCGCCGGGTGGGCCTACGGGGCCGCGGCGGGCACGGTGAAGAGCCACCGCGACATCGTCGACATGATGACCGAGTCGATGAAGGCGCTCGGCTACTACATGGTGCTGGCGTTCGCGGCGGCCCACTTCGTCGCGATGTTCAACTGGTCGAACCTGGGCCTGATCAGCGCGGTGCACGGCGCCGAGGCGATCCAGAGCTCGGGCCTGCCGCTCCCCATCCTGCTCGGACTGATCGTCGTCTTCGCGGGCGCGATCAACCTGGGCGTGGGCTCCGCGAGCGGCAAGTGGGCCCTGCTGGCGCCCGTGCTGGTGCCGATGCTCATGCTGCTCGGGGTCAGCCCGGAGGGCGCGACGGCGGCCTACCGGGTGGGCGACAGCGCCACGAACATCATCACGCCGCTGATGGTGTACTTCCCGCTCATCCTGGTGTTCTGCCAGCGCTGGAAGAAGGACTTTGGCCTCGGCAGCCTCATGGCCACGATGATCCCGTACAGCATCTGGCTGTTCATCTCGGGCCTGGTGCTCACAGTGCTGTGGGTCTTCGCAGGCATCGAGCTGGGCCCGGGCGCGCCGGTCGGGTACGAGCTGCCGGGGTAGGTCCGTACCCGCCGGGTCGTCCACCACCCCCGCCGAGGGGCTCGGGGCGGTTATGGTTCCGTCATGAATCGACGCGACTTCTTGCTCCGCCTCGGCGCCGCCGGCCTCCTCGTGCCGGCGCTCGGCTGCCCCACGGATGACGACGACACCGGCGACGACGACGACAGCAGCTTCGTCTGCGTGGTCGGGGACGCCGAGGGCGAGGCCAACAGCCACGGCCACGTCATCACCATCCCCGCCGACCACATCGACAACCCGACCCAGGATGGGACGTACACGTCCAGCGGGGCCCACACCCACGACGTCACGCTGACCGTCGCGGACCTCGAGGCGCTGCGGGACGACTGCGAGGTCACCACGACCAACAACACGGGGCACGCCCACACCTGGACGATCGCGGTCGTCTGATCGCGGGGTGACTGAGCCAACCGGGTTTCCTGACCACGCCTCCTCGGTCCCGCGGCCCGATCTCGGCGTCGCTCCTCGGTTCCAGGGGAGCGACCCTGCGCCCTCGTCGCTCCTGGACCTCGGACCGCGGGCCCGTCGGATCCGTAGTCATAGAACCCGGTTGGCACAGTGAGGCGTCCGCTTTTGCACGCCCGGAGTGCAACGTTTCACGCGCGGGTCCCGCCTCCCCGGCCTCCCTGAGCCCCACGAGGCGCATTGTGGGCCTGCCGCCGCGCAGGCCTGCTTCTTGCAACCCTCGGGAGCGGGAGGCGTGCCATGCTTCGTCGGCGAGTTGCCCGAGGCGGCGCCGCGATTGAGTTCGCGTTGCTTCTGCCCGTGTTCCTGCTCCTGGTCTTCGCGATCCTGGAGTACGGCTGGGTCATGTTGTCCCAGGCCTCGCTCGGCCACGCGGCCCGCGACGGCTGCCGTCACGGCGCGGTCGTCTCGCCCTGGACTGGCGAAGGGCCGGACGGATCGATCGACGAGGCCCACGCCGTCATCGACGAGCGCCTCGCGCAGTTCGGCCTGTCGTGCGACGAGTTCGAGTGCGAAGTCACCGTATCGATCGACGGCGACCGGCCGGACCAGGTGCTGACCTGCGGCATCGCCCGTGGCTACTCGCCCCTCATCGGCCTGCTGCCGACCCCGGTTCGGCTCACCACGACCGCGTCGGCGTGGCTGGAGTACCAGCGATGAGAACGACCGCTCCCAACCGCCGGCGGCGGGGCAACGTCGCCATCGAGTTCGCCCTCGTCCTGCCGCTGCTCGTGGCGCTGGGCGTCGGGATCATCGACTACGGCTGGTACCTCAGCCGAGCGTCCCGGGTCGTGGTGGCCGTGCGCGACGCCGCGCGCCTGGGGATCACGTACGCCGAGGACGACGGCTCCACGCCCGACGTCGTCGCGGTGCAGCGCGCTCGCGAAGCCCTGCAGGAGGCCGGCATCGCCTGCGGCGACGACTGCGAGGTGGTGGCGGTCCTGGGGGCGGTCGGCGGCGTGCCGTCGCTGACGGTGTCGGTGTCGGCTCCCTTCGTGCCGATCGCTGGCCTGGTCCCGACCCCCGCCGACATGAGCGTCGAGCTCACCATGGCGCTCGAGCTCCGGGAGCTCTGATTCAAGCCTCGGTCGCTACGGCGCCACCGAGTTGATCAACACCGGGATGGCGACGGCCTCGTCGGCCGACTTCTTCGCGGCCTGGGCGCGGATCGCGAGGGCCTCGACCCCGGACAGCGGAAAGTCGAAGCCGACCGCGGTCGGTCGGTCGAGGTCGGCCTGGGCGGTGAACGCGGCCGTGTAGCAGTCGCCGAAGTCGGGCTGGAGCTGCGCCGGCGACGCGCAGGCGGCGAGCAGCAGGCTGGCAGACGCGAGCAGGATGATCGTGAGGGCTCTCATGGTTCCTCCGGGGTCTGGACGGTGGGATAGAGCCGGGCTGCGACCCGCAGGTTGCGCTCCGCCCCCTGGTCGCCCACGACGGCGCGGAACTCCTCGCGGGCCTCGTCGGTCCGGCCCTGGGCGGCGAGGGCGAAGCCCAGGTTGTTCCGGGCGCGGTCGCTCGACGGGTCGAGCCGGAGGGCTTCCCGCAGCGCTCCCTCGGCGTCGGCGTACCGGCCGGCGGCCAGCCTCGCGAAGCCCAGGTTGTTGTGGAAGATGGCTTCACGGGGAGCCAGGCGCGCCGCCCGCTCCAGGGCGACGACCGCTTCCTCCAGCTGACCCCGGTCGAGGTACAGCAGCCCCAGCGCCGCGTGAGCCGCCGCGTGGCGGGGGTGGCGGCGCACGACGTCGTCCAGCAGCGTCTCTGCTTCGCCTTCGAGCCCCCGCGCGAGCAGCGCTCGGGCCTGGACCACGCTCAGGTCGGGCCCCTCCATGCCGTCATCGCGGGCCTTGCGGATGATCTTCAGGGCGGCGTCCGGACGGTCCGCGTCGACCATGGCGGTCGCGAGATCGACGCGAACCGCCCGGTCCTGGGAGGGAGTCGTCCACTCGACCGTAGACTGGAGCGGCACGGGGGTGGCGTGGGCGCACGCCGTGAGGAAGACGAGCGCGGCGAAGAGGGGCCTCATTGCACACCTCCCGACAGCAGCGGGATGACGTAGGTGACGATGTTCACGATCGTCGGCCCGAGCAGCACCAGGAACAGCGCCGGCATGATGAGCAGCACGGTCACGATCGTGAGCTTCGGTGCGAGGCGCGCCGCGCGCTCCTCGGCCCCGAGCATGCGCTTGTGTCGGGTCAGGTCGGCGTGGGCCCGGAGCGCTCGGCCGACGCCCGTGCCGTAGCGCTCGGCCTGGATGAGCACGTTGACCAGCGACGTCATCTCGGTCAGGCCGGTGCGCTCGTCCAGGCGCTTGAGGGCGTCCAGCCGCGGCACGCCGGCCGTGACCTCCTGGTTGGTGCGCTGCAGCTCGCGGGCGAGCAGCGGCGCCGCCGGTTCCATCTCCCGAGCCACGCAGTCGAGCGCGGCGTCCAGCCCGAGCCCCGCTTCGACGCTGCTGACGAGCAGGTCGAGGGCGTTGGGGAAGGGCTTGAGCAGCGCCTCCTGTCGGCGGATCCGCCGGTTCTCGATGAACAGGGTGGGCGCGTAGTAGCCGACCGCGGCGGCCATCAGCGCCAGCGCGACGCTGAGCAGGAGGCTGGACGGGCGCAGCGCCAGCCAGGTCAGCGCGGGCAGCCCGAGGGCCAGCGTCGCCCGCACCGCGGCGTACAGCTCGTAGGCCCGCTTGCCCTCGAAGCCCGACTGCGTGAGCCGCCGGCGGATCACGCGGCGGCGCTGTTCGCTTCGCGGCTGGGCGAGGGCTCCGACCGCGGCGGCCAGGCTTCGGCTCTTGCCTCGCGGGGTGAAGAGCCGCTCGGCGGGCCCCGCGGGGACGTTCGCCGATCGCGCGAGCGCCGCCCTCAGGGCGAGCGCCAGGGTCAGCGCCGCGGCGAACGCGGCCAGCGGGAGGAGGATCGGAGCGAGCGAGGTCATCTCACACCTCCACCTGCGAGAGGTTGCGGAGCAGGACCAGCCCCACTCCGAAGGCGAGGCTCGCCACCGCGAGCAGCCAGATGCCGAGCCCCTCGGTGATCAGCGGCAGCAGGTAGGAGGGGCGCAGCACGAGGATCGCGAGGCCGATCACGAACGGCAGCACCGCGAGCACGAACGCCGACAGCTTCGCTTCGGCGGTCAGCGCGCGCACCTTGGCCTGGAACACGAACCGGGCCCGCACGGTGCCCGCGATGTTGTCGAGCAGCTCGACGAGGTTGCCGCCGGTCTGCCGCTGCAGGAGCAGGCAGCTGACGACCAGCCGGAGATCGAAGTTGGTCGGGTTGCGCTCCGCCATGTGCGTCAGCGCGTCGCGCAGGTCTCGGCCGAGGTTGTGCTCCTCGTAGACTCGACCCAGCTCCTCGGCGATCGGCGGGGGGAGCTCGGTGGCGCAGGTGTACAGCGCGTCGGACAGGGCGTGGCCGGCCCGCAGCGTACGCGCCGCCAGGTCGAGCGCGTCAGGCAGCTGCTGGGACAGCGCCCAGCTGCGCCGGCGGGCGCGGCTCCGCAGCGCCAGCCAGGGCACGGAGCCGAGCAGGACGAAGAGCAGCCCCGGCGGCCCCAGGGCCACGAAGCCGAGGGCCCCGCCGACCGCCGCGATGAGCGCCATCCGGAGCGCCAGCCAGCGCACCGCTCCCGGATCCCCCGCGGCGAGCAGGAGCCCTTCGAGCTTGTCTCCGATGGGGCCCATCAGGTCGGCCAGCGGGTCGTGCCGGTCCGCCTTGAAGATGCGGTCGTCGCCCTGACCGAGCGTGCCGAGCCGTCGGGCGAGCACCTCGCGCTTCGTCGCGGCGCGTGACTTCGCCGCCGCGTACAGCGTGCCGATCGCCGCCAGCGCTGCGATGAAGACGACCGAGACGACCATGAAGAGGGACAGTCCGCTCATCTCTCACCTCACACATCCATGCGCAGTCTCAGGAGGCGCGCCGGGAGCTCCAGTCCGTAGGCCTCCAGCCGGCTGGCGAACTGCGGCCGGAGGCCCGTCGCGCGGAACCTGCCGCGCACCCGGCCCTCGGAGTCGACCGTGGTCCGCTCGAACACGAACAGGTCCTGCATCGTGATCACGCTGCCTTCCATGCCGGCGATCTCGGTCACCGTGACGATGCGCCGCGTGCCGTCGGACAGGCGCTCGAGCTGGATCACGAGGTCCAGGGCCCGGGCGATCATCTGGCGGATCGTCGCGCCGGAGACGTTCGTGAAGCCGAGCCCCACCATCGTCTCCATCCTCGAGACGGCGTCCCGGGCGCTGTTGGCGTGGATGGTGCCGAGCGAACCCTCGTGCCCGGTGTTCATCGCCTGGAGCATGTCGATGGCCTCGGTGCCGCGGATCTCGCCGACGAGGATGCGGTCGGGGCGCATCCGCAGGGCGTTGCGGACCAGGTCGCGGGCCGTCACTTCGCCCTCCCCCTCCAGGTTGGGGGGGCGGGTCTCGAGCCGCGCGACGTGCTCCTGCTGCAGCCGGAGCTCGGCCGCGTCCTCGATCGTGACGATGCGCTCCTCTTCGGGGATGTACTTGGACAACACGTTGAGCAGCGTGGTCTTGCCCGAGCCGGTGCCGCCGCTGATGACGATGTTGAGCTTGGCCTCGACGCAGGCTTCGAGCAGCTCCAGGACCTCGCCCGGCAGGGTGCCCAGCCGGACCAGGTCGGCGGCCCCGATCGGGTTGGCGCCGAAGCGACGGATCGACACCAGGGGGCCGTCCAGGGCGAGGGGCGGGATGATCGCGTTGAAGCGGCTGCCGTCGGCCATCCGGGCGTCCACCAGGGGGTGCGATTCGTCGACCCGTCGGCCGACGGCGCTCACGACCCGATCGATGATCCGCATGAGGTGGTCGTCGTCGCGGAACCGCACGTCGACCTTCCGCAGCCGGCCCTCCTGCTCGACGTAGACGGTGTCGGAGCCGTTGATCAGGATGTCGGAGACACCCTTGAGCCGCATGAGGCGCTCGAGTGGACCCAGCCCCAGCACCTCGTCGAGCACGTCTTCGATCGCGGTCGCGCGGTCGGGCGCCGACAGGGCCAGCTCCCGCTCCTGCAGGGTCTCGGTGAGGGACTTGCGCAGGCGCTGCTCCAGCTCCTCCCGGGGCGTGCGCATGACCAGCTCGAGGTCGAGCGACTCGACCAGCTCCTCGTGGAGGGTCTGAACGACGCTCTCGAGCCGCGGTGGTCGGCGGCTGAGGGAGGTGGTCTGGTCCCGGTGCTCGTTGCGCAGGCGGTCGATCAGGCGTGCGGTCATGACTTCTCCCCGGTCACTACGGCGTGCAGCCACGAAGCCAGGCGACCGCGGAGCGGCTGGTCCTCCTCGGACTCGCCGACCAGCGCCGGCCACAGCCGATAGATGTCCTGGTCGATCCGGTGCCACCCCGGGAGCTCGTTCAGCAGCAGACCCGTCCGGTGGCTGCGCGCGCAGGCGTGGTGGTCGGCCCTCACCATCGCGGCGACCTCGTGGTTCAGCTGGTCCTCGATCTGCGCGACGCTCAGCTGCTGGTGGCGCGACACCCGGTTGAGCACGAGGCGCACCTGGTCGCGGTCCACCCGCAGCCGGTCGAGCAGCCGCAGGTGGCGATGGGCGCCGCGCACCGAGGGGACGTCCGGCGTCGCCACCAGCGCGACGACGTCCGCCGCCATCACCGCCGTCAGCGTCGCCTCGTCCAGGCGCGTGTCGCAGTCGACCAGGACGATGTCGTAGGCCAGCCGGCACGCCTCCAGCAGACGCCCGACGTCGCTGGACTCGAGCAGGGTGACCTCGGCCAGGTCCGCCGGCTGGGGGAGCACCGCGAGGCCGGACCGGTGCCGGGTCGCGATGCCGTCGAGGAGGACGCGGTCGATGTGCTCCACCTCGAGCAGCTCGGCGAGCTCGTGGTCGCACTCCAGGTCGAGGTAGGGGGCGACGTCGCCGAGGGAGCCGGCGAGGTCGACCAGGCAGACCCGCTTGCCGGTCGCCAGCTCGGCGCCGAGGTTCACCGCCAGCATCGTGACGCCGCAGCCACCCTTGCTGCCCATGAGCGCGACCACGGTGCCGATCGGGACCGGTTCGTCCGAGATCCCCGACGGGTGGAGCTCGATCACCGTCGCCTCCTCCCGAGGAGGCTCGCCGTCCGGCGGAGCTCGTCGGAGGCGCGCTTCCACGTCAGCGCTCCATGCCCACGGGACCGGCGGGCTTCTCCTCCCGCCGAGCCTTCTCGGGCTGGTGGTCCATGCCGAGCAGGAAGAACTCGAAGTCGCCGGGGTCGTTGTCGGTCGCGTGCCCGGGGGGCGGCGGCACCTCGTCCGCGGTGAGCGGCCGAACCAGGCGGGGCGTCACGAAGATGACCAGCTCCGTCTCGGTGCGGCGGTGCTCGACGCGGCGGAACAGCGCCCCGATGAGGGGGATGTCGCCGAGCAGCGGGATCTTCGACCGCGTCGACGTGATGCGTTCGTCGAGCATGCCGGCCATCGCGAACGTCGTGCCGCTCACGAGCCGCAGGTGCGACGAGGACTTGCGCGACACGAACGCCGGGATCGTGACGTCGGTGACCCGGAGGGTGTTGGCGGTGTCCAGGTCGCTGACCTCGACGAACACCCGGACGTCGATCACGTCCCCCGCGAGCACGGTCGGTACGAAGGTCAGCTTGACCCCGTACTCCCGGAACTCGATGGAGATCCGGTCGCCGAACTGGGCGACGGGGATCGGGACCTCACCGCCGGCGAGGAACTCGGCCTGCTGGCCGGAGAGCGCGACCAGCGTGGGCCGGGCCAGCACCTTGGAGAGGCTGTGCTGCTCGAGCACCTCCAGCGAGGCCATGAGGTCGAAGCCGGCGGCCACGGTGCCGAGGAGGGTGAACGTCTCCGCCACGCCGGGGGGCGAGCCCGTGGTGACGGTGAAGCCGCCGCCCGGGATGATCGAGCCGCTGTCCCAGAACATGTCGACGCCCAGCTCGCGCAGGCGCGAACGGCTGACCTCGGCGAACACCACCTCGAGCTGCACCTGGTGGTCGCCGGTGACGGTCACCAGGTTGACGAAGTCGGGGTCGTAGACGCGCGCGACCTCGGCGATGCGCTCCAGCGTCGCCAGGTCGGCCACCTCTCCATCGACCACCAGCCGGTCCTCGACGTCGTAGACGCGCGGGGGAGCGCCGTCGGGCCCGACGAGGGCGGCGATGCTCCGCTCCAGCCCGCGGAGGTCGCGGCCGACGTGCACGCCGTACCGGACCGGGACGTCGGGCGCGTCGCGGAACCAGACCCAGACGTCGGTGCTGCCCAGCTGCGTCCCCCGGACCTGGAACTGGCCCTCCTCCAGCAGCTTGACCTGCGCGACGGCGTCGTCGGAGACCAGCACGCGGTTGATGGCGCGCGTGCCCAGGTAGATGTGGGACTGGCCGATGTCGACCTCGATCTCCGCCGGCTCCTCGACCGTCGGCTCGTCGAGAACGACGATCACGGGTTCGGCGGGCGCGTCGAGCTCGGGCTCGTCCGAGAGCGCAGGGGTGGTGACCACGAGGCCTGCGGCCAACAGCGTGGCCAGCAGGGGGATTCGGGACTGGGATGCAAACCTCATGACACAAACCCCCAGGGTGTTACCGGCGTCGCCGGGTCTCGGACACCTTTCGGCCTGACTTGTCGAACTGCTCGATGACGATCGTGTCGCCCGTGATCACCTCGGTCGTCTCGACCTTGGGCTTCCGGGTCCGGGCGCGGGGGCGCGGCTCCGGCAGCCCGACCATGTCGTTGGTGACGAGGGGGCCACGGTCGGCCAGCGTCTCCAGGTCGATGTCGCTGCGCAGCGCCAGGTGCAGCTCCCCGCGGGCGCTCGCCAGCGCGAGCCGCTCGGCCTGCTCGACGTCGACCTCGAGGGTCACGTAGTTGCGGCGTCGGCGCCCCGCGGCCTGGATCCGCTTCTCGGCCCTGAAGTCCGCCTCGACCCCCGGCAGCTGGTCGCCGACCGCGAGCACCTTGACGTCCTGGAGGATCGTCTCGGTCACCCACTTGACGTCCAGGGCGTTGTCATCGGGGCGGATCGTGACGAGCGCGTCGACCTTGTAGCCGGGCCGCAGGAAGCCGCCGACGCCGGACTGGCTGTCGGTCTCGATGGTCATCGCCCGCATGCCGGGGGTGACGAGCACGTTCAGGCCGATCCCGGCGGCCGGGCTGGCGAGGCGATCCTCGCGGAGGAACTCGCCGGGCAGCACCCGCTCGCGGGGGGTGCGTCCGATGACGCCCGCCACCACTTCGAAGGTGCCCTCTTCGGGCAGGACGTCCGGCGAGATGTCGACGACGCCGACCTGCTCGGGGAGGATCTCGGCGCCGATCGGGAGCTCCTCGAGGGCGATCACGACCGCGACGGTCGGCTCCGGCTCGTTGGCCGCCTCGAGCTGCTCGTTGAAGCGGGCGACCACCCCGAAGACGACGAATGCCACCAGGCCCGCGAACGCGAGCGCGGCGACGAGGAACAGGAGCGACCGGGAGCGACCCCTCCGTTTGGCTTGTTCGAGAGCGCTCCGGGGTGCCATGGCATCACCTCGCTACAAGGTCGTGAGGAGGGTTGGCCGAACGACGGCCAACACGATGAAAGCGGTCGCGAGCGCGGGGGCGAACGGCGCGCCGTGCTCGGTTCGACCGCGGAGCTTCGCGGCGACCAGCACCCCCACGGTCAGCAGGCCGTGCAGCGCGGTGCCGGCGAGGAGCAGGACGAGCACACCCTTCCAGCCCAGGAACGCGCCGCAGGCGGCGAGCAGCTTGACGTCCCCGCCGCCGACCCAGCCCCGGGTCCAGGGGTAGTACAGCGCTGCGAGGCCGACCAACGCGCCGAGCAGGGCGTGCCCGAGGCCGACCAGGCCGGCGGAGTACGCGCCCACGACCAGGCCGATGACCAGCCCCGTGAGCACGAGCTCGTTGGGGATACGCTTCGTCTCCCAGTCCCACAGCGCGGCGATCGCCGTCAGGGCGGCCAACAGGGGGAGCGTGCCGGTCATGCCGTCCTCCCTACTCCACGAGCGCGATCCATCGTTGGATCTGCACGAGGGGTTCCATCAGTGAGACGTCGGCGTGCAGGGCGAGGTCCCCCTGGATGTCGACGGTCCACCCGATGGCGATGCCGTAGAAGTCGTGAGTACCGACCAGGTCGACGTCCGCACCGGGCGCGATCAACGACCCGTAGAAGTCGCTCGTGCCGCCCAGGGACGCTCGGTCGCCGGTGACGTTCAGGGTCAGGTCATGGGGATGGGCGCCCGTGTTGACGATGCCGGTGCCGCCCACCCGGACCTCGCCGGTCACCCAGATCTCGGTCGGCCCCGTGACCACCAACGACGCGCTGCCGGTGATCCTGAGGCTCTCGAAGTAATAGACGCCCGCGCCGAGCGTGAGCGACTCGGTGCCGTTGAGCCGGATCCCGCCGGCCTTCCACGGATCCCGCCCCGCCGAGGTGAGCCCGATGGTGTCGTTGTCGTTGTCGGCCTCGGCGTCGCTCGGGTCGAGCTCGGGCAGCACGAACCTCGACCCGGCGTAGACCAGGTTCCCGGTGACGTCGGTCGAGTTGCCGTGGGTGACGATGTCGCCGCCTCGGCCGACGACGACGTCCCCGTCGACCGAAGCGTCGCCGCCCACGTCGAGGCGGACGTTGCCGCAGAGGGTGCCTGCGTTCCCGGAGGTGGCGGGGTCGTAGGGCCCCTCGGTCGAGTCGTAGCTGTCGGTCGTGATGCCGCCCATCGCGTCGAGATCGGTGTCCGCGAGGATCGCGCAGGCGATCGGCGGCGGCATCCGGGCCGCGGTCGCCCGCCCGCTCGCGGCGATGGAGTCCCGCTGGAAGGCCGGCTTGCCGAACCAGGTGCCGACCTCGCCGATTCGCGCCAACACGCGCACGGCGTTGACCTGCGAAGCGTCTGTGCTCACGGTGAAGATGGAGTTGTCGGGGTCCCAGACCCCGGTCTCGATGTCTGCGTCGGCCACGGCCACGGGCGCGCCGTCGGCGATGTTCGCGGCGGCCACGGCGATCGCGGCGCCGCGGGCGTCGAGCAGCCCGGCGTCGGTGCCGTCGATCTGCATCGCGCCGGCGTGGGCCGAGGCGTCGGAGACGGCCTGGAGCTGGGCCTGGATCAGGCGGCCATAGCCGAGGTCGATGACGAGGGCTGCGACGCCGAGGAACACGACCGCCATGAGCGCGGTCGGGATGGCGTAGCCCCGCCCTCGTCGCGGGGGTCTCCGCCCATGCTCATGGAAGTGCACCATGGCGCTGTCCCGTAGGGGGGCCCGGGTTCACCACGACGGCGCACCCGGGCCACGGTGGGTTAACTGGCGGCGTCGTCGACGTGATCCCCCACGGTCGTGAACAGCCCGTCGAGCGAGCCACCCAGAGCGAACAGTGCGGCGATGATGGCGACCGCCACGAGTCCGGCGGATAGCGTCCCGAAGGTTCTGCAAATCGAGTTGAGGGGGGACGGGCCCCCCAGG
>CAYQEG010000147.1:0-20786 GCA_964416435.1 uncultured Rickettsiales bacterium
CCCCCCGTGACCGATGAGGGACGCAGGAATCGGGTCTCCAGACCCGCGCGGAGGGTCTCAGTATTGTGAGGGGCCGTTTAGGCCGGAGCCATCGCCTTCAGGAGCGCCGCCCGGTCGAAGTAGACCTCGTTGCGGCTGATCAGCCCCTTCTTCAGCTCGACGATGTCCAGCCCCTCCTCCTCCACGACCGCGTCACCGACCGGGATCGTCGCGCGCCACTTGAGCGTGAAGCCCAGGTCCGTCGGGGTCAGGTCGAGCCGGCGCCACACCCAGTCCGGGTTCGCGGCGAGCAGCTTCGTGAAGTAGGGCCTCAGCTCGGCGTGACCCTTCAGCCCGCCGGGCTTCGCCGGGTCGCGGTACCTCGCGTCCTCGGTGAAGAAGGCCAACAGACCGTCGGGGTCGTTCCCGGTCCAGGCCCGAAGCCACCGGTCGCACAGGTCCAACAGCGACGCGTCCACCGCCGCCGCGTTGGGCACCCAGCCCCGGGACCCGTCCGCCGCCCGGCAGAGCAGCCAGCCCTCGTGCTCGAACTCCACCCGCAGCTCGTCCCCCACCGCCACGGTCAGCTCCCGGGCGTCGTACTCGACCGCCGCCCGGGCCTCGGCCCCCGACCGGTCCAGGAACGCCTCGGGCATCCACCCCTCGCGACCCTGCGGGTCCGCGCACCAGACCCAGCCCGGGAACTCCTCGTCCGCCCTCCCCACCGCGACCACGTCGCCCGCCGCGACCACGATCGGATCGGGATACATCGCCTTCCAGGCTCGGGTGGCTCGGACCCGGCGCAGGCCTGCTTCGGAGGGGGAATCGGACATGTGGCCGAGCCTACCGCCGGCCGGCCCGACCCCGCCAGCCGTCCGCCCGTGAGGCCCGCGGCTGCGGCGCGCTCACCCCTTCGGCACGCTGCGGTGGTCGTACGGACAGTGCCGACACCCCGACCCGCAGCACCGCCCCCGCCGCCGGTGGGCCAGCTCCGTGAACACCACGAAGCCCGTCCGCGGGTCCCGGTACGTCTCCCGCCCCGCCTCGCAGGCGGCGGCGTGGGCTCGCTCGATGTCCGGTGGCAGCCGGTCCACGCCCGGGGCTACTCCCAGCCCTCGACGTCCACGTCCTTGAACGAGACCCCGTCGATGTAGAGCATGCCGACCTCCGCCTCGGTGCTGTCGTAGATCACCACCTCGACGCTGCCGTCCATCCAGCCCGACGCCTTGTCGCCGTCCACGCTCGTGATGACCATGCTCCCGGGGCACTCCGAGTGGGACATCCAGTACCCCTCCGCGTCGCCCCAGGCGCCCTGCAGGTCACCCTCGCCCTCGACCAGGTCCCAGCCGTCGACCTCCGCGCTCCAGAAGCCGATGTTCAGCTCCATCGGAAGCTCGCCCTCGACGTCGACCAACAGCATCCAGTTGCCGTCGCCCTGGCGGATCGTGGTCGCGGTCGACGACGTCGCCTCCTCGCTGTCCTCGCCGTCCAGCGTCAGCCGCCAGAACACCGCGGTGGTGCCCGACGCCACGTCGTCGTCCGTCAGCTTGCCGTCGCCGTCCGTGTCCAGGCCCCCGAACACGTCGTCGTTCGGGTTCCCTCCGTCCGGGCCGCCGCGGCGGGCACAGCCGACCAGGATCGACAGGGCGAGGAAGAGCAGGAACATTCGATTCGCGCGCATGGGGCCTCCGTTGCAGCCGGGGTACCTACGCGAGCGACGCCCGGCCCACAAGGGTCTTCTGACCGGGCGCGGACCGCCGGCACCGGCGCTACCCTCCCGCCGATGCGCATCCTGACCACCCTCCTCGTCCTCGCCCTGGTCGCCGCTCCGGCCCTGGCCGGGGACCCGACGCCCCGGAGCCTGTCCGACATGACCCTGACCGCCCTCGACGGCAGCCCCTTCGACAAGACCACCCTCGACGGCAAGGTCGTGCTCTTCGTCAACGTCGCCTCGCGCTGCGGCCTCACGCCCCAGTACGAAGGCCTCCAGAGCCTGTACGACGCCAAGAAGGACGCCGGCCTCGTCATCGTCGGCGTGCCGTGCAACCAGTTCGGCGGCCAGGAGCCCGGCTCCAGCGAGCAGATCGCCACCTTCTGCGAGCGCAACTACGGCGTCACCTTCCCCATCCTGGAGAAGCAGAAGGTCAACGGCCCCGGCCGCTCCGACCTGTACGAATGGCTCGTCAACAGCGAGGCCGGCGGCGGCAAGGACATCGAGTGGAACTTCGGCAAGTTCGTCGTCGGCCGCGACGGCAACGTCGCCCACCGCTTCGCGCCGCCCACCACCCCGGACGACGCGGACCTGGTCGCCGCCATCGACGGGGCCCTCGGGGAGTAGCCCGCGGACGCTTCCGCGGAAGCGCCCCTACATCGGCGTCGCGAGCTCGATCAGGATGCCGTCGGCGTCCCGCACCCACGCCACCGTCTGACCCCACGGCTTGACCGCCGGCGGCACCACCGACTCCATGCCCCCCTCCGTCGCCCGGGCGAACGCCGCGTCCACGTCGGCCGTCACCAGCCCGATCTCGAACCGCGCCGGCGCCTGGTCGAACATCCCGATCGTGCGGTCGTCCGTGAAGTGCGTCTTGCCGAACTCCCGGCCCGCGAACGACAGCGTCGTCGCCCCCGTCTCCAGCTCGCCGTACTCCCCCGACTCGTGCAGGAAGCGACGCTCCAGACCGAACGCCCCCTCCCACGCAGCGAGGGACTTCGCGACGTCGTCCACGTACAGAATCGTGTAGCCCAGCTCCATCTCGTCCTCCTGCGGCTCGCGCCGACGAAGCGTACCGGCGCTATCGTCGGCGTCCACCGGGGAGGACGCCGTGACCCTGCTCTTCCACATCGCCGAGCGAGCCGCCTGGGACCACGCCCGGCGAGCCCTCAGCTACGCGCCGCCATCCCTCGCCGACGAGGGCTTCATCCACCTGAGCAGCGCCGCCCAGCTGCTCGGCACCCTCGACCGCTTCTACGCCGACGCCGAGGACCTGAGCCTGCTCCTGCTCGACGACGACGCCCTCGGCCCGGCCCTGAAGTGGGACGACCTCGAGCACGACGACGGCTCGACGGCGACCTTCCCGCACCTGTACCGCGCCCTGCGACCGCTGGAGGTCGTGCAGTCCCTCGACGCCCGGGACGCCGACGAGCTGGAGGACGCCGTGCACGTGCTCTTCGCCCACCTCGGGTTGGAGGGCCACCGGTGGATCGGCGCGGACGCCGTCGTCTCCCGGCTGGGAGCCGACGCGGTGGCCGCCTTCGAGGCCGACGTCTTCGGCGGGCTCCGCGCCAGCGGAGCCTGGCTGAGCCCCTACGGCAGCTTCAAGGTCAAGGTGCGCCGGGCCCGCGGCGCCGTCGACCCCCGCAACGGCGGCATCATGACCCTCCCCGAGGTGCGGACCGCGACCTTCAAGCAAGGGCGG
This sequence comes from uncultured Rickettsiales bacterium, assembly GCA_964416435.1. Taxonomy (GTDB): domain Bacteria; phylum Myxococcota_A; class UBA796; order UBA9615; family UBA9615; genus CAYQEG01. Next base: position 3,396 of record CAYQEG010000147.1, read on the forward strand.
GAGCTGAGAGACGCGGCCGAGGCCGGCTCCGCCCTGCCCGAGGGTCCGCACCACGCGCTCTGGAGCCTCGTCGCGGACGAGCGCGCCGACCACACCTGGGTCGAGCTCCCGACCCTGGGCACCTTCCGCTGGGAGCACCGGCGCGAGCGGGTCGGGCGCAACCCCGCCACCGGGGCGAAGATCGTCATCCCCGCCGTCTGGACGCTGACCTTCCGCGCGTCGGACGAGCTCAAGGCCGGGATCGCGCCCGCCTGACCGGGCGAGGTAGAACGGGGAATCGCGACGGAGTTCCCCAAGGCCGGCCCCCTCAGCTCGATGATCGTCGTCGGGATCGCCGCCGCCGCCATCCTCGTGATCGGCTTCTTCCTGCCGGGCCTGCACCCGATCTTCGCGGCCGAGCCCGACCGGGGCCTGCTCGACGCGTTGATGGTCACCGTCGTCGCGATGATCCTCCACAAGGGCGAGTCCTACCGCTTCCGCGAGTGGGAGCGCTGCCCCGTCTACCAGACGTCGACGCGGGAGCCGTGGGCCGAGGCGCGCGGCCAGCTGCTGTTCCTGGGCTTCGTGCCGACCTTCCTGGGGCTGCTCCTCCTGCTCGCCCTGGTGCTGCGGGGCCCGCCGTGGCCGCTGCTCGGGCTCTTCCTGTGGTGCTCCCAGGGCCTGCACGAGGTCCACCACGTCGCCAAGTCGCTCGTCGAGCGGTCGCTCTACCCGGGCACCGTCACGTCGGTGCTCTTCGTCGCGTCGGTCGACGCCCTGCTGGTGCCGCGCGTCGCCGGACACCTGGCGATCGAGGGCTCGGCCCCCCTGATCGCCTTCTACGCCGTGCAGGTCGGGATGCTCGCCGCCTACGTCGTCGAGCACCGGGGCTGGCGGGCGCGGTACGTCGCCTGGAAGGCCGAGACCGCCCCCGCATGACCGATCCGGCGCCGCGCCGACGGCTCCCCCGCGAGGCGGTGGCCGTGCTGGCCGTCCTCGGCGTCCACGTCCTGCTGCGGGTCCTGCTGAGCCGCAACTCCCCCATCCACCTCTTCCACGCCGAAGAGATGATGAACCTGCGGCTGGTCAACAACCTCGCCGTGGGCGGCCCCGAGTTCCCCCTCACGACCTGGTGGTACGGGCCGGTGCCGGGCATCCCCTCGGGCGGCACCTACCTCAACGTCTTCCTGCACGTGCCGCTGTCCTGGCTGACGGGCGACCCGGCCGTCGCCGTGCGGGCGCTCGGCATCGGCTGGACCGTCGTCGGGCTGGGCGCCGCGGCGTGGCTCGGGCGGCGCCTCCTGGGGCCCGGCGGAGCCCTCGCCGCCGTCGTCGCGATGCTCTGCCTCCCGCCGCCGTTCCTCATCTTCTCGGTCACCTCGATCGGCAACCACGTCGAAGCCGGACACCTGCTCCTCGTCCTCCTCGCGGCCGCCGCCGCGCTCGGCTCCCCCGGCCGCGCCCCCCACCCCGCCGCCGCCGCCGCCGTCGGGGGGCTCGCCGCCTTCGCGGTGTGGCACGACCCCATCGTCATCGTCAGCGTCGGGCTCCTGCTCGCGGCCACCGGCGGGCTGCTCTTCCGCTCCTCGAGGCCGGCCGCCGCCGGGCTGGCCGCCGGCGCGCTCGTCGCCGGCGTGGCGCTGGCCCAGGTGCCGTTCCCCGACGTGGTGCGGGGACAGGGCGCCGTCGTCGCGGACGCCGTGGCCAACGCGTCGGGCGGGGCGGGCTGGTTCGGGCGCGCCTGGGGCGGCCTCGTCGGCGTGCCCTTCTACGACTGGGCGTGGTCCGATCGGCCGTCCCCCGGGGCGGGGATGCAGGCGCTCGGGGGGGCGCTCCGGCTCGGCGCGTACGCCGGCTGCGTCGCCGCGACGGTCCTGCTCCTGCGTCGGCGACCGCGGGACGGCGCGGCCCCCGGCGTGACCGCGGTCGCCGCCTTGATCGGCCCCGCCGCGATCGCCAGCCCCCTGCTCCTGGGGCTCGCCGACGGGGCGCTCGCCCGGCGCCAGTCACCGACCTACGGCCTGTGGGCGCTCGGCGCGGCGGTGCTCCTGCACGCCGCGTGGCGGACCGAGGGTCGCTGGCGCACCGCCGCGCGCACCGCCACCGGGGTCCTCTGCGTCGCCCTGGTGGCCCCCTCGCTGGCGCTGTCGGTGTGGGGCGAGGGGTCTCCGTACGGCCCCTACCAGCCCCTGGAGACGGCGCTCTGCCCGGCCAACCCGCCGGCCCACGACGTCGTCTGCGTCGAGGCGTTGGACGACGTGCACCTGTACGTGCTCAACGAGATCGTCGAGCAGCGGCGCGCCCGGGACCCCCAGCTGATCGCGGCCGCCTACCGGGGGGTGACCCACGCCCTGGGGCGGCCCCGCAGCCTGCTCCAGCGACCCGAGCTGCCGTGCGGCGGCGGCATCGGCCCGCCCACCGGCTTCACCGAGCCGCTCGACCAGCGGATCGAGTGGACCTGGTACGGCGCGTCGCTGATGTTCCGGTGCGAGCGCGATCAGCGGGAGGCGCTGTGCGCCGAGGCCCCCGAAGCCGGGCTCGAGGCGGCCTGCCTGTCCGGTCTGGACCGGGACGCCCGACGGCGCGCCTGGGGACCCTGAGGCGGCCCCAGCTCGGCGGCGATCCCGTCGGCCCAGCGGGCGTGGGCGGCCGGGTTGGGATGGGTCGGGTCGTGGGGCGCGAGGCTCCACGCCGGCTCCTGCCAGGGCAGGCCGAGGTCCAGGACGTCGCCCCCCCGACGGGCGCACCAGCGGAGGGTGTCGCGGGTGTACCGGTCGTCCTCCAGGCCGACGAGGAGGACCCTCACGCCGGCCTCCTCGCCGCGGCGGTGCAGCTGCAGGAGCAGGTTGCGGCTCACGCCGTGGCTGTGGATCGCGAGGTCGTGGAGCACGTCGGTCGCCAGGTCGACGCGGCTGACGAGCGCTGAGCGGCCGCTGAGACCCCACGGCTCGAACGCCGCGGACCGACGCACCACCCGCGGCGTCCCCCGACGGGCCCGCACCGACGGCAGCGCCGGGGCGGCCAGCCCGTCCCGCCGGCTCCAGGGCCTCAACGACCGGCGCCAGTTCCGGACGAGCGTCACCCGCTCGTCCTGGAACGCGGCGTAGGCGACCACCATCGCGTCCGGCGTGGTGCCCGCGGCGACGTGCTCCTCCAGGGCGATCCACGCCTGCACCGGGCCGTAGCCGGCGACGCCGCGGTTGCGGACCCGCCACCCGGGGAGCCGCTCGGCGAGCTGCCACGGCAGCGTCGCCTCGTCGCTCACGCCCAGGTCGTAGGTGAACGAGCCCCCGTGCACCTCCACCGTGGGGCCGGCCCCGCGCGGCGTCGCCCGGCGCCCGTCCGCGTCGTGGGTGGCGACGGCGCGCGCCTCCTCCCCGTAGGCGACCGTGAACCGGCCGGGCGCGAGGGCGAAGCCGTAGACGTCGTCCGGCTGGATCCAGCCCGCGGGTTCGACGTCGAACCGGACGGGCGGCTCGGTCCACGGCGTCTGCCCGACGAGCCGGAGCCCGCCCTCGGCGACGAGCAGCGCCAGCGACGTGGACGCCGCGACCGCGACCACCCGGTGGGCGATCGCCTTCGCCGGCCAGGCCCGGAGCACGCTGGCGACCGCCAACCCGAGGAAGCCGGCGGCCTGCATCCCGAAGATCCAGGCGGTCAGCAGGCTCGCGGCCGCCAGCTGGGACAGCGCCGCGGCGAGCAGCCAGGCGCCCACCCCGAGCTCCACCCAGACCAGCGGCGCGACCGGCCGCAGCGCCGAGGCCAGGGCCGCGCCCGCCCCGGTCCCCCCGCTCCCCGCCTTGGGGGTGCGCACGAACGGCGAGGCCCGACCGCTCCAGCCGTCGACCACCGCGACGGCGTTGTGCAGCGACAGGCCGACCGAGAACGCCAGGAACAGGGGGAACAACCAGGCGAACCGGAGCACGCCCCGCAGCGGCCCATCGCGCCGCACGCAGGCGGAGCCGTAGACGCCGACGAGGACCAGGAGCGTGAGCTGCATCGGCAGGCTGGCGAGGCCGATGGCGACCGGGAACCAGCCCGGCGCGTCCGCGGCGACGAACGCCACCAACGGCCCCACCAGGCAGAGCAGGAGCACGGAGCCGAAGACCCCGCCGCCGCCGAGGTGCGCGGTCGCCTGCAGGCGCGTCACCAGCGGCGCTTCGCTCCGCCACACCCGGGCGAGCATCTTGCGGGCGACCTGGGCGCCCCCCTTCATCCAGCGGAACTGCTGGGTGCGGATGCCGGCGATGTCCGCGGGCACCTCGCTGGGCGCCGCGATCTCCTCGACGTAGCGCAGGTCCCAGCCCGCGAGTCGAGCCCGGAACGCGAGGTCCAGGTCCTCGGTGAGGGTGTCCGCCTCCCAGCCGCCGGCGTCCTCGATGCAGGCTCGCCGCCAGACCCCGGCGGTGCCGTTGAAGCCGAAGAAGAGGCCGCCGCGGTGTCGGCCGGGCTGCTCCACCGCGAAGTGGGCGTCCAGGTGCAGGGAGAGCAGCCGCGTGAACAGCGACTGGTCCCGGTTCAGCCAGCCCCAGCGGGCCTGCACCAGGCCGACGTCGGGGCCGAGCTGGGCGACGGCGCGCCGCAGGAAGTCGGGCCGGGGTCGGAAGTCGGCGTCGAAGATCGCGATGAGATCGCCACGCACGGACGCCATCGCGTCGGCCAGGGCGCCGGCCTTGTACCCGCCGCGGTGGGGACGGCGGACGTGCTCGATCGGCAGCCCCTGGGCGACCAGCCGAGCGCAGCCGGCGGCGAGGATCGCGGTGGTCTCGTCCGTCGAGTCGTCGAGCACCTGGATCTGGAGGCGATCGTGCGGCCAGTCGAGCCCGGCGACGCAGGCCAGCAGCCCCTCCGCGACCAGCGGCTCGTTGAACAGCGGCAACTGGACCGTGACGAACGGCACGTCGTCCCCGACCAGCGGAGGCGCCAACGCCTCGCGGGACCGACGCCCGGCGAGCCACAGCAGGTGCGCCTGGGCGACGCCGTACAGCCCGATGGGCAGCACCAGCGAGGCGTACAGGATGGCGACGAGCTCGAGCAGGGGGCCTCCGCGGGGACCGCCTGTATAGACGACCGGCGGCCGACTCGGCAGTCCCTTGTCGGGGCGGATAGGATGCCGCCCATGGAGCGCGTGCATCTGCTGATCACCGGCCGCGTGCAGGGCGTCTGGTACCGGGCCTCGACCCGGGCCGAGGCTCAGCGGCTCGGACTCGTCGGCTGGGTGCGCAACCTCGCGGACGGCCGGGTCGAGGCCATGGCCGAGGGCGAGCGGGCGACGCTGGACGCGCTGGTGACGTGGTGCCGCCGCGGGCCCCGGCTCGCCTCGGTGAAGGACGTCGTGACGACCTGGGCGGTCGCCGGGGGCGACTTCACGGTCTTCGAGGTCCGCGCCAACTCGGAGGAACCGGAGTGATGGCCAAGCCCCGCAAGAAGAAGAAGCAGAGGTCGAAGCGGAGCCCCGGCGGCAAGCAGCGCTGGGTCCGACTCGACAAGGCGTCGGCGATGGAGCTGCTCGAGATGGCCAAGAACGAGAGCATCGCCTCGGCCGAGCGGCACCTGAGCGCGATGCGCCCCGAGCTCGGCCCCGCCGACGTTCGGGAGGTCGCGATGCGCTGCTCCAACCCGGGCAAGTACGGCGGCGTCCGGACCGGCACCGACCCCATCAAGGGCGAGTACGCCGAGCTGCTGATCTGCGGCCAGAAGGCCTGAGGGCTACCGCCCGCGAAGGCGAACCGCGTCCGCCTCGCCGGCTCGCCCCGCGCTCACGTCATTGCGGGAACCGGGTTTGTTGACCGCGGATCCGAAGGCCCCGCGGTCCGAGGTCCAGGAGCGACGAGGGAGCAAGGTCGCTCCCTTGTGACCGAGGAGCGACGCCGAGATCGGGCCGCGGGGGCGAGGAGGAGCGGTCTAGAGCACCTGGTTTCCGCAATCAGTCCCAGTCGATGAACAGCGTGTACGGCGTCGGGTCACCCGACGCGCAGGAGACGGAGATCAGCATCGAGCCGGCCGCTGCGTTGGACGTCGCGTAGACCGGCCCCGACATCGAGGTGCCGACCTCCGTCGCCACGGCCGCACCGGACACCGCGACGTTCAGGTCGCTGCTCCCCCCGGGCCAGTCGAGCTCGAACGTCACCGGTCCCCAGCAGCCGAAGCTGACCGAGAACCAGTCCTGGTCGCCGCCCCCGCCGCACGCCGCGGCGACCCCGTCGATCTCGACGTGCCCGTCTCCGGTGACGATCAGGTTCGTCTGGGTCGAGCTGTCGTTGGGCTCGGCCTCGTCGGCGTACAGCGTCGGCCCGGCGCACGTGGCCACCTGGTCGGCGCCGTCGCAGTCCTCGTCGACCCCGTTGTTCGGCAGGTCGATCGCCCCGGGGTGCACCGCGCCGTCGCCGTCGTTGCAGTCGCCGGTGACCCCCGACTCGCCGGGGTCCCCGCAGTCGTTGTCCGCGGTCACGACGGTGCCGCTGCCGCCCCAGCCGTCGCCGTCCGCGTCGGCGTAGCAGTACAGCGCCCCGCCCCCGCCGCCGTCGTCGCAGTCCTCGTCGACCAGGCCGTTGCAGTTGACGTCGACGCCGTCGCAGTCGTCCCAGATGCCGGGCTCGACGCCGCTGTCGTCGTCGTCACAGTCGTCGTCCGCGGTGCCCGCGACCCCGTCGACGCCGCAGGTCGTCGCGCCGTCCCCGTCGCTGTCGTACAGCTCGTCGGTCAGCCCGTCGCAGTCGTCGTCGTCCCCGTCGCACACCTCGGCGTTGCCCGGGAACAGCCCCGCGTCGCCGTCGTCGCAGTCGTCGTCGGCGTTGTCGGGCACGCCGTCGGGCCCGCAGACGGTCACCCCGTCGCCGTCCTCGTCGAAGCCGTCGTCGACCACGAGGTCGCAGTCGTTGTCCCGGCCGTCGCAGACCTCGGGCAGGTGGGGGGCCCGGCCCCAGTCGTTGTCGTCACAGTCCTCGGACGCGGGAGAGCCGTCGCCGTCGGCGTCCATCGAGGAGACCGCGTCGAAGCCGTCGCAGTCCTGGTCGATCCCGTCCCCCGGGATCTCGGTCGCGGCGGGGTTGATCGCGGGATCGCGGTCGTCGCAGTCGCCGTCCTCGATCCACCAGCCGTCGCCGTCGGCGTCGTCCACGGGCCCGCTGGAACAGCCCGCGGAGAGCACGCACGCAGCGAAGAGGAGGGCCCGCATGCCCCCATGGTAGCCACCCGACGGTTACGATGGCGCCGTGGCTGGCTACTCGGGACGACCGCTGCACGCCAAGGTCCCCACCAGGGAGCTGCGCTGAGTTGCGACGGTTCCTGACCACCGCGGTCCTGGCCGCCGCGCTGGCCCCCGCGACCGGCGTCGCCGTCAACCTCAGCCTGGTCTCCGAAGACACGCCCCACCCCGGCGTCACGCTCCAGCACTACACGACCACGTCCCCGACGACGCACACCTGGGTCGCCCTGGTCGACCTCTGCACCGACTACGTGCACGTCGACGCGACGAAGGCGCCCGGGGGGTTGGAGTCCACCGGGTCGTGGGCCGAGGACGAGGGGGTGCAGGTCGCGAGCAACGGCGACTTCTACCGGTCGTCCCCGCTGCGGGTGTACGGCAACGCGGTCGGCCGCGGCATCCCCTGGCCGCTGGACATGACGGGGGACGACCCGGGCATCAGCTGGGAGTGGTTCTACGGCAAGTACGGCTGGATCGCGTTCGGCCCCGACTTCGTGGAGTTCACCCACACCGAGTGGGTCAAGAACAACCCCGACGTCTTCGGCGGGCTGGCCGACGGGTGGGAGAGCGGCACGGTCTTCCCGTCCGTCCCCCCCGGCACGCTCGCGCTCGTGAGCGGCTTCCCCGAGCTGGTCATCGAAGGGCAGGTCTACACCTGCTCCAGCCCGACCGACTCCGGCTGCTTCCCCGACCGGTCCGACATGCGCGACCGCCACCCCCGCACCGCGATGGGGATCACGGCGGACCGGGGCACGTTCATCCTGGCGACGGTCGACGGCCGCACCTCGTCCTCGTCGGGCATGTACGGAGCCGAGCTCGCCGACCTGATGGGGCAGCTGGGCGCGTACGAGGCGTTCAACGTCGACGGCGGCGGCAGCTCGCAGCTCTGGGTCGAGGGCGAGGGCTACGTCAACGACCACACCGGCAACAACGGCGGCGGCACCCGGTCGGTCGCCAACCACTGGGGCGTGTTCGCCGGCGCGGCCGGGGGTCGCCCCCAGCGCGCCGGGCACTGCGTGACGGCCCCGCCGTGCGCGGTGCTCCCGCCCGAGGGCGGCGTGCTCGACGACGAGGGGGCCTGCTTCCAGGCGTTCGGCCCCGGGCAATGGTGGCGCAGCGAGGACGTCGGCCACGACGGCCACCTGTGGTGGACCAACGGCTTCACGGCGGAGCAGCCGTCCAACTGGGCGTGGTGGCAGATCCACCTGGAGGACGCCGGCGAGTACCTCGTCGAGTACTTCGCGACGCCACAGTTCGCGGTCTGGGACGCCGTCCCCTACGCCGTGCGGGCGGGGGGCGTGACCACCGAGCTGACGGTCGACCAGACCGGGGCCGACGGCTGGACCGAGCTCGGGGTGTTCGACTTCGACGCGGGGGGCGGCAGCTGGGTCGCCCTGTACGACAGCTCGACCGGCGCGGTGGCGTCCGATCAGCACGTCGTCGCGGACGCCATCCGGCTGACCCGGCTGGACCTGCCCAAGGGCGACGACGACGACGACGACGACGTGGCGGACGACGACGACGCGATCGACGACGACGACTCCGCGACCCCGGACGACGACGACGACTCCGCGACCCCGGACGACGACGACGCGACCGACGACGACGACCTGACCCCGCCGGGCGGCGAAGGCGGCTGGCTCCCCGACGACGGCGGCTGCTGCGCGACGGACGACGACGACTCCGGCGTCGCGGCGGCGGCCCCCGTGGCGGGCCTGCTCGTGGGCGGCCTGCTCGGCCTGCGGCGGCGCCGGAGGGAGCCGTGAGCCGGGGGCGCGAGGCTGCGCTCCTGGGCCTGGTGCTGGCCGTCGCGGCGGGCGCGATGCTCGCGTTCGGGCTGCTCGACCGGAGGGACCCCAACGATCACGACGGCTTCTACTCCAACGAGCTGATCGAGCAGGTCGGCGAGTACCAGCGGGCCGAGACCGCGGCCGAGCGGCGCACGATCCTGAAGGACGAGGCGCTCTGGCTGGGCACCTACCCGCCGGTCGGCCGGGTCGCCATGGTCTGGACCCTGGGCACGTTCGGCACCAGCCGCGCGGCGTTCCGGCTGAGCAACCTGCCGTTCATCGTCCTGCTCGCGTTCGGCACCTGGCTGCTCGGCCGGGAGCTGGGGGGGCCCCGCGTGGGGCTGCTCGCGGCGGCGCTCGTCATCGCGGTGCCGACGATGGTGGTGCACTCCCGCAAGTTCGCGCCGCCGTGGTTCTCGGCCGCGCTGACCCCGCTGACGTGGGCGCTGTTGTTGCTCGCGCTCCGGTTGGAGGGGCGGCGGGGCTGGGCCGCCGCGGTCGCCGCCGGCCTGGTCCAGGGGCTGCGCTGCTACACCCACCCCATCGTCTACCCCGACGTCGGCATGAGCAGCGCCCTGGTCGTGCTGTGGGCCGCCGGCGGCTGGTGGAGGGACCGGACGCGGGCCCGCCTGCTCGCCATCGCCCGGGTCGGCGCCGCGGGCGCGCTGGCGCTGCTCCTGGCGTCCCACATCCTCGGCTGGGGCCCCCTCGGGCTCCCCCCGGAGTACTCGTTCCCGCGCTACCAGGCGAGCCGGTCCCACGTGCTCACCGGTGGCCTGAGCGCGTCGGCGCTGCTCGGCGCGGCCAGCCTGGGGGTGCGCAGTTGGTTCCACATGCACCTGATGCCGGTCGGCTTCGTGCTCGCCGCGGTGGGGCTGGTGGCGGCGCTGCGCCGCTCGCTGCTCGGCGCCCCGGGGCACGATCGAGCCGCCGCGCGGATGCTCTGGCTGGCGATCCTCGCCCAGATCCCGCTGGCCCTCATGACGATCTCCCGGGGCACGTTCACGTCGGACTGGATGCAGCTGATCCCGGGCGCCTGCGTGCTCGCGGCGTGGGGCGTGTTCGGCCCCGGGGGGCCCGCTCCCCGGGCGGCGAAGGCGTGGGGCGGCGGCGCGGTGGCCCACTCGGCGGGGGTGCTGGTGCTGCCCCTGGTGCTGAGCTTCGTCGGCCCGTCGCCCTACCAGGAGCCCGGCTGGTACGTGGAGGGGCCTGGGCGGGCGTTCGCGGAGTCGTCTTCGGGCGGCCTGTGGAACACCCACCACATCCCGATCCGGGAGCCCGGGGCGTTCCGTCGGCTCACCCGGCTGCTCGCCCGCCCCGCGGCCGGCGGCCAGAACCCGAACCTGGCCGACCTGCGGCTGCTCGGGGCGGACACGTCGACGCCGTGCCGGCCGACGATGGGGCCGGAGGCGCGCTGGGTGTGGGGCGACCCGCTGGACCAGGCGATCGGGAACCGCTGGTGGTCCCCCTGGCCGCCGCTCATCACGGGGATCCCGCGCGTGGAGCCTGGCTTCACGACGGACGGCTCCATCGGCCACGGCGACTGGCGGGTCGAGCCCCGCCCGGGCGACGAGGTCACCGCCTGGCTCGGCCAGGGCCGCCGCGCGGTGGTGGTCCGGCTGTGGACGCAGCTGGACAAGCCGACCCGGGAGGCGTGGCGACATTGCCTGCCGTCCCAGCCCGACCGGCCGACGATCGACAGCGCGCGCGACCTGCTCGAGAGCCTGATGCCGGACCACACGGTGACCAACGAGCTGATGGACCTGGGCGCGGAGCTCGTCGGGATGGAGGACGGCCGCCTGCGGGACCCGATGTACGCCGCCTACGCGCTGTACCTGACGCCGATCTAGGAGCCTGGAGCGCATAGCCGCCTGTCGCCCCGAGGACCGGATGCGCCCGATCCCGGCGTTGCTCCTCGTCGCGCATTCCCGATGCATCTCCTCGTCGCGCCTTGGCCTCGGACGCCCCGGTCTCACGGGGCTCGGGCTCCAATGCGCTCCGGGCTCCTAGCGACCGCTACTTCTCCTCGAGGTACTCGGCGTCGGTGTTGACCTTCCACGGGTCGTAGTCGCCGCCCATGACGTTCCGCGCCGCGAGCAGCGCCGTCATCATCGAGTGGTCCTGGTTGTTGTAGCGGTGCATGCCCGCGCGGCCGATGAGCTGCAGGTTCTCCGCCTGCCGCTCGGCCCACTCGCGGATCGTGGCGACGTGCTGGGCGTACGTCTCGTCGTAGACCGGGTAGGCCTTGGGCATGCGGACCACGGTCCCGAACAGCACGTCGTCCGCGGTCACGAAGCCCAGCCGCTCCACCTCGCGGGTGCCCAGCGCGATGAGGTCGTCGTCCTCCCGCGACCAGAACGCGTCGCCGGCGTCGCAGAAGTACTCCAGCCCCAGGCAGCTCGTCGTCGGATCCGGAACCATCTCGGGGCTCCAGTTCTTGTAGTTCTGCAGCCGCCCCACCTCCAGCGCGGGGTCGTGGATGTAGATCCACTGGTCGGGGAACACGTCCTTCACCCCCACCGCGAGCACGACCGTCAGGAAGGCCCGGTACTTCAGCGAGCGGGCCGCCTGCGCGACCGGCTCGGGGGCCGATGGCCGGAGCGTGCGCACGAGGACCGAGATCGGAGCGGAGCAGATGACGTGGTCGGCGTCGAACCGCTGCTCGACCCCGTCCGCCGAGGCTGCCAGCACCGAGACCACCCGGTCGCCGTCCAGCCGGACTTCGATCGCCCGACGATCCATGTGCACGTGGCCGCCGCGCTCCTCCACCGTGTCGCGGCACGCCTCCCACATCATCCCGGGCCCCAGCCGCGGGTAGCGGAACTCCTCGATGAGCGTCTTGACGACCTCCCCGTCGGGGCCGGTGCGCTTGCCGATCAGCATGTCGCGGACCGCCGTCCGCATCGACAGCCCCTTGATCCGCTGGGCGGCCCAGTCGGCGCTCAACTCGGTGCACGGGATGCCCCACACCTTCTCGGTGTAGGACTCGAAGAACATCCCGAACAGCTGCCGGCCGAACCGGTTGCTCACCCAGTCCGAGAACGACCGCTCCGGCTCCACCGGCCGCGCCCGGGCCTTGACGTAGCTGGCGAACACCCGCGCCGCCCGGCGCAGGCCGAGGTTGCCGAGCACGTTGAACGGCTTGAGCGGGTAGTTGTAGAAGCGCCCGTCGTAGTGGATTCGGGACAGCCGCTGCCGCGTGATCAGGTGCTCGCCGAGCATCTCCGCCCAGAGGGCCTCGATCTCGTCGCTCTTGCTGAAGAAGCGGTGCCCGCCGATGTCGAATCGGTATCCGCGGTGCTGGGCGGTCCGCGCGATCCCCCCGACGTAGGTGGGATCCGCCTCCAGCACGTGCACGTCGAACCGGTCGGCGCCGTGCTTCGTCAGCTCGTACGCCGCCGTCAGCCCGGCCGGCCCGGCGCCGATGATGACGACTTGTTCGCGACCATCGCCGGGCATCGCCAGCAGGGTAGCCGCTCGGCTCAGCCCCTGTCGGCCAGCCCCGCCCGGTCCGCCTGCTCGTGCATCGGCGCGAACGGCGCCGCCGGCGTCTGCTCCCCCGGTCGGAACATCGTCCAGGTGGTCTTGAGCAGCTTCTTGGCGACGAACGACGGCTTGTACAGGTGGAACAGGATGCTCGCGTGGTACGGCACGTTCCGGGGGTTGCTCGCCGCCATCATCAGGTGCGTCTTCAGGATGAACTTGCTGAAGTTGAAGTCGAGCAGCTCCGGGGGCGTGTAGACGCGGATGCCGTCGCTGAACGCGAACGGCAGCAGCCCGTCTTCGATCTCGCCCTTCGCCACCAGCTCGTCGTAGATCGGGGTGCCGGGCAGCGGCTGGAAGTTGGCGAGGAACACGAAGTTGAACCGGCACTTCCGGATCAGGCGGAACGTCTCTTCGATGTCCGCCGCCGTCTCGCCCGGGTAGCCGAGGATGAAGAACGCCTGGCAGCGCAGCCCCGCGTCCTGGATCTCGCGCACCACCCGCGGCACCTCACCCAGCTTCAGGTCCTTCTTCATGCGCTCCAGCGTGTCGTTGGAGCCGCTCTCGGGCGCGACGAGCAGGTGCCGCCAGCCGGCCTGCTTCATCAGCCGCCACAGCTCGGCGTCGCCGCGCAGCATGCGGATGCCGTTGGGGGTGCCGAAGCCGGCGCCCGGGAGGTCCATCTCGATGACCATCCGGCAGAACGCCTTCGCGTACTTCACGTGGTAGGTGAAGTTGTCGTCGATGATGTTGAACCAGCGCACGCCGCGGTCGTACAGCTGCTGGATCCACGTCCGCATGTACTCGATGGAGTGGGTGCGCACCGGCCGGCCGTTGAGGTCCGGCGCCGCGCAGTACTGGCACCGGTAGGGGCAGCCGCGGGTCACCCACAGCGGCGCGTTGCCGATCGGCGGGCTGTTCCAGCGGTAGCCCTGGGCGTTGTAGTCCTCGAGCCGGATGGCGTCGTAGTCGGGCAGGGCGATGACGTCGAGGTCGTCCGCCCGCTCGGGGTCGTTGCGACGGAGCTGGCCGTCGGCCCCGCGCCACACCAGCCCCTGGACCCGGGCCCAGTCGGGCTCGCCCTCCGCGAGCTGATCGAGGAACACGGCGAACGACAGGTCCGCCTCCCCCGAGAAGACGTAGTCCAGCTCGGCGACGTCCATGCAGCGGTCGGCGTAAGAGCTTGCGTGGGCCCCGCCCATCACCGTCACGACGCCGGGATCCAGCGACTTCGCCAGCTGCACCAGCGCGACGGCCTCCGGGTACATCGGGGACCAGGTCGACACCCCGACGACGTCGGGGGCGAAGTCCTGCAGCCGGTAGCGCAGCTCGGCGGACGTGGAGTCCAGCTGGTCCAGGGCGCAGTCGATGATCCGGACGTCGTACCGCTCCGGATCGACGTTGGACTTCAGGTAGCCCAGGGGCAGGCTGATCGTCGTCGACGGATCGAAGCCGCGGGGCCACAGCAGGGCGATCCGGCGGCGTTGAGAGGCCTCGCTCACAGCTTCAAGCTAGCGAGCCGTCAGTCCTTCTGCTCGTAGAAGTTGAGGAAGTTCTCGCCCTTGGCCCGCATCTGGAAGACGCCCGCGAACGCCGGCGGCTTCGTCGCCAGGGCCGTCGCGAGGCTCAACTCCGGGGACGCCCGCAGCGCCGAGCTCAGCGACCACAGGGCGTTGCGCACCGAGATGGTCGTCGACGCGTTGCTGACGTAGTGCCAGTAGAAGGCGGGGTTGAACAGCACGTCGCCCGCCTGCAGCTGCACCGTCCAGCGCTGCAGCCGGCTGAACAGCTCGATCTTCTCTTCGGGGTAGGCGTACTCGGCGTCGCTGCGGAACGTCGGCATGCGGTCCACCGGCGGCATGAACAGCTGCACGTAGCGGGCCGGGTAGATGACCCAGTCCTTGGTGCCGTAGGCCTGCACGAAGAGGTTGTTGACGAACGCGCAATGCACGACGGTATGGCTGCTCGTCGGGCCGAAGAAGAACTGCATGGCGACGTGGAAGTCGCGCCGCCGCTTGAACCGCTTGAGGTCCTGCAGGTCGATGTCGGCGGCCACCTCGGGGTGGTCGTGGAGGATCTTCTGGACTCGCGCGTACCGCAGGTCCCCGTTGGCGATCGCGTCGACGTACTCCGCCATGGAGGTGCGGGAGATCTGCCCCCCGCGGTCCTGGTGCTGGTCGGTCGTCAGGATCAGCGGGTAGTCGGGGTAGGTCTGGGCGAACCACTCGGGGGTCCACTTGCCGTAGCAGGGCCACCGCTTCGCCAGCCCGGCGAGCACGACCGGGATGCCCTTGCGCAGGTACCGGGCCTTGAACTCCCTCGGATCGGGGTTCTCCATGCGCGGCACCGGCTGCGCCTCGATGGGCGGCTGGGCGAGCAGCGCGTCGACGATCCGCCGGTTGGCGTCCCGCCGCTTCTGCTCGAGCCGCTCCTCCCCCAGCACCGGGCCGAGCACGTGCTGCGCCGCCCACAGGGCGTCGTAGCGAACACGGAGGGAGGTCGGCACGGGGTTCATTGAGGACCGACGGGTAGCATGACCGATGCTGATGCGAGCCGCCATCCATGGAGCCGTCCTCGCCGCCCTGTTGGCCTCCTGCGGACCGGCCCCCGATCCCGCTCCGCCCGAGCCCGCCGCGGCCCCCGACCCCGAGACCTGGCGGTCGGAGCTGTACCCGTCCGACTGGCAACCCGGCGACGTCACCGACGACGGCCGGTTCCTGCACGACTTCAGCTACGCCGGGTACCGCCGCGGCGAGGCGGACCTGCCCGAGCCGGTGGACCCCACCGTCGACGTGACCGCGTTCGGCGCCGACCCCACCGGCGAGACCGACAGCACGGCCGCCATCCAGGCGGCGATCGACTCCCTCACCGACGGCGGCACGGTGCACCTCCCCGAGGGGAGCTACCGGTGCGACGACCTGCTGCGCGTCGAGACGGACGGCGTGATCGTGACCGGCGACGGACCCGACGCGACGTTCCTGTGGTTCACCCGGACCGACGGAATGACCGGCCAGGGCCACCTCACCTTCGCCGGCGGCCTGCAGCGGGGGCCCGACCTGCCCCTGGCGGTCGACGGGCCGCTGCGCTCGTCGGTCGTGCAGCTGGTCGACGCGTCGTCGCTGCAGCCCGGCGACGAGGTCGCGGTCGGCGTCGTGATCACGGACGAGTTCGTCCAGGAGCACGGCATGACCGAGACCTGGCAGGCGTTCAACGGCGACTGGCAGCCGTTCTTCCGCCGCACCGTCGAGGCGGTCGACACGTCCGTGGAGCCCCACGCGGTCACCCTCGACATCCCGCTCCGCTACCCGATGCAGGTCCGCGACGGGGCGTCGCTGCGGGTGGAGACCGGCTACCTGCGGGAGGTCGGCGTGCGGGACCTGGCCGTCTCGACGGTGACGGACTGGGACCTCGCCCTGGCCCTGGACCGGACCCACGCGGTGCGGCTGTCCCAGGTCGCCGACGGGTTCGTGCAGAACATCGCGTCGTTCGAGTCGCCCAACAGCAGCGACGACCGGGCCCGCCACCTGCTCTCCGGCGGGGTGATGGTCGTCGACAGCAAGCGCGTGACGGTGGCCGACAGCTGGCTCGGCCACGCCCAGCACCGAGGCGGCGGGGGCAACGGCTACCTGTACGAGATCTCCCGCAGCGGCGAGGTGCTCGTCCGCGACTCCGAGGGGGTCGGCGGGCGGCACAACTTCATCCAGAACTGGGGCTTCGGCACGTCGGGCTGCGTCTGGCTGCGCGTCACCTCCCGCGACGGCTTCGCGGCCTGGGACGAGGACGAGGACTTCGGCGACGTCGGCCTGAGCGAGTACCACCACAGCCTGGCCATGGCGAACCTCGTGGACGACTCGGAGATCGACGACGGCTGGGGCGCGCTGAACCGCCACGACTGGAGCTCCGGCGCGGGCCACACCGCGACCGCCAACGCCTTCTGGGGCGTCCGGGGGCTGGGCGTCGTGCGCAGCTTCCAGTTCGGCTGGGGCTACGTGATCGGCACCGACGGCCTGCAGGTCGACTTCGACATCGAGCAGGACGGCATCTGGTCCCCGGGCGAGGGGACCGAGCCCAACGACCACGTCGAGGGTCAGGGGGCTGCTGGCAGCCTGCGTCCGGAGTCCCTGTACGAGGACCAGCGCGAGCGCCGCCTCGGGGAGTAGAGTCGCCCTCATGAGCACGTTCCCCGGCTACTCCGACGACCTGTTCGCCTTCCTGGGCGAGCTGGAGCACAACAACAACAAGCCCTGGTGGGAGGCCAACAAGCAGCGCTACGAGGACTCCGTGCGCACGCCCTCGCTGCAGCTGATCGAGGCCATGGGGCCGCTGCTCGCGGACATCTCCCCCCACTTCCTGGCAGTGCCCAAGAAGTCCGGCGGCTCGATGATGCGCCCCTTCCGCGACACCCGGTTCAGCAAGGACAAGACGCCGTACAAGACCAACGTCGGCATCCAGTTCCGCCACCGCGCCGGCAAGGACGTGCACGCGCCCGGCTTCTACCTCCACATCGAGACCGGCGAGCTGTTCGTGGGCGTCGGCATGTGGCATCCGGACAAGGACTCCCTCGCCGCGGTCCGCGCGTCCATCGACAGCAAGCCGAAGGAGTGGCTGGCGGTCCGGGACGACCCGGACTTCGCCGGCGCCTACTCCCTGGGCGGCGACTCGCTCAAGCGCGCCCCCAAGGGCTACCCCGTCGACCACCCGATGATCGAGGACCTGCGCCGCAAGGACTTCATCGCCGGGGCCGAGGTGGACCACGACTTCGTGCTCGCCGACGATCTCCCCGACCAGCTGGCGGCGCTGTTCGCCAAGGCCGCCGGCTTCCAGCGCTGGCTCGCCCAGGCCGTCGGTCAGCCCTTCTAGACGGCCCCTCACGATACTGGGGCCCTCCGCGCGGGTCTGGAGACCCGATTCCTGCGTCCCTCATCGGTCACGGGG
>CAYQEG010000148.1:0-6193 GCA_964416435.1 uncultured Rickettsiales bacterium
GGGGCGTGCAGGCGGACCTCGATGACGTCGTCCGCGGTGAAGTCGAACACGCTCAGTTCGGTGTTCTCGAGGAAGAGCGAGCGGTCGGCGTCGGTGAGGTAGTGGGGGGCGGCGTAGTAGGTGCTGTCCTCGCTGCCGCCGCTGCCGGGGGCGGCGAGGTCGATCGCGGGGGTGATCGGGTTCTGGCCGCGGCCGACGCCGCCCTCCTGGGAGATCACCGGGATGGCGCGCCCCTTGAGGTCGAGCCGGTGGTGGGGGGCCTGCTGGCCGAGGCCGAAGATCCGCTCGTCCGCTTCCGACGCGGGGCGCAGGGTGATGGCGTCGTAGTCGGGGTGATCCGGCGCGATCTCGAAGGCGAGGTGGCCCGGGATCTCCTCCCAGAAGTCGGCCGCGAAGGTCGCGTCGGCGCAGTCGGCGAACTCCCCCTCGACGTGCAGGGCGTCCCCTTCGTACGCCACCTCGAGCACGACGAGGCCGGTGCAGGTCGCCCCGAGCCCCTCGTCCAGGTCGAACGAGCCCTGGTGCTCGGCGGCGTGCAGGTCGCCCTCGGCGAGGTGCAGCCAGGCCTGGCCGGGCGCCGTGGCGAACACCGGGCCGTCGGGGTGGGCCGGGTGCTCGACGGTGAGGGAGCCGTCGCTCCCGAAGGACAGGTCGAAGTCGCCAGTCGGGTACGCCGGCCCCGGCTCGACGGGCGTCGGCTCGACGGGGGCGGGGGCGTCCCACCCGTCGCTGCAGGAGGCGGGCAGGGCGGTGGCGACGGCCAGGGCGAGGGCGGTGCGGATGAACATGACAGGAGAAGTAATACCGAACGATCGTTATGCGAAGTCACAACCGCCGGGGCGGTGGACTTGTGACCTCGATGTGACCGCTGAGCGGGGAGCGCGGACTCGTCGTCAAGTGCGTCTGTTCTTACCGGGCGATTTGTTGCCCGTTTGCGCCGATATTGGCGTACGATCCGATCGGACCCTCGCTTCGGCCTGCTGTTGACCCCCGATCTGTTTCGCAACGCGTACCTCGAAGCGTTCGCTGCCGGCTTCACCGGCACGCGAGCGGAGTTCGCCACGTTGGTGCTCGGCTGCCCGTCCCTGTTCCGGGGCGCGGTGGTGGCCGGCGCCCGCTCCTGGCAGGCGGAGCGCAGCAACCGCGTCCCTCCGTCCGTCCGGTCCGGCGCGCTGAACATCGTGCCGATCGGCCGTCGCGGCTGAACCCGTTGTAAGGTTCCGCCTCCCGTAGGAGGCACCCTCATGAGCGACGACACCGCTTTCCTGGACCGCGTGTTCCGCAACCTGCCCCGTGTCGGCAGCAAGTTCGACTTCGCCGCCTGGAAGCACAGCGGCCGACCGACCAGCGAAGGGGTCGGCGTGCTCCCCCAGGCCGGCGTCGACGTCGACGCGGTCGCCGGCCGCGTGATGGACGTCGACCACTACACCGGCAACATCGACTACGTGGTCGAGTGCCGGGCGGTGCCGGACCCGGCCAACGAGCCGCCGAAGGTCGTCCGCTTCTACCAACGCATCAAGGTCCCGGTGCTCGCCGAGCTGCACCACGAGCTGGTGCTCACCGACCACGGTGCGCGCGACGGCTGGCGGGTGCTGGCGTGGCACATGCACTCGGCCACCGATGGGCTGAACTCCAAGCGGGGCGCCCGGTCGGCCTACAACGTCGGCGCCTGGTTGATCCGCCCCGACGCGGTCGCCTACGCCCTGTCGTCCTGCCCCCGCAAGGAGGACGTCGGGCGGCTGAAGTACGCCGCGCTGACGAAGGGCGCCGACGCCGGCGCCGCCAAGGTCGTCAAGGCCAACATCGAGGGCATGGTGCGCTGGTCCCGGAGGTGATCAGCCGCTGCGGCTCGCGATGAGCGACACCCTCCCCCTCGACGGCTGCGAGGTCGACCTCCGGCAGCGGACGGTGCGCCCCGCGATGGGGGCCGCGACCCTCACCACCCGTGAGGCCGAGCTGCTCCGCTACCTGGCCGACCGGGCCGGCCGCGACATCCCCCGCGAAGAGCTGCTGACCGAGGTCTGGGGCTACCGCGAGGGCGTGCAGAGCCGCACGATCGACACCACGGTGCAGCGGCTGCGGCGCAAGATCGAGCGCGACCCGTCGGCGCCTCGTCACCTGCTGACGGTCCAGGGGCTGGGCTACCGCTTCGAGCCGCTGCGCCAGGCGCGACCCCAGCCGGCGGGCCCGTCGTTCCACGGCCGAGCAGACGAGCTGAGCGCCCTGAGCGCGGCGTTCGAGGACGGCGTCGGGTTCGTCACGCTCCTGGGGCCCGGCGGCGCGGGCAAGACCCGGCTGTCGCGGCGGTGGGCCGCGGACGCCGCGATCCCGACCCTCTTCTGCGACCTCGCCGCGGCGCGGGACGGGGCCGCCGTCGTGCAGGCGGTCGCCGCGACCCTGGGGCTGCCGCCCCTGTCGGACGATCCCGCCGCCCAGGTCGGCCGGGCGCTGGCGGGCCGGGGCGACGTGGTGCTGATCCTCGACAACTTCGAGCAGGCGGTGGACGCCGCCCCCATCGTCGGACGCTGGGTCGACGCCGCGCCGTCGGCCCGCGTGCTGGTCACCTCCCGAATCCGCCTGCAGCTCCGGGCCGAGCGCGTGATCGAGGTCGGCCCGTTGCACGGCGACGCCGCGACCCGCCTGTTCGAGGAGCGGGCGAAGGCCGCCCGACCAGGCTTCGAGCTGGACGACGAGGCGCGCGCCGCCGTCGTGGAGCTCTGCGAGCAGCTCGACGGCCTGCCCCTGGCGATCGAGCTGGCCGCCGCCCGGGTCACGCTGCTGTCTCCGGCGGGGCTCCTGGAGCGGCTCGGTCAGCGCTTCCGGCTCCTCGTCGGCTCCCGCCCCAACGTGCCCAAGCGGCACCAGGCCCTGCGTCGCACCATCGAGTGGTCCTGGGAGCTGCTCGAGCCCACGGAGCGCCGGGCGCTCGCGTGGTGCTCGGTCTTCGAAGGCGGCTTCGACGCCGATGCCGCGGAGGCGGTGCTCGTCCTCCCCGATGACGGCCCGTGGGTGCTGGACCTGCTGGAGGCCCTGCGCGACCGGTCGCTGCTGCGGCTGCACCAGTCCGGGCAGGCGGGCCGGCTGCAGATGCTCGAGAGCATCCGCCAGTACGCCGGCGAGCGCCTCGACGACCTCGGCGAGCGCGACGCGGCGGAGGCGGCCCACCGGGCGTGGTTCCTGGAGCAGGCCGAGCTCGAGCTGGGCGGTCGGTCCGACGTGCCGCCACCGGCGAT
The DNA here is from genome assembly GCA_964416435.1 of uncultured Rickettsiales bacterium. Lineage (GTDB taxonomy): Bacteria > Myxococcota_A > UBA796 > UBA9615 > UBA9615 > CAYQEG01. The sequence goes on from CAYQEG010000148.1 coordinate 3,234, forward strand.
CTTGAGCTGGCTGGGCGGGGAGCGGGCCAACCTGTTCGCGGCGTGGCGCAGCGCCCCCCGGGACCCGGCGTCGTTGGCCACGCTCGTCCGCCTGGCGCTCGTGATGCACCCCCTGCTGACCGCGCGAGGCCCCTTCGGGGCGCACCTGTCGGTCCTCGACGAGGCGGTTGCGGCGGCCGAAGCGGGCTCCCCTCGTCAGCTGGCCCGGATCCTGGGGGCCCGCTGCTCGGTCCGACGGGTCCGCGGCCTGCCCGCCGAGGCGGCGAGCGACGCCGCCCGCATGCTCGACCTGGCCCGCGCGGAGGGGGACGCGGAGCTGACCGCGGAGGCGCTGCACCTCTGCGGGGCGGTCGCCGTGCAGCAGGGTCGCCCCGACGAAGGAGACGCCCACTACGCCGACGCCCTTCGGGTGGTCGAGGACAGCGGGCTCGCCGCCGCCGCGGTCCGGGTCCGCTACTCGGTCGCCCTGCTGCGCCGCGACCAGGGGCGGCGCGACGCGGCGGACGCCTGCTACCGCGACGTCCTCGCGGCGGCCCGCCGACTGGGCGATGTCCGGCACGAGGCGCTCGCCCTGGGCGGCCTCGGCCTGCTCGCCATCATGCGGGGGGACATGGGCGACGCGCGGGAGCTGCTCGACGCGTCGCTGACCCTGCACGGGGAGGTCGACGACCGCCGCTCCGTGGCCGTCGCTCGGGGCAACCTCGCCATGCAGCTGGCCCACCAGGGGGACGTGCCCCGGGCCGCCGAGACCTACGACCAGGCACGGCGCGACGCATCGCAGGTCGGCGACCGGCGGCTGGAGGCGATGCTGCTGCGCAACCTGGCGATCCTGCGGCTCAGCCTGGGCCGGGTCGGCGAAGCGGAGACGGACTTCCGGGAAGCGCTGCAGCTCCACCGCGGCATGAACGACCGCTGGCAGGAGGGGCGCTGCCTGTCCGAGCTGGCCGAGGTGATGGTGGAGCAGGACCGGCTGGGGGAGGCCGAGCGCACCTACCGCGAGGGCCTCGCGATCGCCCAGGCGCTGGGCGATGAGCACGGCGCCCCGGTGATGCAGGCGAACCTGGCGCTCTGCCTGCACCTGCAGCGCCGGCTGGACGAGGCCGTGGAGCACAGCGCCCCGGCCGTCGCGAGCCTCCGGGAGTCCGACGACGCCTGGCTGGGCGGCTACTTCATCGCCTACGGCGGGGCGCTCCGGGCCGCGCGGGGGGAGCTGGAGATCGCCCAGGAGCTGCTGGACCACGCCGAGTCGCGGCTGCGCTCGCTGGAGGACCCCGCCGCGATGGCGCTGCACGAGCTGTGCGCCGGGGTGCTCGCGGCGGCTCGCGGCGACCGCGACGCGGCCGCCGAGCTCGCCGCTCGGGGGGTGCCGGAGGCCGCCTCGTCCCACGCCGTGCGGGTCGCCCGTCGGCTCCTGAACCAACAGCTCGAGGAGGCCTGACATGGCCCTGCGCGCGGTGCTGCTCGACTTCGACGGCACGTTCCTGGACTCGGTCGAGCTGATCCTCGCCGCCTTCCGCCACACGTTCACGGTGCACCACGGCGCGCCGCCCCCGGACGAGGCGTGGGTGCGCGGCATCGGCACCCCGCTGCTCACCCAGCTGGCCGAGCTCGCCCGCCCCGAGGACGACGTCGACCACCTGCTGACGACCTACCGCGACTTCGTGGTGGAGCACCACGACGACCTCGCGAAGCCGTTCGCGGGCATGCCCGAAGCCGTCGCGTCGCTGCGCGCCCGGGGCCTGAAGCTGGCCATCGTCACGAGCAAGCGCCGCATCGGGGTGGCCCGGGGGCTGCGGCCGGCGGGGCTGCTCGAGGCGTTCGACACGTGGGTCTGCCCCGAGGACGTCACCCACGCCAAGCCCCACCCCGAGCCGGTCTTCCTCGCGCTGGAGCAGCTCGGGGTCGGCATCGACGAGGCGGTGTTCGTGGGCGACTCCCCTCACGACCTGCACGCCGGGCGCGCGGCCGGCGTCGCGACGGCGGCGGTCCGGTGGGGGCCGTTCGAGGACCACCGCCTGGACGCGTGTGATCCCGATCACTGGTTGGAGACGCCCTCGGACCTGGTCGCGCTGGCGTCGGGCCTCGGCTGATCAGGGCGGCACGACGCAGATCGGGTCGGCCTGGGCCACGCCGTCCAGGGTCCACGGCCAGCAGCCGCTGCAGTCGCTCGCGCCGCCGAAGTCGAACTCCGCGACGTGGCCGTTCGCTTCGAGCCGGATGGCGCCGCCGTCGGGCAGGTCGTTGAAGCAGAGCCCGGACTGACGCATCTCGATCGTCGCGGTCATCGCGCCGCGGCAGCGGACCAGCCCGTCGAACTCGAAGGTGTGCACCTCGAGCCCCTTGGTGCCCCAGTCGCCGGTCCAGTCGTAGCTGCCGGAGATCCCGAAGGGCAGCGCCAGGTCGACGAACCCGTCCGGCGTGCCGTTGAGCCGCAGCAGCCCCGACGTCTCATCCTCACGCCAGGTCAGGTCGGCCGCCTCGAGCACGTGCCAGCTACCCGCGAACTCGATCTCCGAGAAGGCCGAGCCGCTGTACGTCGCGAGCCACGAGTCGCTGGTCGAGGTGGTCTCGACCGACTCGGCGGTGATCGCCGCCACCTCCAGCAGCTCGCCCGTGAAGCTGGCCGCGCCGTCCGCGGTGGTGCAGCCGCCGACCCAGCGCACCGTGTCCTTCGCCTCCTGCTGGGCCGTGGGGCAGTCGTCGTCCGCGGCGGTGCGGCCGAAGTTCTCGACCTCCCCCAGGATGCGCAGCGTGGTCAACGCCAGGGTGAACGGGATGACGGAGTCGCCGTCGGTGAGGTCGATCGGGATCGGTGAGGCGTCGGGGGGGCAGTCCAGGTCGACCGCGTCGTCGTCGTCCCCGCCGCTGTCGTCGTCGTCGACCGCGTCGTCGTCGTCGACCGCGTCGTCGTCGTCGTCCCCGCCGCTGTCGTCGTCGTCGACCGCGTCGTCGTCGTCGAC
>CAYQEG010000148.1:6293-20704 GCA_964416435.1 uncultured Rickettsiales bacterium
CGTCGTCGTCGTCCCCGCCGCTGTCGTCGTCGTCGACCGCGTCGTCGTCGTCGACCGCGTCGTCGTCGTCCACGGAGGTGGCGTCGTCGTCATCCGGCTCGGCCGTCGGGCAGCCCGCGAAGGGCAGGAGCAGCGCCGCGAGCACCGCACACAGCGCCCCCGCGCGGCGGGCCTCGGGTCGATCGTGCGCCTTGCGGGTGGTGGTCACGGGTCCGATGATGCCATCGCACATGCGACGAACCCAGGCGATGCTCGTGCCCGTCCTCGTCGCGGCGCTCGCCGGCTGCCCGGGCCCCGAGCCGGAGCCCGATCCCTGCGCCGACGAGGCGCACCGGTTCGACGACGTCCCCTGCATGATCGAGATCGCCGACGCGGCCGACTGGGAGGCCCTGTCGATCCCGGCCGGCGCCATCGATCAGATCAGCGCGACCAAGTACCTCGCCCCGGCCAGCGACGACGCCCGCCTGCCGACGATGTACCTGGACGCGCACCAGTGGGTCCTGCACTTCGACTTCCTGACCGACGTGTTCGGCGACCGCTTCCCCTCCCTTAGCCCGGTCGAGTACGTGACGATGATCCTGGACCCCGATCACCGGGAGTTCTTCGCGGGGACGGTCACCGAGTACCTGCTGCCCGACGGCTCCCGGCTGTTCGGCTTCATCGTGTGGGACGACCCGACGCTCCAGGACGGCGCGATCACCCAGGCCGAGGTCGCGCAGGCGTACGCCCTCATCGAGGAGAGCTTCGCGCTGCGCCCGCTGGCGTGGGTGCCGGCCTCCATCCGCCAGCGCAACAACGCGCTGACCTGGGACGCCGACTTCCCGATGCACGGGCTTCAGGAGACGCTGGAGTACGAGGCGTACACCGTCGGCACCGGCTACGGCACCGTCCGGTTCGTCTCCCTCGCGGAGCTGCCCGACGTCATCGCCAGCGCGTCCATCGGTTTCCAGGACATCGTCGTGCTGGAGGACGCGCCGGTCGACATCGAGCGGGTGATCAGCGGCGCGGTGACGGGGGCCCGGCAGAACGACCTGTCCCACCTCAACATCCGCAGCGCCGCCCGCGGCACCCCCAACTGCTACCGCAAGGACCCGTTCGACGCCCTGGCGGAGTGGGAGGGGCGGCTGGTCGCGCTGACCTGCGGCGAGGACGAGCTGACGGTCGTCGAGGCGACGCTGGAGGACGCCGAGGCGTGGTGGGAGGCGCTGCGCCCCGACCCGGTGGTGGTGCCTCCGCCGGACCTGGCCTTCGACGCCCTCGTGCCGCTGCTCGACGTGCCGACGGACACCGCCGAGGAGCGCGCCGCCGCGGTGGCCCGGTTCGGGGGCAAGGGCTCGGCCCTCGCGACGCTGTACCAGCGCGTGCCGTCGGACCTGCAGCTGTCCGGCTTCGTCGTACCGTTCGCCTGGTACGACGCGTTCATGCAGGGCAACAGCTGGGTGGTCGACGACGAAGAGCGGACGTTCGCGGCGACCGTCGAGGGCTGGCTCGCCGACGAGGACTTCCTGAGTGACGGCGCGCTGCGGCGGGAGCGGCTGGAGGCGCTCCGGGCGGCCATGCAGGAGGCGACCGTGGACCCGGCGCTGCTCGACGCCCTGGCGGGGCAGATCGAGGCGACGTGGGGCGCCGACGACGTCGCGGTGCGCTTCCGCAGCAGCAGCAACGCCGAGGACAGCGTGGCGTTCGGGGGGGCCGGCCTGTACGACTCGACCTCCGCCTGCCTCGCCGACGAGCGGGACGGCGACGACGCCGGGCCCAGCCGGTGCGACTCCGACTGGGGGAGCGAGCGCACGCTGCAGGACGCGCTCCGGCAGGTCTGGGCCTCGCTGTGGAACATGGAGGCGTTCGAGGAGCGGGCCTGGTACGCGATCGACCACGCCGACGTCGCGATGGGGATCCTGGTCAACGACCGCAGCAAGGACGAGCAGGCCAACATCGTCGTGTTCACCGGCGCCCCGACCGGCCCGGTCGACGACCGGTTCGTGGTCAACGCCCAGGAGGGCGAGCTGTCCGTGGTGTCGCCCGCGCCGGGTGAGGTCGTCGAGAAGAGCCTGCTGACGATGGAGGGCGGGGCTGTGGTGGAGATCGATCGGGTCGTCGCGAGCTCGGAGGTGCCGGCCGGCTCGTACGTGCTGGACGACGACCGTCTGGACGCCCTGGGCGCCGCGATGGCCGACATCGAGGCGGTCTACCCGCTGGACGAGGAGCCGCCGGCGGACGGGTTGTTGCTCCTCGACTCCGAGTGGAAGGTGCTGGTGGACGGCCGCCTCATCGTCAAGCAGGTGCGGCCGTTCCTGAGGGCGGCCGAATGAGGCGCCGGTTGCTTCTGCTGACCGCGCTCGTCGCCTTCGCCGGCTGCGTCGGCGACGACGACGACTCCGCCCCGGACCCCACGCCGACCCCCGCGCCGGGGGACGCGGCGCTGGACCTGCCGTCGCCCTGGGCGTGGTGCCCGGCCGCGGACACGGCGTCTACGTCCGGCGGGGCGACGCTTCAGGTCGGGGACGGCGCGATCTATTGCGCGACGTTCGACGAGGCCCGCACGCTGGCCGAGGAGGCGGACGCCAAGGCGATGATCCGGCTCGTCGCCGGCAGCTACGCGGTCCCCCAGGAGGACGGCGAGATCGCGGCCCGGCTGCCCGCCTGTGGCGCGACGGCGGCGGACGACAGCCTGGCGAGCGACGGGCTCGGGGTGCTCCGCACGACCACCGATCTGGGCGGCTCTGGCCGCTACCGGCTCGAGCTCCGCCAGCCGCTCGCGGGCGCCTCGGAGCACGAGCTGGTGCTGTTCCTGGAGGGGCCGGACGACGAGCTGACGGCCGGCGAGCTGGCGATCGACGGCGAGCACTTCGGCCTGGCGACCGACAACGAGCACGTGCTCGCGATGCAGCTGTGCGAGGGCTCCTGCGACAGCTTCGCGGAGGGCGTCTGGCTGGACTCCTGCACGTTCGCGCGGGTGCCGCCGGAGGGGCACCACGTCGAGTTCGAGGGGGGCTCGGTCGACCTGCAGATCCGGATCGGCTCGGCGCTGCTCGCGACCCAGCCGGCGGTGTTCGTGGGCGGCTCGGGCGCGCTCGACGGAGCGCCGTTCGAGCAGCGGGACTACTGGGAGCTGCTGTACAACCCCGAGCATCACCACTTCTCACGGGACTTCGTGCTGTTCGTCGACGACGACCGCGGCGTGCAGTTGACCGGGCTGGACCCCTGGGGCGACCCGCCGGCCACGGAGGTGACGATCGTCGACCGGGCGCTGACCCCGCTGGAGACCCGGGCGGTGAGCGACGAGACGTACGACGGCGCTCGCTGAGGGAGCCCTGGGCAACACCGGCCGGCGGACCGGCGAGGCGCCCTACTCGGTGACCTCGATGCCGTCGATCAGCCCGTACCAGCCGTCGTAGTTCCACCCGCCGACCGAGAACGCGAGCGCCTCGTTGCCGGGGTTGGCGGTCGCCGGAGCGGTGATCGTCACGGTCGCGTCCTGCCACCCGGTCTGCCGCGCCGGACCGACGTCGCTGAGCAGGGGGCAGACCTCGGCCCAGGCCATCTGCGCGCCCTCGGGCGCGGTGATGCCGCCGTAGCCGGGCAGGCTCATTTCAGGTTGGTGTTCAACGAGCTCTGGCCCGTCTCCGTCCAGTCGGCGGTCCCGCTCTCGTAGCCGCCGTTGGTGAACTCGCCCGACCCCAGGTACATCGTCGCGTCGCCCTGGGCGGTGGCGAACGCCGGGTCGGTCGCGTCGTCCGGCACGTTGGGGGAGGCCATCGCCGCGAACGCGGTCCCCGTCGTCGTGCGGTTGAGCATGTTCGTCCAGAACGCGGTCGTGCGGGTCTGCGCGTACGAGCTCGCGACGTAGTCGGTGTAGCCGTAGTAGTAGCCGGCCCCCGCGGCGAGGTAGGCGGCGGCCATCGTGTTGTTCCACGTGGACCGACACGCGGAGATGCCGACGACGCTGTTGGGCATCGGGCTCCCCGCGGCCTTCGCGGTCACCCAGGCCGGCATGTAGGCGAGCACCGGCGGGCTGCCGGTGTCGATGACCACGCGGCCGGCCATGATGTCGCCGATGTTGGCGAGGATGGAGCCGGCGGTCGCCGCCTCCCGCGTCAGGATCACCACCTGCGCTCCCGCCGCGTTGGAGCCCCAGGCGCCTGCGCCTCGTCCGAAGTGGGTGTCGCCGTGGGTCGAGGTGATGAACACGCCCTTGCTGAACTGGGTCAGGAAGGCGCCGACCGTCGCCGCGCCGTTGATGACCGCGCCGGGGTGGGTCAGGTTCGGGCAGGCGTAGCCGCGGTCCACGACGCCCCCGGCGGTCAGAGCAGGCCGCCCTCGCAGACCTGCTCGAGCACCGGCACGACGGCCGAGCCGGGGTAGATGACCAGGGGCACGTTCCAGCGGGCGTCGAACTCCCCGACGAAGATCGCGCTCCCTTCGTAGCCCTCCACCCAGCCGTCGGTGGCGGCGCCGGCGACCTGCACGACCATCGGCGTCTCGTCCAGCGGGTTGCGGTCGGTCACGGCGCAGTCGGTGAAGCGCACCGTCCCTCCGGCGGCGCCGGTGAACAGCTCCCGGCTGATGACCGAGAAGACGCCCTCCATCTCGGTCGGGATGGAGTAGTCGCGGTCCAGCTCGAACGAGCCGCCCTGCTGGCTGAGCGTGAACATGACGTCGCCGTCGTCCATCGACAGCACCAGGCCGAACCCCATGTCGTTGACGAAGCCGGCGCTCTCGTCCGCCGCGGGGAAGAAGGTCCAGGCCCCGGCGCCGCTGACCGACAGATCGGCGCCGTCGCAGATCCGGTTCAGCACGTGCGACGGCACGTCCCACTCGCCGAGGGGGTCGTCCGCGTCGATCAGGTCGAGCAGGTCGGCGGACGCCCCGCGGTCGATGAGCATCTGCTCGATCGGCAGCATCATCACGTGGCGGCGCCAGTTGAGGCTCTCGTCGGTCATGTAGGTGTACTCGGTCAGGTAGTCCTTGACCTGCGCGCCGGTCAGGCCCGGGTCGAAGGACTTCATCAGCGCGGCGGTGGCCGCCACCATCGGCGACGAGTAGGACGTGCCGCTGCCGTAGATGGGCGCCCCGCCGGGGTCGTAGACCGCGTTGCGGGGGTCGTACGGGAGCAGCGGCACCGACTGGGCCGGGGCGGAGACGTCCAGGCGCGGCCCCCACGAGCTGCCGTAGGTCGGGTCGCTGTGGATCCAGCGCTGCGTCGGCTCACAGTGCGGGGTCCCTCCGACCGTCAGGAAGTTCGGCGCGTCGAGGCCCGGGGGGGCGTGCCCGAACTCGGTGACCTCCTCGTTGTGGTTGCCCGCCGAGGTGACGAAGACGGTGTTCGGGAACGCGGCGGCGATCGTGCGGTACAGCCCCATCACGGTGACCTGGGTCGGTCGATCGGCGACGTCGTAGCGGGCGCCGTAGGACATGTTGACCACGTCCGCGTGTCCGTCGGCGACCGCCCGCCAGACCGCGGTCAGGCTCTTGAAGCTGTCCGGGGAGAACCCGCCGACCTCCAGCCCGAGCCGCCGGCCGAGCACGATCGACGCGATGCCGTTGGTGCTGCCGTCTCCGTCGTCGGCCGCGATGACCCCGGAGACCCGGGTGCCGTGCCCGTGGTTGTCGGTCGGCTCGGCCGCCGGGTTCTCCAGGTTGAGGACGTAGACGTCGTCGAACGCGCCGAAGTCGAGCTGCAGGCCCGAGTCGACGACGGCGACCTTCACCGGGCTCAGCGTGTGGTGCTCGGCCAGCTTCTGCAGGATCCGGGCGGCCTGGTAGTAGCCGATGTCGCTGAACCCGCAGCGGTTGGGGCCGGCCACGTTCAGCGAGTTGTCGTCCTCCAACAGGCAGTAGCCGGGGGCGGCGTGCCAGTCCTGGATGAAGTTGAGGGCGGCCCCCTCGACCCCGGCCATCCCGTCGGCGGCGTCCCGGGCGGCCTCCAGCTCCGGGAGCGTGTCCGTCGGCAGCCGCAGCTGGTAGGCGCGCAGGTCGGGGATCTGCCCGACCCGGGTGGCGCCGAGGGCGTCGAGCACCGGCTGCAGCTCCGCGTCCGGCTCGAGCACCACGATCACCTGGTCCGGAACGACCTCGCCCAGCCGGAGCGGCAGCGTCGCGTCGAGGTCGACCTCGGCCGCGAACACGTAGGGGTCGAGCGTGTAGTCGGTGAACGGGTTCTCGATGACGTCGTCGTCGGGCGGTCCGTCGTCGTCGTCGCCCGGGGTCGGGCAAGCGGTCAGCAGCAGGAGGAGGGAGGACAGGAGGAGGGTCTTGCGCATGGCGACTCCCGATCAGGCCCGCCCCCGAGGGCTGCAAGCCACGTGCCCGGGCGCCGTCGGTCGTTTCGGGGGGCTGGGCCGTGCACGGGTGCACGGGGGCCGGTGCGAGCGGGCCCGCCCGGCGCGGGTCAGTCGTCCAGGCCGAGCGTGGCGCGGACGGCGGCCTCCAGGTCGCTCTGGCGGTGCTCCGACGCGACGTAGGCGATGCTCCCGCCCGCGCCGATCAGCACCTGGCGGGGGAACGGCGACAGCGCCCCGGGGAAGTCCCACAGGTCGTAGCTGCCGTCGTCCACCACCACGTCGAACTGCACGCCCGTGGTCGCCACGAAGTCGCGCAGCGTCGCCTCGGACTCGCCGAACCCGCCCGCGGCGATGCCGATCACCGTGACGCCCTGCGGGCCGTAGGGCTCGGCGATGGAGGACTGAAGCTCGGGAAACTCCTGAGCGCACACGGGTCACCAGGTGGCGAAGTAGGCCAGCAGGACCGGGCCGTCGGTCAGCCCATCGGCCACGCGCACCGGCGCGCCGTCCAACGTCACCCAGGCCAGGTCCGCCGGCGCCTCGTCGCCGACGCCGATCCGGTCGCCGTTGCCGCTGACCGGCACGCAGCTGCGGGGCTGGTCGGGATCGTCGCTGAGCAGCGCCACCCAGCCGGCCAGCGCGTCGCCGTCGTGGGGGCTCCATCGCACCACGAGCGGCTCTTCGTCCCCCGGCGCCAGGGTGAGCCCGCCGTCCGGAAAGGGCTCGTCCAGGGCCAGCCGGCCCGGCTCGAAGTCCACCGACTCCACGCGCAGCGGCTCGGTGCCGTCGTTGCGCACCGTCAGCCGCCCCAACGCCTGCTCGCCCGCGGGGGTGTCGGGGAACGCGAGGTGGCGGGGGCTGGTCGCGATGTCGGGGGCGGCGGCGCCGGGCACGAACCGGTGGCTCACCAGCTCGGTCCAGTTGCCGACGTAGAAGACGTCGCCCGTCGCGGCGATGCCGAGCACGCGGCTGTCGTGGCCGCTGGAGACCTGGACCGGCTCCGACCCGAGGGAGCGCAGGTCGTCCCGGTCGGACGCGTCGAACAGGCGCACGTCGTTCCAGTCGGCGACGAACACCGCGTCGGCGCCCGCGGCGACCCCGAGCGCGCTTCCGGGGGTGTCCTCGACCTCCAGGAGCGTCGGCGCGCTGCCATCCTCGATCGAGACCAGGGCGACGCCGGCGTCGGCGACCGCGACGTACGCCCGGTCGCCGCTCAGCTCCAGGTCACGGGCGACGCCCGGCAGCGCCAGCGCGGTCACCAGGGTCGGCTCGGAGGGATCGGCGATGTCGACGACGGCGAGCCCGCCGGTCCCGTCGGCGACGTACGCGAGGTCGCCGGCCGCCCGCACCTGCCAGGGGTTGACCAGGCCGACGCTCAGCCGGCCCACCTCGTTCAAGGCTCCGCCGGCGCCCCGGTCGAACACCAGCAGGCCGGCGTCGTGGGCGGCCACGAGCAGGAGGTCCCCCGCGACCGAGAGCCCCTCGACGTTCTCGGACGTCAGGGTCGATCCCAGCTCCCGGAGGTCCCGGGGCGCGCCCCCGTCGAAGACCGCGATGAAGGACTGGGTGGAGATCGCGTCCCCCCGGTTGCTGACGTAGACGCGGTCGTCGTCGGCGACCGCGAGGTGCTGGCAGCGCGGATAGGTCTGGTTGCCGTCGCTCGGCGCGACGCGGTCCAGGAACAGCAGCGCCCCGGGGTTGCTCGCGTCGTAGACGTTGAGCCCCTGCACGCCCGTGCAGAACCAGACGCGGTCGCCGACCACCTCGACGTCGCCCAGCTCGCTGAACGTCGGCCCGTCGTAGCGGTCGAGCACGACCGCGGGGTCCTCCCAGGCGGACGCCCGGTCGGCTTCGCCGGCGTCGCTGCCGCACGCGGAGCGGACCCCGCCGGAGCACCCGGCGAGGAGCGCGGCGAGGGCGATGGCGCCGAAGATCCTCATCCCACATCCGTCCAACGGTCGTGCCCCTCGTTACCAGCCGGGCGTGGACCGACCCGAGCCCCCGCATCTCGCCGCCGATCCGGTACCCTTCGCGGACCTCCGGAGAAGCCATGCGGATCTTGATCCCGACCCTGACGCTGGTCCTGCTCGTCGTGGCAGGCACCGGCTGCTCCATCAAGCAGATCGCGATGGACGCCGTCGCCGACGCCCTGAGCTCGGAGACGGGCGGCTCGTTCAGCCAGGACGAGGACCTGGAGTTCGTCGGCGAGGCGCTGCCGTTCGCGCTCAAGATGATGGAGTCGATCAACGGCTCGGTGCCCGAGCACGTGCCGATGAAGCGGCAGCTCGCGTCGGGCTTCACGCAGTACGGCGCCGTGTTCGTCCAGTGGCCGGCGGACCAGCTCAAGTACACCGACTTCGACGGGTACGAGGAAGGCCGGGCCCGCGCTCGGGGGTTCTACCGGCGAGCGACCGGGTACGCGCTGGACGGGCTCGACCTCGTTCACGACGATTTCCGGTCCAGGATCTTCGAGGACACCGACGCCATGCTGGCAGAGACCACCGTCGACGACATCGGCCTCCTGTACTGGCTCAGCGCCAGCTGGATGGCGGCGGCGCTCACGGACCTGGAGAACCCCGAGAACTTCGGGCTGTTCCCGGTCGCCGCGGCGGTCGTCAAGCGCTGCTACGAGCTCGACCCCGACTGGAACGAGGGCGCCATCGACGAGCTGCTCATCAGCCTCGAGCCGGCGCTGCCGATGCCCGGCGGCGAGGAGCGGGCGAAGGAGCACTACGCCCGCGCCGTCGAGCTGGCCGGGGGCCAGACGGCCGGCCCGCACGTCAGCCTGGCGACCTCCGTGGCGCTGCCCGCGCAGGACAAGGACGAGTTCGTCCGCCTGCTGGAGCTCGCGCTCGCGGTCGACCTGGAGGCGTCCCCGGAGAGCCGCCTCGCCAACGACTACGCGCAGGCCAAGGCCCGCTTCTACCTCGACCACCTCGACGACCTCTTCTTCTAGGACCGCCCGACCCGGAGCATCCGCCATGCGATCCCTGCTGCTCTCGACCCTCCTGATGGCCTCGTTCCTCGTCCCGACGACGGCGGACGCCAAGGTCACCCTGAAGCTCGCCACCCTGGCGCCCGAGAACTCCACCTGGTGGAAGGCGCTGCGCAAGATGGGCGACGAGTGGGCGGAGATCACCGACGGTGAGGTCGAGGTGAAGATCTACGCCGGCGGCGTGGTCGGCAACGAGACGGCGATGGTCGGCAAGATGACCATCGGGCAGCTGCACGGCGGCCAGATCACGAACCTCGGCCTGAACATGTACGACCAGGCGCCGCAGGTCATCCAGACGCCCATGCTCATCCGCACCGACGGCGAGCTGGACTACGTCATGGAGCGGCTGATCCCGACGTTCGAGCAGCGCCTCGAAGAGAAGGGGATCATCGCCCTGAACTGGGGCGACGCCGGCTGGGTGCACCTGTTCAGCAAGACGCCCCTGAAGACCCCGGGAGAGACCAAGGACTTCAAGATCTTCGCCTACGAGGGCGACCCCGAGGCGGTCAAGCTGTTCAGCGACGCGGGCTTCGAGCCCGTCGTGATGCCCGCGACGGACGTGCTGCCGTCGCTGCAGTCGGGCCTGATCGACGCCTTCCCGTCCACCCGCCTGGGCTCCCTCGCGCTGCAGTGGTTCGCGCTGGCGCCGAACATGCTCGACGTGCCGTGGGCGCCCCTGGTCGGCGCGACGGTGATCACCCAGGCGGGCTGGGACGCCATCCCCGAGGAGCACCGCGACGAGTGCCGGGCCGCGGCGCGTCGCATCGGCTCGGAGATGAGCGACACGATCCGCCAGCAGGACGTCAAGTCCGTCGGCGTCATGAAGAAATACGGCCTGACGGTCACCGAGGTGGACGCGGCGACCCGCGAGCGCTGGCAGACCATGGGCGAAGGCACCTGGGGCACCATGCGCGGCGGCATCGTCCCCGAGGACGTGTTCGACGAGGCGAAGCGACTGGTTGAGGAGTACCGCGCAAAGCAGTAGAAACCGCCCGTGACACCGCCGCCCACCGAGCAGACGCCGCCCCCCGCCCCTCCGATCCCGATCATCGCGCGCATCGAGCACGGCGCGCTGGTCTTCATCCTCGCGGCGATGGTCGTGCTGCCCGTCACCGCGGTGCTCGTGCGGTGGCTGACCGACTGGACGTTCGCGTCGGCGAACCAGGTCACCCAGTACCTGAACCTGTGGCTCGCGATGATCGGCGCGGTGGTCGCGGCGCGCACGGGGCAGCACCTGGCGCTGTCGACCGGCGAGCTGATGAAGCTGTCGCCGAAGCGGGAGCGGCTCATCAAGAGCGGGACGACGGCCGTCGCGGTGGCCGTCACCGTGATGCTCGCCATCGCGTCGTGGAAGTTCCTGCAGGCCCAGCTGACCATCGGCGGAGAGATGGCCTGGCACGTGCCGAAGTGGGCGCTGCAGGGCGCGATGCCGCTGGGCTTCGGAGGCATGGCGTTCTACTTCGTGTGGGTCGACAACGACTCCTGGAAGGGGCGCCTGCTCGCATTCGCGGTCACCGCGGCGGTGATCGCGCTGGCCCTGGTGCCGGCCGGGTCTCGCACCCCCGTGGTGTGGGTCGGCTCGATGGTGATGCTGGTGTCGGTGGCGATGGGCGCGCCCATCTACACGATCATGGGCGGCCTCGCGATGCTGCTGCTGTACGGGCAGCCGCTGCCGTCGCCGATCGCGGCGGTGCCGCTGGAGACCTTCGGGCTGGTGACCCAGTCGGCGCTGCCCGCCATCCCCCTGTTCACCCTGGCCGGCTACCTGCTGGCCGAGGGGGGCGCGAGCAAGCGACTGGTCGACCTGTTCGAGCAATGGTTCGGGTGGCTCCCCGGCGGCATCGCGGCCGCGGCCGTGCTCGCGTGTGCGTTCTTCACGACCTTCACGGGGGCGTCGGGGGTGACGATCCTGGCGCTCGGCGGGCTGCTCCTGCCGACGCTGACCAAGGCCGGCTACAGCGAGAAGTTCGCCATCGGCCTGCTCATCGCCTCGGGGTCCATCGGCCTGCTGTTCCCGCCGTCGCTGCCGGTGATCCTGTACGGCGTCGTCAGCCACGTGCCGATCGACGACCTGTTCCTCAGCGGCGTCGTGCCCGGGATCCTGCTGGTCGGGCTGGTGGTGGCGCTCGGCGTCCGGCACGCGTTCAAGAACGACGTGAAGCCGACCCGCTTCCAGCCGAAGGCGGCCCTGCGCGCCCTGTGGGCCGCGAAGTGGGAGGCGGCGCTGCCCGTGCTGGTGCTGGTCGGCATCTTCGGTCTGCCGGGGGTCAGCAGCGGCCTCCTGACGATCTTCGAGGCGGCCGCGTTCACGGCCGCCTACTGCTTCATCAGCGAGGTCGTCGTGCACCGCGACCTGACCTGGCGGGTCGACCTGCCCCGGGTGTTCGTCGAGTGCGGCACGCTGATGGGCGGGGTGCTCATCATCCTGGGCGTCGCCCTCGGCTTCACCAACTACCTGGTCGACGCGGAGATCCCGATGCGGGTCGCCGGCTGGGCGAGCGACAACATCGGCAACAAGCTGCTGTTCCTGCTGCTGCTCAACGTGTTCCTGCTGATCGTCGGCTGCCTGATGGACATCTTCAGCGCCATCGTCGTGGTGGTCCCGCTGATCATCCCGATCGCGACGGCGTTCGGGGTCAACCCGATCCACCTGGGCATCCTGTTCCTCGCCAACCTGGAGCTGGGCTACCTGACGCCGCCGGTGGGGATGAACCTGTTCCTGGCGTCGTATCGGTTCGACAAGCCGCTCACGGCGGTCTACCGGATGGGCTTGCCGTTCCTGGGGATCCTGCTCGTCGGGGTGCTCATGATCACGTACCTGCCGGGCATGACGATGTGGCCCCACGAGGAGGGGGCCGGCGCCGTGGGCGTCGACATGGGCGAGCTCGAGGGGCCGACCGAGGACGAGGGCGAGCCGGCGACCCCGGCGCTGCCGCTGGGGGAGCTCGACCTGGAGGCGCTGCTGGAGGCGGACGACGACGACGCGTCCCCCGCCGAGACGCCCACCCCGGGCGAGCCCGGAAGCCTCCCGCTGGGCGAGATCGACCTCGAGGCGCTGCTGGAGGCGGAACCGGATCCGACCCCGGAACCGTCCCCCGAGTCGACGCCCGGTCCGACTCCCTGAGCGCGCGCCGGGCCCACCGTCCGGTGGAGGATTGCCCCACCACCCCCCAGGAGACCCCCCGGAACCGCGCTGGGGCGGGGTCGAGGCGGTGCTGGGGGCGCCCCCATTCCAAGCTGATGGGGTTGGATCGTCCCAACTCGTGGATGGCCCCCTGGGCTCGCCGCCCGATCGATGGGAGAACCGTGGCGAGGGTGAAGGGAATGGTGCGCGCGCGTGCGACCTCGCGGACAGAGCCGCCTCCGCGGCCCCTCGCCCCTGCTGCTGGCGCTGTTCGCGACCGCATTCGGCTGCATGCCCCTCGAAGCTCCTGACGACGAGCACCCGCCGGAGGAGGAGCCGCCGCCGGCGGACCCCTCGGTCGTCATCCTCCACGGACGCGGCATCGACGCGCCGCCGGTCGAGCCGGACTCGGACTGGGTGATGACGGTCGGCTCGTTCGGCAACCACTACGTCCTGATCGGCGCCGAGCTCGAAGGGTTCGAGCAGGTGGTCTGGTTCGACGTGTTCGTCGAGAACGAAGACGGGGACGTGCTCGTCGAGCAGCGCTGGCACATCCAGACGGTGCCCACCGAAGACCACCTCGTCGACCGGATCTGGTCCATGCGGCTGGAGTTGACGGGGGCCGAGGAGTGCTTCGGCGAGCGCTGCATCGTCGTGATGGAAGCCGACGACGAGGCGTGCCACCAGGCGACCGCGTCGGTCCCCGTCTACTTCGTCCCCGAGGCGTACTGATTGCGGAAACCAGGTTTCTAGACCGCTCCTCCTCGCCCCCGCGGCCCGATCTCGGCGTCGCTCCTCGGTCACAAGGGAGCGACCTTGCTCCCTCGTCGCTCCTGGACCTCGAACCGCGGGGCCTTCGGATCCGCGGTCAACAAACCCGGTTCCCGCAATGACCCGTCAGCCGGCGCGCTGGTCGGCGGCCCAGGCCTTCGCCTGGTCGGTGCCGTACTGCGCGAGATAGGCGAGGCAGCGACCGTGGTCGTCGTCGGGCAGGCGGCCGGCGTCGCGCAGGTAGGCGAGCGTCTCGGTCAGGGTGACCACCGGCAGGACCGGCACGCCGCTCTGCTCGGTGAACGCGGCGACCGCGTTGACGCCGTCGGGGCGGACCTCCTGGCGGTCCAGGACGATGAGCAGCGCCACGACCGTGCCGTCGGGCGCCACCTCCTTCAGGAGCGCCGCCGCTTCGACCTTCGTCCCACCCGTCGTGAGCACGTCGTCGACCATCACGAACCGCGCGTCCGGCGCCGGAACGCGGCCGAGCAGCCGCTTCGCCATCGGGGTGCCGCTCGCCTCGGCGCCGTGCGTCTTGGCCTCCTTGCGGTCGGACAGGGCGGCCTTGTCGACGCCCTTCTCGGACAGGCTCATGGCCGTCGCGATGGACAGCGGGATGCCCTTGTAGGCGGGCCCGAAGACCACGTCGAAGCCGTCCGCCCCGAGCCGGTCCAGCGCGGCTTCGGCGTAGGCCGAGCCGAGCCGCCGGAGCCGGGAGCCGGTGTCCAGCAGCCCGGTGTTCAGGAACACCGGCGAGGTGCGTCCGCTCTTGAGCGTGAACTCGCCGAAGCGGAGGGCCCCCGCTTCGAGGAGGAAGTCGACGAAGTCGCGCTGGTACTGGTGCATGGCGCGGGAGTGTAGACGAAACACCCAGACGTGGAATACGAAGCCGCCGGCCCTGCGAGCGCCGTGATCCTACAGCTGCAGCAGGGTGCCGTCGTCGAGGAGCTCGAAGGTGCAGGAGCCGCCCGTCGGCAGACGCTCTACCTCAGCCTGACGAACCCGAGGAACAGGCTGGCCGCGGAGGGTATTGAGCAAGCCACGGCGTGGCGTCAACAGGTCGTCGGTCGCCGCGACCCTGAGCAGTAACTGGTCGCTGCCGGCGTGGACGGTCACCCACGTTGGCCCTGGTGGATCCGCCAGATCGGGCCCGCCTGGGGCGGGCGGGCCGGGCACCGGAAACCTCACTGTGCCGCCCAGGTTGTGTGACCACGGATCCGACAGGCCCGCGGTCCGA
>CAYQEG010000149.1:0-20514 GCA_964416435.1 uncultured Rickettsiales bacterium
CGACACCGACGGCGACGGCATCCCCGACGACGAAGAGGCCGAGGGCGACAGCGACGGCGACGGCATCGACGACTTCCTGGACAACGACTCGGACAACGACGGCATCCCCGACGACGAGGACCCCGACCCCACCAACTCCGACTCCGACAGCGACGGCTGGACCGACCTGCAGGAGGAGGAGTGCGGCAGCGACCCGCTCGATCCCGACGACATCTGCGACGGCTTCAACGGTCAGATCCCGAACTACGAGATCAGCGAGGTGACCGTCACCTACGAGACCCAGATCCAGCTGGGCGACGTGATGTTCATCCTGGACGAGACCTGCTCGATGACGGGCACGCTGGACGACGTGGCCGGCAACTTCATCGACGTCGCCGAGCAGATCGAGTCGTTCATCCCGGACCTGACCTTCGGCGTAGCGTCCTTCGACGACTACAACTACACCCCGCCGGGCGTCGACCCGGGCTACGGCTACGGCAGCGCGCCGGACAAGCCGTTCCACCCCCGCCAGCAGCAGACGTCCTCGGCGGACCTCGCGCAGTCGGCCCTCGCCAGCCTGACCGCCGACGGCGGCGACGACTGGAGCGAGGCGACCATCGAGGCGCTCTACCAGGCCGCCACCGGCTTCGGCTACGACCAGGACTGCAACGGCGTCTACAACTCGGCCACCGACGTGCAGCCGTACCAGACGCAGCCGGTCGACGCGTTCGGCGGCGGCGTCGCCGGCTGGGGCAGCCCCGGCGTCGGCGGCGCCGGCGACATCGGCGGCAACGGCTTCCGCGAGGGCGCGGTGCCGATCCTGGTGTACTCGACGGACGCGACCATGCGGAACTCCCTGCCGCCGTTCGGCGAGGGCCCCAAGGGCAACAGCCCGCCCCCCGGCTGCGCGATGGACGCCGCCTCCCCGATGCTCCAGGCCGCGCTCGAGGACATCAACGCCAAGGCGATCGGCGTCGCGGCGTCGACCACCGACCCGATCCCCGCGATGGAGGCGATCGCCCAGTTCACGGACAGCTGGATCGACCTCAACGGCAGCGGCGCCCCGGAGGCCGGCGAGTGGATGGTCTACCAGGCCGACAGCTACGCCATCGTCGACACCGTGGTCGAGGCGATCGAGGAGTTCACCCTCAACGTCACCTACGACATGACGCTGGAGGCCGAGGACCCCGACGGCACCCTGGTGCTGGTCGACCCGCCCGCCTACTACGACATCCCGGCCCTCAACACGGTCACGTTCACCCTGACCCTCCAGCCCAGCTCCGAGGAGCTGGAGTCGATGTGGTCGGACACCGTCTACACCGTGCCGACGACGCTGTACGGCGACGGCGCGGTCATCCTGGCCGAGTGGGACCTCATCTTCGTGGTCAGCGTCTCCGGCGGGCCCGGCGAGCCGTAGCCCGACGCGCTACCATCCCGCTCCTCATCCCAACCCTCGAGGAGCGACCCGATGGCTACCTACTCCTGTGACAAGTGCGGCATGGCCGTGAACGCGACCTGTGCCAAGTGCGACAAGCCGCTGGTGCACGACAGCATCACCAAGCCCGACGGCACCGAGGTGCACGTCAGCAAGTGCCCCGAGGGTCACGGCAAGATCAAGAGCCCGATGTGCTGCGGCTCCGACATGGGCTGCGACATCGCCTGAGCGGGCTCAGATCCCCTCGAGCAGCTTGCGCCGGTTGCGGCTCGCGACCAGGCAGTCCTTGATCGCGAACGGCACCAACATGGCGGCGATCATGGTGAACACCATGGCGAACGCGGACCAGCTGTAGAGCCCGCCGTTCAGCCCCGCCCAGATGTTGAACCCCAGGTTCACCAGGAGCATGAGCCCGGTGAGGCCGGCGCCCACGATCGCGGCCCAGTCGCGCGCCTTGATCATGCCTCCGCCGCACATCAGCCCGAACAGCCCGAGGAACGACATCGACGCTCCAGCCGGGGTCGTCACCGGGGTGTAGTAGCCGGTCTTCCAGATCATCCCGCCCGCCAGGAGCGTCATCAGGGCCGCGAGCATGAGCGCGCCGCCGCCGAGGTTGGTCAGGAGCGTCGGCCCCACCGGTCCGAACTCGTCCGTCGCGTCCACTTCTTCGTTCACGTGCTCCTCCAGCCCCTCGGCGGCGAAGCATAACCGAGTAGACTCCGCCGCCATGCGTGCCGCCGCTCTGCTCGTCGCCGCCGCTCTCTTCGGGTGCGGCGCCCCCTCCCCTCCCACCACCCCGGAGCCCGCCATGGCCGGCGACGACGGCTCGGTCGTCTACACCAACGCCACCGTGATCACCGGCGACGTGGCCCACCCCGAGGCATGGGGCCTGCGGGTCGCCGACGGCCGGATCACCCACCTGTTCGACGGCGAGCCCCCCGCGGACCTGCCCGGGCGACGCGTCGACCTCCAGGGCGCGGTGGTCCTGCCGGGGCTGACCGACGCACACATGCACCTGCGCGGGCTCGGCCGATCCGCCCGTCAGCTGGACCTCAAGGGGACCACGTCGGAGCAGGCGGTCATCGACCGGGTCGCCGAGGCGGTCCGGACCACGCCCCCCGGCGCCTGGATCCGGGGCCGGGGCTGGGACCAGAACGACTGGGCGGTGCAGGCGTTCCCGACGGTCGCGTCGCTCGACGCCGCCGCCCCCGACCACCCGGTCTGGCTGACCCGGATCGACGGGCACGCGGTCTGGCTCAACTCCGCCGCGCTGGCGCTGGCCGGCATCGACGCGAGCACCGCCGATCCCCCGGGGGGCGAGCTGATCCGCGACGCCGCCGGGGCGCCCACCGGGGTGCTCGTCGACGCGGCCATCGGGGTGGCGGCCGAGGCGCTGCCGAGCGCCACCCGAGACGAGGTCCGGACCGACGTGCTGCGCGGGATCGAGGCCTGCCAGAAGGTCGGGCTGACGTCGGTCCACACCATGGGCGTCGGCGTCACCGAGCTCGGGGTGCTCCGGGAGCTCGCGGAGGCCGATCAGCTCGGGCTGAACGTCGTGGTCTACCTGTCCGGCGGGAGCGACGGCATCGACGCGGTGATCGAGCAGGGACCGAGCGAGGCGGGACGCCTGTCCGTCGTCGGGGTCAAGCTGTTCGCCGACGGCGCCCTCGGCTCCCGCGGCGCGGCGCTGCTGGCGCCGTACAGCGACCGTCCCGACACGTCGGGCCTGCTCATCTACGAGCCGGAGCAGCTGACTACGCGCGCGCGGCAGATCCACGACGCCGGGTTCCAGCTCGCCATCCACGCGATCGGCGACCGAGGCAACCGGGTCACCATCGACGCCATCGCCGCCGCCCAGGGCGACGAGCGCGACCGCGGGCACCGCATCGAGCACGCCCAGATCGTCGACCCCGACGACATCCCCCGCCTCGCCGAGCTCGGCATCGT
Organism: uncultured Rickettsiales bacterium; assembly: GCA_964416435.1. Classification (GTDB taxonomy): domain Bacteria; phylum Myxococcota_A; class UBA796; order UBA9615; family UBA9615; genus CAYQEG01. The sequence goes on from CAYQEG010000149.1 coordinate 3,362, forward strand.
CGCGTCGATGCAGCCGACCCACGCCACCTCGGACATGCCGTGGGCGCCCGATCGCCTGGGGCCCGAGCGGCTCGCCGGGGCCTACGCCTGGCGTCGCATGATCGAGGCCGAAGCGGTGCTCGCGTTCGGCTCGGACGCGCCGGTCGAGGAGATCGACCCCTGGTTCGGGCTGTACGCCGCGGTCAGTCGGCAGGACGCCGAGGGTCAGCCCGACGGCGGCTGGCTCCCGGACCAGCGGTTGACGTTCGACGAAGCGCTCATCGCGTTCACGCGCACCCCGGCGGAGGTGGCCGGCCAGGACCGCGGCGTGCTCCGCGTCGGCGCGCCGGCGGACCTCACGGTCGTCGATCGGGACCCGCGCTCACTGGCGGCGGCCGGCCTGCTCCAGGTGCGGACGCTGCGCACGATCGTGGGGGGCGAGCAGGTCTTCGCCCCCTGATCGACCCGGCCCCTCCGTCCGGCCCCGGGACCCCGGCTGCGGCATCGGCTGATCCTGTGTAGAACCACACGGTTGTGCGACTTGGGGGATTGGTCCTCCTCCGTTAAGGTTCGCGCGCGACGGAGCCGGAGGAAGCATGCCGAGCAAGACACAGCAGCTGAAGGACCTTGCGGATCTCCTCGATCGCGGGCTCCTCACCCGCGACGAGTTCGAGGTCGAGAAGAAGCGAATCCTCGGCGGCCCCCCGTCTACGCACTCGATGCCGGCGGTCCCGGACCTCGCGGAGACGACCGAGCGTCAGCCCGACGAGCGGGACCACCCCGAGGCCATCGGTAGCTACAACGTCAGCGCCGAGCTGTGGGTCGACGCGCTGGGCGCGTGGTACGTCGCCCGGCACCAGATCGACTCCGTGGCCGAGCGCCAGGGTGGCGACGTCTGGCTTCGCGTGGTGCACCCCGACCTCGCGTCGGACGACGACTACGTCGCCCGCGCCAAGGACGAGTCCGACCCGGGGCTGAAGGTGAAGCACGCCGGGCTCGCCGAGGTCGTCTCGTCGACGATCGAGAGCGGCCTGATCGCCATCGCGGTCAAGCCGGTCGCCGGGCAGCGCCTGGCCGAGCTGCTCGAGGAGAGCGACGGCCCGATCGCCCAGGACCGCGCCCTCGGCATCGTGAGCGCCGTCTTCGAGGCGGTCGGCTACGCCCACTCTCGCGGCGTCGTGCACGGCGGGCTGTCCCCCGAGACGATCATCGCGACCGACGACGGCGCGGTCGTCCTCGACTGCGGCCTCGCCCGCCCGACCGCCGCGCGGCTCCTCGCCGGCGCCGGCGCCGGCCCCGAGGACGTCGCCTACGTCGCCCCGGAGCTGGCCGAGAGCACCGACGCCGACGACCGGGCCGACGTCTGGTCGATGGGCCTGCTGCTCCATCGCCTGCTCGCCGGCAGCCTGCCCTGGGCGGATGACGCCAACGAGGCGGTCATGTCCGCCGCCAAGATCGTCGGCCCCGAGCCGGCCGCCTCCCTCGGCGCCGCCGCCGCGGTGGTCGGCAAGGCCCTCAGCCCGGAGGTCGACGGGCGCCACGCGTCCCTGGAGAAGCTCGCCGGCGCCCTCGTGGCCGTCGGCCAGCCGACCGGGGACCACCCGGCGGCCGCCGCGCCGGCCCCCGCCGAGCCCGAGCCCACCCCCGAGCCCGAGCCGGCCCCGGAACCGGAGCCCACCCCCGCGCCCGAGCCCGAGGTGGAGGTCGAGATCGACCTCGAGGAGGCCTCCGAGGGGCCCGCGCCCGTGCCGACCCCGGCCCCCGAGCCGGTCTCCGAGCCCGCTCCTGCCCCCGCGCCGACCCCGGCCCCGACCCCGGAGCCGGACGACGACGACGACGGTGGCGGGAAGAAGAAGAAGAAGAAGAAGGGCTCCTGCCTGATGCAGGGCTGCAGCGGCTGCGCGGGCCTGGTGCTGCTCCTGCTGATCCTGGCCCTCGTCGCCTTCAAGATGGGCTACGCCGACAAGCTCATCTGCGAGGTCGAGGAGCAGCTCGAGGCGCAGGGCGACGTCGAGCTCGGCCTGTGCCCCGAGGACGTGAGCCCGCCGGACGCCCCGACCCCGGAGCCCACCCCCGAGGTGGAGCTCCCGGACGCGACGCCGGCCGAAGGGGACGAGACCCCCGTCGAGGGTGACGAGACCCCCGCCGAGGGCGACGAGACCCCCGCGGCGACTCCCGAGCCGGGCGTCACGCCGACCCCCGAGGCGTCTGCGACTCCGCGGGCGACCCCCACGCCGTCGGGCTCGCCGACCCCGCGGGCCACGCCGACCCCGCGTGAGGAGCGCACGCCGCGCCCCGAGCGCACGCCGGAGCCCACCCCCGAGCCCACCCCGGAAGCGACGCCCGAGCCGACCCCGCGCGCGACGCCGGAGCCGGCGGCCGCGACGGAGGGCCCGTCCAACACGGTGATCGGCCTGATCATCGACAACAACGCCGCCATCAAGCGCTGCATCGCGACCGAGAAGGACCGCGGCGCCGACGTGCCGAGCCCCCTGTCGGTGCGGTTCAACATCAACCCGGACGGCTCGGTGAGCCGCGCGAGGGTGACGACCAGCGGCTGGAGCGGCACGGGCCTGGACAGCTGCATCAGCCGTGAGGTGAACAAGCTGAGCTTCCCGCCCTGGGAAGGCGAGCGGCAGAAGGTCACCTGGTCGCTGAAGCACTGATGGGCTCGGAGCCCGGCGCTCCGAGCACGTCGCTGCCCGACGACTGCTCGGGGCTGCAACTCATCATCGGCGCCGGCCCCATGGGCCTGGCCATGGCGAAGGCCTTGATCGAGGCCGAGATCCCGTACGTCCAGGTCGAAGCGACGGACCACGTCGGCGGCAACTGGGCTCACGGCGTCTACGAGACGGCCCACATCATCAGCAGCCGCAGGACGACGGAGTTCCCCGACTGGCCGATGCCCGCGGACTACCCCGACTTCCCCGGCCGGGTGCAGATGCGCGACTACTACGACGCCTTCGCCGACCAGTTCGCGCTGCGCGCCAACATCGTGTTCGAGTGCCCGGTGATCTCCGTGGTGCCCCGGGACGAGGGGGGCTGGGCGGTCACCCTGACGCAGGCCGACGGCGCCACGGTGCAGCGGGTCTTCAAGGGCGTGCTGGTCTGCAACGGCCACCACTGGGACCGGGCGCTGCCGCCGTGGACGGCCGACTACACGGGGGTGCTGCTGCACTCCAAGCAGTACAAGCGACCGACGGAGCTGGAGGGCAAGCGGGTGCTCGTGCTCGGGGGCGGCAACTCGGGCTGCGACCTGGCGTCGGAGGCGGCTCGGGTGGGCGCGTCGTGCGACTGGAGTCTGCGCCGCGGCTACCACTTCCTCCCCAAGACGATCTTCGGGGTGCCCAGCGTGGAGCTGCTGCACCCCTGGGCGCCCCTCTGGCTGCAGCGCGCGATCTCGGCGTTGCTGCGCCGCATCGTGCTCGGCAGGTACACGGACTACGGGCTGCCGAAGCCCGACCACAAGCTGTACGAGGCCCACCCGACGGTGAACAGCGAGGTGTTCCACTACCTCAAGCACGGCCGCATCCGGGTGCGGCCGGACGTCGAGGCGGGCGTCGGAGAGACGATCCGGTTCAGCGACGGCGAGGAGGCGACCTACGACGTCGTGGTCTGCGCCACGGGCTTCCACGTCAGCTTCCCGTTCTTGCCCGAGGGGCTCGTGCCGGTCATCGGCAAGACGGCCCAGCTGGTCGGCGGCGCCCTGCGACCGGGGCACAAGCACCTGTACGTGCTCGGCACGACCCAGGTCCGGTACGGGATCGGGCCGCTGATGCGCCCCTACGCCGTGCTGATGGCGGACTGGATCAAGCTGCAGGACCAGATGGAGCTTCCCCTGGCGGACGTGCTCGTGGCGATGGGGGCGAAGCCGCCGAAGGACCACCTCGTCGGCCCCCACCAGGCGCTGCGGGCCATCCGCCTGGCGCGCTGGCTCCGGGGGCGCATGCTCCGCAAGGAGGAGCGGCTGCGGAAGCGGTGACGCCTAGGGCGCGGCCCAGGCCCCGATCGTCGGGGGAGATCCGTAGCACCGACCGGTGATGTCGCCGGCGAGCCAGCCGGCCTCGGCGGCGTCGCCGGAGGCCACCGCCGGGGAGTCCCCCCGGATGGAGCCGTCGCCCGTCAGCGGGTCGTCCTCGAAGGCCGGGTCCTCGCCGACGACCGAGCCGGTCTCGGCCGCCGGCAGGTCGGGGGTCGAGGCGCCCGGGTCGTCGTGGGCGTACCAGAGGTTGCCGGCGAAGACGAAGGTCTCGGGCGCGGTGTCGGGCCCGATGTTGACGAACACCGACAGCTGGGAGCGGTCGAAGTAGACGAGGTTGTTGACGAATCGACCGCCCGAAACCGTCTCGAACTCGTAGGTCTCGTCGGACAGCCGCTCCTGCAGGATGCGCAGGACCCACTTGTCCGGGTCGACGATCGTGTTCTGGGCCACGACGCAGCCGATGCAGCCGACGTAGGCGACCGAAGCCTCGGCTCCGACGATCAGGTTGCCGAGCACCCGGATGTCGCGGGCCTCGGCGTTCGGCTCGGTCTCCGAGACCGGCGGCCGGAAGAAGGTCAGGCCGGTGCTCCCACCCATGTTCACGGAGCGGTTGCCGGCGTCGAACATGCGGTTCCAGCGGATCTCGACGTTCGTCGTGCCGCCCTTGTTCTGCACGGCGTTGGCGGACAGATCCTCGAACGTGTTCCGCGCGATCAGGCCGTCGTGGCAGCCGACGTGGTCCACGGCCGAGCCGCTCCCGTCGCCCCCGCAGCGGGCGAACGTGGAGTCGAGCACCCAGTAGTCGCGCAGCCCGCTCAGCTTGAGGCAGTCGTGGTTCCCGCCCGGGCCGATGTCGTGCAGGTCCAGGTCCCGGAACACCACGTGGTGGGCCGCCTCGGCGTCGTCGTAGGCCCCGCCGTCGTCGGCGTTGATGCCGTTGTCAGCGGCCCCGGTCACCTCGAGGCCGTGGACGACCACGTACCGGGGGCGCACCAGGTGCAGCGCTTCGCTGCCGCCAGCCGCGTCGATCACCACCGGCGCCGCCTCGCCCGGCGCCGGACCGATCCAGATCGGCGCGCCCGGCTCGCCGTGCAGGTCGGTCAGCGTATTGCCGCCGGGATGCGTGCCGGCGTGCAAGGCGATCGCCTCGCCCGGCTGGACCACCGCGGCCGCCTCAGCGAGCGTCGCGAAGGGGTTCTCCTCGCTCCCGTCCCCGGCCCCGGGGCTCGCGTCGGGATCGACGTCGTAGTAGCGGGTCGGGTCCAGCCCCGTCTCGAAGGTCACGATGTCCGAGCAGGGATCGGGGGCCGCGTCGTCGTCGTCCGTCGCGTCGTCGTCGTCCATCGCGTCGTCATCGTCCGTGACGTCGTCATCGTCCGTGACGTCGTCGTCGTCCGTGACGTCGTCGTCGTCCGTCACGTCGTCGTCGTCCGAGGGGGTCGGGCAGCCGCTCAGCAGCGCCGCGAGGCCGAGGATCAGGGCAGACCGCATCGCCACATCGTACTGCCACGCGCGTGGGAACCGAGATCGGAGAGATCCGGAAAGGGGCCGTGATTCGCCCGCTTGGGGGGGGGCCACCCTTGCAATCACCGGTCGCCATGACCCATCCCATCCGCCTCGTCCTCCTCGCAGCCGCCGGCGCGGCCTGGCTGGTCCCCGCGGCCGCCTCCGCCTGCGGTGGGCTGTTCTGCAGCAACGCCAACCTCGTCCCCGTCGAGCAGAACGCCGAGCGCATCCTGTTCGAGATCAACGGTGACGGCACGGTCTCGACGACGGTCGAGATCAGCTACTCGGGCGACCCCGGCGAGTTCGCCTGGGTGGTGCCGGTGTCGGACACCCCCGTGCTCGACGTCGTGCCCGCCGAGACGCTGTCGCTGCTGGACGACGCGACCGCCCCCCAGGTGGTCAACGTGCCGTGGTGCGGCGAGGAGTGGGGCTACTACGACGACGTCGGCTACGGTCGGGGCTGCAGCTCTCCGTTCGGTTGCGCCGAGTCGGCGACGCGCAGCTACATGACGGCCGACACCGCCGGGGGCGAGCCGGAGCCGCCGGCGGTCGAGGTGGAGGATCTCCCGCAGGTCGGCCCCTACGACTCCCAGGTGGTCTCCGCCGACGATCCCGCCCTGCTGGTCGACTGGCTGAGCGAGAACGGCTTCCTGCTGACCGAGGCGATGGAGCCGTTCATCGTCCAGTACGCCAGCCAGGGCTCCAAGTTCCTCGCCATGCGGCTCGCCCCTGGCGCCGACGTCGAGGAGATCGCGCCGCTGCGCATGACGTACCCCGGCACCGCCCCGTCGGTCCCGCTCGTGCTCACGTCGGTCGGGGCGGAGCCCGAGATGGGCGTCATGGTCTTCGTGGCCGGCGCCCAGGCCTGGCAGTCGAGCAACTGGGCCAACCTGCAGGTCGACCCCCGCGGGCTGCGGGTCGACCAGTGGAACGGCCAGAACAGCTACTACCCGCTGGTCAGCTACATGGTCGACCAGGCGGGCGGCCGGGCCTTCGTCACCGAGTCCGCCGGCTCCACGTCCCCCATCGGCGACCTCGTCTCGAGCCGCTGGGCCAACAACTCGACCGACTACAGCGGCGAGATCGCCTGGATCGACGACCTGTCCGGGCGGCACAGCTACCTGACCCGCATGTACACGCGGATCTCCGGCTGGGAGATGACCCAGGACCCGGCCTTCGCGCCGGCGACCGAGGCGCTCGCGGTCGACTCCATGATCGACATGAGCGGCGTCAGCTGCGAGGACCTCGAGTACCACCCGTGCGGTGACACCTACTGCGGCGAAGGCGCCGAGTGCGCCACGACCGCCGACGGCGCGGTCGGCTGCGTCTGCGGCCCGGGCACCACCGCCCGCCTCATCGACGAGCCGATCATCGGCAGCCGGGGCGCGCTCAAGCCGACCATCACCTGCCAGCGGACCGACTTCGACGTCATCGGCGACGCGGTGCTCGACGCCCCGTCGCTGGACGCGTGCGCCGAGTTCGACTGCGGCGCCGGCGGCAGCTGCGTCGTCGTCAGCGGCTTCCCGACGTGCGACTGCGCCGACGGCGGCGCCGCGGTGGTGAGCGGGAACGGCGAAGGGATCACCTGCTCGGAGGCGACCGAGACCTACCCCGCCGAGTCGATCCTGCCCGGCGCCGAGGTCTCCCAGACCGCCTCGGCGTTCCGCCGCAGCCCCCTGGGCGCGCGACCGGTCCAGGCCGGGCTGGCGCTCATGGCGGCCCTGATGTGCGCGCCGATGATCGTCCGACGGCGGCGGTAGCCAACTTGCCAAGTCTCGGTTGTCCCAAACCGGCGCGTCCGGAGGTAGCGTGTCGGGGTGAGGGGAGACCGGCGCAATGCCCGTCCCGCTGCGCAACTGCTGGGAGATCATGGGTTGCGGGCGCGAGCCCGGCGGCCACGGCGTAGACGCGCTCGGCATCTGCCCCAGCACCACGAACGAGCACACCGACGGCCTGAACCGCGGACGCAAGGGCGGACGCATCTGCTGGGCGGTCGCGGGCACCTTCTGCGACGGGCAGGTCCACGGCACCTTCGCCAACAAGCTCGCGACGTGCATGAGCTGTCGCTTCTACCTCCAGGTCCAGGCCGAGGAGGGTGCAGACTTCCGTCACGTGCCCGACGGCCAGCCGTCCGTGTCGGACTACGAACAGATCACCCGCGCCTACTCGCAGCTGCACCAGCTGTACGACGAGCTCCGCCAGGCGCGGGCCCAGCTGGAGCACACCGAGCGGCTGCGCGAGGTCGGGCAGCTCGCCGCCGGCGTCGCCCACGAGATCAACAACCCGCTGACGTTCGTGTTGCACTCCCTCCGTGAGGTCGACGACGGCCTCGGGGCCTACCTGGACCCGGACGGCTCGACCCCCGCGACCCCGGAGGAGCTGGGCGACCTGAAGCGGAGGACCACCCAGGCGCTGGTCGGGGCCAACCGGGTCCGCGACATCGTCACCCGGCTGCTGAGCCTGGCCCGGGGGGGCGAAGGCGCGCCCCGGACCGTCGTGCCGGTCGACCTGCCGATGGACGCCGCGGTGACGATGGCCGGGCACGAGATCCGGCACCGGGCGAAGCTGACGGTCGATGTACCGGCCGACCTGAAGGTGCTCGGCAACGAGTCCCAGCTGGGCCAGGTGTTCCTCAACCTGCTGCTCAACGCGGCTCGGGCGATCGACGACGGGGACGCCCAGCGCAACGAGGTGCGGGTGCGGGCTCGAGCCGTGGACCCATCGATCCACATCGAGATCATCGACACGGGACGAGGCATCCCCGCCCAGCTCCTGGACCGGCTGTTCGAGCCCTTCTTCACGACGCGGGCGGCGGCGGAGGGGATCGGCCTGGGGCTGCCGGTGAGCCGCCGAATCATCGAGTCACACGGCGGCACGATGACCGTGAAGAGCCGGGCCGGCCGGGGGACTACGTTCACGGTCGTGTTGCCTCGAGTCGAGCCGGAGCAGGCCAGGACGGTGGCCGAGCCGACGCCCGAGCAGGCCCCGCTACTGCCCCGGCGCGGACGCCGGGTGCTCGCGGTCGACGACGAGCGGGCGATCGGAGAGATGATCGGGGACCTGCTGGGCCAGCGGCAGGACGTCACCGCGGTGACGTCCGCGACCGAGGCGCTGAGCTACCTCCGGGACGGCGACTTCGACCTCATCCTGCTCGACCTGATGATGCCGGGGGTGTCCGGGCAGGAGTTGTTCGAGTGGCTCGAGTCGGAGCGGCCGGACCTGGCCGGACGGGTGGTGTTCATGACCGGCGGCGCGTTCACGCCCCAGGCGAGCAGCTTCCTGCCGACGATCGACAACCGGGTGCTCCACAAGCCCTTCGGCCTGGGCGAGCTTCGCGAGGTCCTCGTGGACCGCTTCGGTCCGGCTAGCGCCCCAGCACCGCCCGAGCCGCCAGCGCCCCGGGTCGGCCGCTGATGCCGCCGCCGGGGTGGACCCCGGCCGAGCCGAGGAAGAGCCCGGCGATGGGGGTCGTGTAGCGCGACAGGTGCATGCTCGGGCGCATCGGCCCCAGCTGATCGAGGGCCAGCTCCCCGTGCATGGGGTGGCCACCCTCCAGCCCGTACTCCTGCTCGATGTCGGCGGGGGTCAGGAGCGCCTGGACGGTGCACGCGTCGGCCGCGCCGGGGACCGCCGCCTCCAGGGACAGCATCGCGGCGTGAGTCAGGGCCTCGCGGGCGTCGCCGGTCCAGCCGCCGTCCAGCTCGTAGGGGGCGCTCCAGATGTTGACCGAGACGTGGCTGCCGTGGCACCCCACGCCGACCTCCAGCGGGGGCGGCGCCGACGGGGTGCGTCGGTGCTTGACGTCGTCGAACGCGCGCTCCAGGTGCAGGGGGTCGTCGACGATCCGGAGCCGGTCGGCCGGCCACGCGAACGACGGATCGCACTCCAGCCGCAGCTGCGCCAGGGTGCCCCGCAGGCGGATCACCTCGGCCTGGTGGGCCGTCTTCCCGGGCACCGCGCGCGGGTCCAGCAGCTTCAGGAGCGTCCGGCGGGGTCCCACCGCGGACAGCACGACGGCGGCGTCGATCGCCGTACCGTCGACCAGCTCCACCCCGGCCACCCGACCGTCCTCCACCCGGATGCGCGCGACGTCGGCGTCGACCGAGATCTCGACGCCGGCCCCCTCGCAGACCGCCTTGAGCTGGCCCGCGAGGCTGGCCGGTCCCCAGTCGACCGGGCTGCGGGTCGCCTCCAGCAAGAGCAGCGACGCCGCCGAAGTCGGCGACCTCGGCCCCATCCAGGTGCCGTGCAGCGCCGGCGCCATCAGCGCCGCCTTGAGCAGCGGGTCGGCCATGTGCTCGGACAGCCAGTCGTCCACGCAGGACGGCGCCGACCGGAGCAGCTCCATCATGTCCTTGCGCCCGAGCTTGCGGACAGCCATGCCCGCCTTCGCCAGCGGCCACAGGGGGGCGCTGCTGCGGATGTCGGGCGCCGGGGCGTCGAGCTGCGCCGAGAGCGCCGCGCGCGCCTTGTCGACCCAGGCCCGCCAGCCGGCGTAGCCCGGGTCGTCGATGGCCCCGCCGAGGTCCAGCCGGCGGCCGTCGGAGCTCAGCGCGAGCGCCGACGGCGGACCGTGCTCCGGCGGCGTCAGGTGCAGCGACCGGGCGACCGACGCCGACAGCGTCGCGGTCTCCATCAGCAGGTCGCACACCCCGCCGACGTCGCTCCGGCGCTCCAGCAGGGCGACCTTGCGCCCCGCCTTGGCGAGGGTCGCGGCCGCGACCATCCCGTTGTGTCCGCCTCCTACGACGATGACGTCCGGCATCAGACCGCTCCCTGCTTCAGCATCTGCTGGGCGGCGATGCCGCCGGGCGCGCCCATGATCCCGCCGCCGGGGTGGGCCCCCGAGCCGCACAGCCACAGGTTGCGCAGCGGCGTCTTGTAGCGCGCCCAGCCGGACACCGGCCGCTGGAACAGCAGCTGCTCCAGGCCGAGCTCGCCGTGGAAGATGTTCCCCTCGGTCAGGCCGAACTCCTGCTCCATGTCCCAGGGCGTGAGCACCTGCCGGTGCAGGATCGCGTCCTTGAGGCCGGGCATGTACTCGGCCAGCGTGTCGACGACGGCGTCGCCGAAGGCCTCCCGCTTGCTCGGCCAGTTCTCGGGCCCCTCGGCGATGTCGTAGGGCGCGTACTGCACGAAGCAGCTCATCACGTGCTTGCCCGGAGGCGCCATCCCGCGGTCGAGCAGGGACGGGAACACCAGGTTGATGTACGGCCGCTTGCTGAAGTCGCCGTACTTCGCCTCGTCGTAGGCCCGCTCGAGGTAGTCGGTGGACGGCGCGATGGCGACGTCCCCCCGCACGTGCATGCCGTCCCCGGGGCGGTGCTCGAAGTCGACCCACCGGTCCAGCGCGATGTTGACCTTGCCGCTGCTCCCGCGGCACTTGTACCGGCCGACCTGGGTGACGAACTCGTCCGGCAGGTGCTCGGCGCCGACGAACTTGTCGAAGGTCAGCCGCGGCTCGCAGCCGCTGATTACGGTCTTCGCGGCGATCTCGTCGCCGTTCTCGAGCACGACGCCGGTCGCCTTGCCGCCGGCCACCCTCACCTTCGCGACGCCCGCCTCGCAGCGGACCTCCGCCCCGAAGCTGCGGGCCGACGAGGCGATCGCCTCGCTGATCGCGCCGGTGCCGCCGACGGCGAAGCCCCAGGCCCGGGAGCTGCCGTCGATCTCGCCCATGTAGTGGTGCAGGAGCACGTAGGCGGTGCCCGGAGACTTCACCCCCAGGAACGTGCCGATGATGCCGCTGCACGACATCGGCGCGATGAGCTGGTCCGACTCGAACCACTCCCGGAGGAAGTCGACGCCGGACATGGTCGTCAGCTTGAACTGCAGCGCGGCCAGGTCGTCGCCGAGCTCGCGGAACTGCCGGCCCATGCCGAGCAGCCCCCACAGCTCCTTGGGGTTGAGCGACAGCGGATCGGGCGCGGGGCTGTCGATGAACGGCTTCACGAAGCGCGACAACCGGCCGAGGGTGCGGCCGAACTCGGGGTAGGTGTCGGCGTCCCGGGGGCTCAGCCGCGCGATCTCCTGTCGCGTCTTGTCGGGGTCCGGCCAGCGGCACAGGCCCGGCCCGTCGGGCTGAGGCGTGTAGCTGCACTCCAGGGGCACGATCTGCAGGCCGTGCTTCACCAGGTCGAGGTCCCGGATGATCCAGGGGCGGAGCAGGCTGACCACGTAGCTGCAGACGGAGTAGGTGAAGCCCGGGTAGTGGGACTCGCTGACCGCGGCGCCGCCGACGCGGGGCCGACGCTCGAGCACCAGGACCTTGCGACCGGCGCGGGCCAGGTAGGCGGCGCAGGTCAGCCCGTTGTGCCCGGCGCCGATGATGACCGCGTCGTAGGGCTGGCTGTTGGTTCCCAGGGTGCTCATGCGGCGGCCCCCTTCTTCTGCGCCTTCTTCGGGGTGAAGGTCTTCTGCGGGGGGTTGTAGAAGGGCTTGTCGACGACCGTCGCGGTGATCTGGCACCGCTCGAACTCGGGCGTGTGCTCGATCTTGAGGGTGTTGCCGAGGTCCCCGTAGGGACGATGCACCTGGGCGACCGCGAGGTAGCGCTTGAGGATCGGCGACCACGTCGACGAGGTGGCCTGGCCGACCTGCTTGCTGCCTGAGCTGTCGTAGACCGGCACCGCGATGCGGCACGCGGCGGGGGCCAGGTGGGGGGGCAGCTTGTAGCGGTCGTACAGCTGCTCCAGCTCCGCCCAGTCCAGCTCGAGGCCGACCAGCTGCCAGGTGCTGCCGCCTCGGTCGCGCTCCCGGAGCAGCGCGTCACGGCCGATCCAGCCGGGCCGGTCCAGCTTGACCGTCCAGCCCAGTCCGGCGTCCTCGGGGGTCGACTTCAGGGACTCGGTGATGCAGCTCTTGGCGCTGACGTAGTCGACGCCCTGGAGCACGAAGCCGGCCTCGATGCGGGTGACGTCCATCGCGTCCAGCCCCGCCGGCTGCATGCCGTAGTCCTCGCCCGCGGCGAGCACCGCGTCCCAGACGTGGCATGCGTCGTCCGGGTCCATCCACAGCTCGTAGCCCAGGTCGCCGGTGTAGCCGGTGCGCGAGATCCAGCCCGGCTTGCCGGCCAGGGTGCAGGTGCGGACGCCGAAGAAGCGGACGGAGTCGAGGTCCTCCTCGACCATCGGCTGCAGGATGGTGCGGGCCAGCGGGCCCTGGAGCGACAGCGCGGCGACCCGGTCCGTCTCGTCCTCGATGCTCACGTCGAAGCCGCGGGCGTGCTTGCTGTACCAGCCCAGCCAGGGCTCGCTGCTCGTGACGCGGTACCGGCCGTCGCCCAGGTTGGCGACGGTGCCGTCGTCCAGGGCGTGGCCGTCGGCGTTGCACATCGTCCCGTAGACGACCCGACCGGGGGGCAGGCGCGTGACGTCGCGCGTCCAGACGTGGGCCAGGAACGCGGCGGCGTCCTGGCCCCGGACGTCGTACTTGTACAGCGGCGAGACGTCGATCAAGCCCGCCGTGTGGCGAAACGCGAAGTACTCGCGCTCGCTGTGGCGGTCGTAGTTGCAGACGGCTGCGTAGCCCGCCCACTCCTTCCAGGCGAAGGAGGTGCACAGGGCGGACGTGCGGGGGTGAAATGGGGTGGTTCGCGGCATGGAGGCCGCACGATACTCAGGTCCTCACGCGCGCGCGAGCAGACCTCCGGAACGCCGACGGGCTCACCCCGGTCTGGCGCTTGAACGCCCGGGAGAACGCGGCCTCGCTGCCGTACCCGACGCGCTCCGCGATGGCCGCCAGGCCGTCGTCGCTGCGCCGCAGCCGGGTGCGCGCCAGGGTCATCCGCCAGCGGGTCAGGTAGGCCGCCGGCGGCTCCCCCACCCGGGCGTTGAACGACTGGAAGAACGAGGAGCGGGACATGCCGGCCGCCCGCGCGAGGTCGGCGACGGTCCAGGGGTGCGCGGCGTCGCCGTGCATCGCGGCGAGCGCCCGCGCGAGGCGGGGATCCGTCAGCCCGGCCAGCCAGCCGGAGCACGACTGGGGCGCCTGCTCCAGCCACGAGCGCACGACGTGCACGAACAGCAGGTCCGCCAGCCGTGCGACGAGCACGGCGCTCCCCGGGCGCCCCGACGCCAGCTCGTCGGCGAGCATGCGCAGGGTGCCGTCGAGCCACGCCGCGGTGCCCGCGACGCCGCCCCGGACGTGGATCACGGAGGGGAGCAGCGGCAGCAGCGCGTCCCGCCCCTCGGCGTCGAACCGAAACGTGCCGCACAGCAGCGACGTGCCGCCGCCGTCACCGCCCCCGCGCAGGCAGGGCAGGCCGTCCGCCTCGACCTCGGTCGGCCACTCGGAGATGTGCTTGACCGGGCTGTCCGCCGCGTCCCGCAGCACGTGGGCGGCCCCGTGGGGCATGACGAGCAGATCGCCGGCGCGGAACGAGCGGACCGGCTCCCCGTCGACCTCCAGGAAGCCGGCCCCGGCGACGACGGCGTGGAAGATGCCGTCCCCCGCGCCGCGCGTGCGCACCCCCCAGGGAGCGGCCAGCTCCGCGCGGGAGAACAGGCTGCCGTCGACGCGGACGGCGGACAGGAACTCGCTGAGGGCATCCATGGACGTTCGGTCAAATCCGGCGGACTCTCGACTATTCGATCGTCCAGCTACTCGTACTATCTATCCATTCACAACGTGACGCAAGCACTGAGCGTCCAGAACCCCCTGGAGAACGACATGAGCAAGCCCGCCATCGCTTCCGCCCTCAACTTCTTCTTCCCCGGCGCCGGTTACCTGCTGCTCGGCACGAAGATCCCCCTGGCCATCGCCTGGCTGGTCGGCGTCATCGGCCTGACCTACGTCGAGTTCGGCATCAAGGTCGCCGCCCCCGAGTACTACGTGCCGATGTTCGTGTCGGTGCTCGTGATGAACACCGCGTTCGCGATCGACGCCTTCAAGGAGGGGCGGGCTGCCTCCGCGGGCTGATCTGACGCGACGCGAGACGGCGCCGCCGGGGGGAAGGCCGATGGTCTTCAACCCGGCGGCGTCGTACGCTTGGCTCCTCCGGGGAGGAGCGCACCGTGACAGAACGCGATCTCGGCACCTACCAGATGCTCTGGGATTGCCCCTACTGCAGCACGCCGGGGCTGCTGGGGCTGGACCACCGACATTGCCCGGGCTGCGGCGCGGCCCAGGACGAGGACAAGCGGTACTTCCCCAACGACGACCAGAAGGTCGCGGTGCAGGACCACGTCTTCGTGGGCGCCGACAAGGACTGCCCCGCCTGCAGCTCGCCGATGTCGGCGAAGGCGGACTTCTGCACCAACTGCGGTTCGCCGATGGACGCCGCCGCGGTCGTCGGCAAGGTCAGCGACGAGCCGGAGCCCGAGCCGGACTCCGGCGGCGGCGGCGGCGGCGGCGGCAAGGGCATGGCCCTGGGCGCCGGCTGCGTCGTGATGCTGGTGCTCCTGGTGGTGGTGATCGGGCTGTTCCTGTTCTGGAAGAAGCCGGTCGACGTCCAGGCCACCACCCACGCCTGGGAGCGCACGGTCGAGGTCGAGGTGTTCGGCCCGGTCGCGCAGTCGACCTGGTGCGACTCGATGCCCAGCGACGCGTACTCGGTCTCGCGCACGAGCGAGGTCCGCGACCACCGCCAGGTCCCCGACGGCGAGACCTGCACTACGAAGCGCCGCGACAACGGCGACGGCACGTTCACCGAGTACCAGGACTGCAAGCCGAAGTACCGGAGCGAGCCGATCTACGACGACAAGTGTGGCTTCAAGGTCGACAGGTGGAAGACCGACCGAACCGCTCGAGCGGCGGGCGGGTTGGCCCAGGCGCCGGCCTGGCCCGACCCGGGGCTGGTCAAGCCGGGCACCTGCAAGGGGTGCGACCGCGAGGGCAAGCGGGCCGAGACGTACACCGTCACGTTCGAGACGGCGGACGGCAAGACCTTCGACTGCCCGTTCCCCGCCGGGCAGTGGAAGGGCATCGCGGTCGGCTCGGCGTGGAGCACGAAGCAGGGCGTGATGAGCGGGACCCCGAGCTGCGGGGACCTCGTCGCGAAGTAGGCCTACCGGTCCGCGAGGGAGTGGGACAGGAGCCAGCCGATCAGCTCCTCGGCGAAGCTGTCGTTGGGGATCGGCACGTGCTCGGCGCCCACCATCGTCCAGAGCTGCACATCGACCCCCGGGTCGCAGCCCTGCTGGTAGACCAACACCTCGGTCTCGGCGCCGTCGACGCTGCCGGTGAGGTCCATCCCGTCGCGCGACTCCGCCGCGCCGAGGTCGCAGCCGGCCCGCTCGGCCCAGCGGGCGGCCATGTCGGGGGCGGACGGGTAGTCGCCCGGGCGGCCCTCGTAGGGCACCCGGCCGTCCTGGTCGCCGTGGAGGTGAAGCACCGGGACGGGGTCGCCTACGGCGCACTCCTCCTCGGTCAGGAAGCCGCTGCCCGCGAGCCCCGCGATGGCCGCGACCCGGTCGGGCGCGTCGCACGCCATCCGGTAGGACATGAAGTGGCCGTTGCTGTGGCCGGTGAAGTAGACCCGGTCGAGGTCTACGGCGATCTGCGACGCCAGGTCGTCGATCAGCCCCAGCAGGTAGCCAACGTCGTCCACGTCGCTGTCCCACCCGCAGCAGGCGGGCGTGGCGTTCCAGAAGCGGTTGTCCTCGTCGTCGATCGTGCCGTCGGGGAGCACCAGCGCGAAGCCGTCGGCGTCCATCCGGTCGCTCAGCCCCCACAGCAGCTCCTGGGCCTCCCCCCACGCGCTGTAGCCGTGCAGCAGCACCACCACCGGGATCGGCTCCCCGTCCCGCCAGCCTTCTGGCCCCTTGACCGCCGCCTCGCGCTCCGCCGGGCCGATGGTGAGCGGCCAGTAGATCGGGTCGCCGGGGTCGGGCGTCGGCTCGGGCGCCGGCTCTCCCGGGTCGGTCGGGCACCCGAGCAGCGCCCCGAACAGCAGACAGGCCGGCAGCATGGAACGCGTCGTCATGCCCCGTTGACTAGCACGCCTGTTCCTTGGTCTGTCGCACGCCCTCGGTAAAGTCCACATATGCGACCCGCACTCCTCACGCTGACCGCCGCGCTCCTCGCCCCGTCCGCCGCCCTCGCCCAGGGCGGCCCGGACCCGTACGGCTACACCTGGGACCCCACCGCCTACGACTTCGTCCCCCTCGCCGGGGGGCCCGGCGCGGCGCTCGGCCTGGGCGACGAGGGGACCGTCTCGGTCACGCTGCCGTGGACCTTCCCGTTCTACGACGGCGACTACGGCCAGATGCTCGTCGGCGCCAACGGCGGCATCAGCTTCTCCTCCCTGACTGACATCACCTGGTACAATACCTGCTTCCCCTGGACCCTGAGCGCCCCCGACATCGCCGTCTTCTGGGACGACCTGGTGCAGGGCAGCGGCGACACCTACACCTGGCACGACACCGTCGAGGACCGCTTCATCGTCTCCTGGGAGGGCGTCAACCGATACAACGCGGACGTCGGGTCGATGCAGGTGCACCTGTATCCGTCCGGTGACATCGAGATGCACTGGGCGGACGTCGACTTCGGCAGCGCCGCCTACGACGACGGCGCCGACGCGACCGCCGGCATCCAGGACGACGCTGGAGGCGGGGTGAACGTCGGCTGGTTCCTGCAGATCAGCTGCCTCACCCCCGGCCTGTCCAGCGGCACCGCGGTGCTCATCTCCCTGTGCGAAGGCGGCTGCGGAGGAGACGACGACGACTCCGCGGGAGACGACGACGAC
>CAYQEG010000150.1:0-20357 GCA_964416435.1 uncultured Rickettsiales bacterium
AAGAAGGAGAAGGAGCCGAAGCCCAAGAAGGAGAAGAAGAAGAAGGAGCCGAAGAAGAAGAAGAAGAAGAAGCCCAAGAAGAAGAAGGCAGAGCCCGAGGACGAAGAGACGTTCGACGAGGATCTCGACGACCTGGGCGACGAGGAAGAGCTGGACGACGTCGAGGACGACGAGCTCGCGGCTGCGGACGAGTCCGACGAGGCCGACGACGAGCTGGACCTCGACGAGGGCGGAGACGAAGACCTCGAGCTGGACGACGAGCCCTCGGAGGAGGACGGCGACCTCGACGAGGGCGACGACCTGCTGCTCGATGAGGACGGCGGCGACGGCAACGAGGAGCTGGAAGAGGACGAGCTCCCCGACTTCGTCTACTGGTCGATCGACGAGGACTTCGTGCTGCTCGAGGCCGAGGGCGAGGGCCAGGGCGTGATGTTCCTGTACGGCGACGCCCGCAAGCGGACCCGGGTCTGGCTGTCCCAGTGGGAGAAGGCGAACGGCGACGGCGCGCCGACCTGGTACTGGGTCATCGACCAGGGGATCGGCCGGGGCAAGCTCGAGTTCAAGCGCTACAGCAACGACTCCGAGGACTGGGTGACGGTGTGGTCCACGCCGACCGAGTTCGAGAGCCGGGCCGAGGAGGCCGAGGCGATGCGCCAGCTGCGCGCCGTGTTCTCCGGCTATGTCCCGGAGCGCGACGAGGTCGTCGACTTCGGCGAGTTCTGATCCGGGCGGGGATCCCGCTTGTCCCGTTCACAACCCCCGGATAAGCCGCAGGCATGCCTCGCCGACGCACCACCCAGTCGTTTCGAGACGCCGAGACGACCACCCTCGACTCGGGCGGCGCGGCCGTCGCGGAGGGGGGCGTGCGTGTGCTCCTGGTCGAGGACGATCCGTCCTTCTTGGGGCAGCTGAGCGACTACGTCGACTACCGGGGCTGGACGCCGGTGCCGGCGACTCGCGGCGCCGAGGCCCTGGAGGCCTTCGAGCGGGAGCCGTGTGACCTGGTGCTCTGCGACGTGATGCTGCCGGGCATCGACGGCTTCGAGACCATCGCCCGGCTTCGAAGGCTCCCCGACGGGGTGGACGTTCCGGTGGTCATGATCAGCGCCGTCTGGCACGACCCCCTGCACTTCCAGTCCCGGCTGCTCTCGGTCGGCGCCCTGGAGTTCCACCGCAAGCCCCTGTCGATCCTGGAGCTCGGTCGCCGCATGGCGGCGATCCTGGACGAGGGGGACGCGGAGCCGGCGGCCGGCGCGGCGACGCGCTCGGGGCGCTGGCGCCACCCGGCCATCGACGCCGCCGTCCGGGTGGAGCTGCCTCCCCCGCCCTCGCTGGGCGCGTGGCGCCTGGCCGACCTGATCCGGCTGATGATCCGGCTCTTCCAGGAGGCCCGCAGCGGGGTGCTGACGCTCAGCTGTGAGGGCGTGCGGCGTGAGGTCCTCCTGCTGGACGGGTTCCCGATCCACGCCCGGAGCGACAGCCCCGCCGAAGGGCTGGCCTCGGCGCTCGTCTCGGATCGGCTGATCGAGCCGGGCAAGGTGCCGGGGCTCCTGCTCGCCGCGCGCCAGACCAACAAGCCGGCCCGCCAGGTCGTGCTCGACAGCGGTCTCGTGATCGCCGAGCAGCTGCTGCGAGCCGAGGAGCGTCGGATCCGGGCGTTGCTCGACGCCTGCTTCGACGTACGAGGCGGCGACTTCGAGCTGCACGAGGGGGAACAGCTCGTGGCGGGGGTCGCCGCGACCGAAATCCACCCGGTGCCGATGCTGTACCGCCAACTGGAGCGCGTCCCCGTTCGGGACCTCGCCGCCGACCTCGCGCCGCGCAGCGCGCTGCGGGTGGTGCGGGGGCCGGAGTTCGACCGGCTACACACCGAGCTGTCGTTGCCCCGGAACCTCGACTGGCTGGAGGGCGCCCTGGACGAAGGCGTCACCCTCCAGCAGCTGCTCGCCCGACCCCGGGCCGACCGGGAACAGCTCCTGCGCTCGCTCTGGTTCATGCTCCAGCTCGGCATCGCTGACGCGGTGCCCGCGGAGCAGGCGCCGGGGCAGACCCAGCGCCTGCGGCCCAGCGATCGTCGCCCCCCCGTGCTGGTCGTGCCGGTCGCCGACGGGCCGCCGCCGCCGCTGCGGGACGAGTGGCGCCGCGTGCTGTCGGACCACGTCGCCCTGTACGAGGCGGACTACTACCAGCTGCTCGGCGTCTCCGGCCGCGCGGACGGGGACGGCATCGACGCCGCCTGGAAGCGTCGCACCGCGCGGTGGCGCGACGCCGGGCTGGACCCCGAGGCGCCGCCGGAGGTACGCAGCCGCGCCCGTGCGCTGCTCGCCCGGGTGGTCGAGGGTCGCGACGTGCTCATGGATCGACGACGGCGGCTGGCCTACGACCGCCAGCTTCGCCGCCAGGAGCGGCAGCGAGCTCGGCTCGAAGGGACCGCGACGCAGCGCCTGCGGCAGGCCCGCGTCGCGATGGACAACGAGCGGTGGGGAGCCGCGGCCCGCCTGTGGCGGTCGCTGCTCCTGGAGCACCCCTCCTCGGTGGAGGTGTTCCAGAACCTCGCCTGGAGCCAGGTCCAGGAGCGGCCGGCGGACCGCCAGGTCCTGGACGAGGCGGTCGAGCTGCTGCGCTACGCCCGGCAGCTGGATCCGAGCCACGGTCGGGTCCTGGAGCACCTCGCGACGCTGTACGACCGGCGCGACGAGCCGGACGCCGCGGCGGAGTGTCGCCGAGCCCTGGTCGAGATGCGTACGTCGGGGAAGTGGCCGGTGCTCCTCGGCTGAGGGGCGGCTCCGTCGCTACCAGAGCTTGCGCGCCCGGCGCACCGCGAGGAGCACGCTCCCCAGGGCGAACAGCGCCAGCGTGAAGCCGATCGTCGCGGCGGCCGGCATGCCGAGCAGCTTGGGCCCCGGAGCGCTCAGGGCGAGGCTGCTCCCGAGCATCAGCCCGACGAACACCATCGCCATCGCCAGGCGGTTGACCTGGCGCTCCCGCCGAGCCGCCGCCTCGGGTAGCTCTTCGGCGACCGCGCGGAACCGCAGCCGCCCCTCCTGGTAGTCGGCGATGAGCTGGCCGAGCACCAGCGGCAGGCGCCGGGCGGTGTAGCGGAACGACGTCAGGTAGTAGAACGCCTCGGCGCGCAGCCGGTCGGAGCTGTACTGCTCGCGCACCATCCGCTCGACGAACGGCTGCATCGCCCCGATCGGGTCGACCTCGGGGATGAGCATCTTGGCCAGCCCCTCGGTGGTGATCAGCGCCTTGAAGAACATCGTGTAGACCGGGCTCGCGCGGACCCCGTGCTTCGCCGCCTTCTGGAGCAGCTCCCGCAGGAAGTCGGCGATGTCGACGTCCGCCATGGAGCGGCCCTTGATGAACCGATCCATCAGCGCCTGGACGTCGGTCTCCCAGGCGACGTAGTCGACCTTGCCGGGCTTGATCGCCAGCTCCCAGTAGATGCGGGCGATGGTCCGGTAGTCGCGCCGCTGCAGCGCGAAGAAGATCGCGATCAGGTCTGCCCGCATGTCGTCGGTGAGGCGGCCGACCATGCCGAAGTCGAGCAGGCCGAGCTTGCAGTCGGGCAGCACGAGGACGTTGCCGGGGTGCAGGTCGCCGTGGAAGTCGCCGTCCTCCAGCAGCATCTTGAAGGCCGCCGAGAGGTAGCGCTCCCCGACCAGCCGCATGTCGAAGCCGGCGGCGCGCGCCTCCTTGATCTTGACCCCGTCGATGAACTCCAGCGTCAGCACGTCGGTGCTCACCAGGTCGTGGAAGACGCGCGGGATGACGATGTCCGACCGGCCGGCGAAGTTCTCCCGGAACTGGTCGGTGTTGGACGCCTCGTTGGTGAAGTCGGTCTCGTCAGCGATCGAGCGACGGAGCATCGCGACGACCCCGCGCACGTCGATCACGCCGAGGTCGAGCTGGGCCTCGATGCTCCGCCCGATGAAGTCGAGGATCGACAGGTCGGTCTGGATCTTCGTCCGGATGCCGGGTCGCTGGACCTTGACCGCGACGTCCTCCCCGCTCCTGAGGCGGGCGCGGTGCACCTGGGCGATGGACGCGGCGGCCAGCGGCTCGACCTCGAACGACTCGAAGAGCTCCTCGGGCGGCGCGCCCAGGGTCCGCTCGATCTGGGCCTTCACCTCCGCGTAGGGGAACGAGGTGACCTCGTCCTGGAGGGAGCCGAACGCCTCGGCGTAGGCCGACGGCACGATGTCGTCCCGGGTGCTCAGGATCTGCCCGAGCTTGACGAAGGTGGGGCCGAGCTCGCGGACCACGGCGCACAGCCGCTCGGGGGTCGGCGCCTCGGGGGACTGGTCGGGCGCGAACCGGCGCATCAGCCCGATGCCCGGCAGGTCGATGCTCGCGACCAGCCAGCCGAGGCCGTGCTTCGCCAGGACCTGGGCGATCTCGCGCGTCCGGGCCAGGTCCTTGACGACCTGGACCGTGCCGATGGCGGCGTCCGCAGCCCGTCGAACGATCGGCGGCATGGGCTACTCCCCCGCGGGGTCGGGGTCGGCCGGCGCCACCTGGGCGGCGGGGTCGGCCGAGAAGCCGCCGGCGCTCCAGTGACCGACGAAGAAGCCCGCCAGGAAGGCGATCACGAAGACGACTGCGACTCGGCCGAACTGTTCCACGCCCCCATCGTGCACGTCATCGCGGTCGCTTGCACACCCCCAACCTCGTCCCTACCCTGCGTTGGTGACCGTTCTGGCCGCTCTCCTACCCGATCCCGGCAACCTCCTGGCCATCGCAAAGGTGGTGCTGGGCTTCGGTCTGGTGATCTTCATCCACGAGCTGGGTCACTTCGTGATGGCCCGGCGCAACGGCGTGTTCGTCGAGAAGTTCGCCATCGGCTTCGACTTCTTCGGCGCCAAGCTGTTCACCTGGCACCGGGACGGGACCGAGTACGTCATCGGGGCGTTCCCGCTGGGCGGCTACGTCAAGATGAAGGGCCAGATGGACCTCCCGGACGAGGCCGCGGCCAGCGACGACGCCGACTCGTACCAGAGCAAGACGGTCTGGCAGCGCAGCCAGATCATCTCCGCGGGGGTCATCGCCAACTTCCTGTCCGCCTTCGTCCTGTGCTGGTTCGCGCTCGTGGTCGGCTATCACAGCTACCCGGCGGAGGTCGGCTCGCTGTCGTACGACACGCTGGAGGCGGGGCTGCGGCCGGGCGACCAGATCACCCACGTCGACGGCAAGAAGGTCGGGTCCTGGGAAGACCTCGTCCTGACCTACGCGACCCGCGCCCCGGGCGCCACGATCCCGATGACCGTGCTCCGAGAGGGGGAGCAGACCCGGGTCGACATCCGGGTCCACCGGGACCCCCGCCTGCCGATCAACTACCCCGACTTCAGCGGGCCGGTGGAGCTCCGCGTCGGCTCGTTCGAGGTCGGCAGCGCGGCCGACCGGGCGGGGATCCGTCCGGGTGACGTGCTGCTCGCGGTCGACGGTCACCCCATCGGCTCCTGGTCCGAGTTCCAGCACCTCATCCGGCGCCGCCCCGCGCGGGACATCGCCGTCTCCATCGACCGCGAGGGCGAGCGGCTGGAGCTCCAGGCTCACACCGAGTCCCGCAACCCCGACCAGGTGCCGCGTCTGCGGTTGGGCTTCGTGCCCGCCCACGAACCCGTGCTCGACCACGTCGAGGAAGGCTCACCGGGCTGGGACGCGGGGCTCCGCCCCGGGGATCGGGTGGTCTCCGTCGGCTCGACGCCGGTCGGCTCCTGGTACGCGCTGTGGAAGGCCGCGACCTGGGGCTACGGCGAGGGCGAGCCCGTCCCGATGACGGTGCAGCGGGGGGAGGAGCCCCCGATCCAGGTGACGGTGACCCCCGGCCGGGTGCCCGACTGGGGGCTCGGTACGTCCGCGTTGCCGGCGCTCGGGCTGGCCGGCCGGGCTCCGGACGACCTGGTCATCGGCACGCTGCTGCCCGGCGCTCCCGAGCAGCTGCAGGTGGGCGATCGCATCGTCGCGATCAAGGGCCACATCGACGCCGGCAAGGACGAGGAGGGCATCGCCCACACCCGCGAGTGGGGGACCGAGGAGCCCAGCTGGGACACGGTCCTGACCCTCGCCAACAAGCTGTCGTCCCCCACGTTCGAGCTGGAGGTGGAGCGGGACGACAAGCGCCACACCTTCGAGATCGAGCTGGCCGAGGAGCCCGACACCGTCGCCATGGGCTTCCTGGGGGTCGCCCCCCTGAGCAAGGAGATCCTGGTCCGCAAGGGGCCCATCGCCGCCCTCGGCCCGTCGCTCAAGGCGCCCTTCCGCATCCTCAAGGACTTCGTCGACGGGATGCGGGCGATGGCGATGCGTCGCGCCTCGGCGCGCATGCTCGCGGGCCCGGTCGGCATCCTGCAGGCGACCTACACGTACGCCGAGAAGTCGCTGGGCGATCTCGCCAACTTCCTGGCGTTGCTCAGCGTCAACCTGGCGATCGTGAACTTCCTGCCGATCCCGATCACCGACGGCGGCCACTTCGTCTTCTTGATGTACGAGAAGTTCAAGGGCCGGCGGATGGACGAAGAGCTCGAGGCCCGCTTCCAGTGGGCGGGGCTGGTGTTCATCCTGCTCATCTTCCTGTTCGCGACGTTCAACGACGTCGGCCGCATCTTCGGCTTCTGACGGTCGCCGGGGTCGGGTCAGGCAACCCGACCGGAGCGCTCAGGCCGCCGGCGCCTTCCAGTCTCGGGCGATCGGTTCGCCCGTGACGAGATACTCGCCCAGCGCCGCGAGCAGCAACTCGAGGTTGCCGCGGAACTTGCGGGCGACAACGAGCTTGTCGAGCGCCTTGCCGAGCAGCCCCATCTTGAGCTCGAAGTCCATCGTCATCGTCAGCTCCGTGCCCCCCGCGGCGGTGGGCGCCAGGTCGAAGCGTCCGTCGCCGCGGGCCATCGGCATCGTCGAGTCGACGATCTCGATCGTCAGCGACGTGTCGGTCACCGCCTCGACGAGCCGTTCGTGAAGGACGTTGCCGTCGTACAGGTTGCAGACCCGCTCGGAGCCGGCCCCGGTGGGGGGCGTTCCGTCGACCAGCGGTGAGCTGTCCAGCAGCGGGTGGAAGCGGTGGACACCGGCGAAGTCGTTCAGCGCGGCGAACACCGTCGAGGGGGCCTGGGGGTAGGTATGCGAGATCGTGATCGTGGACATGTCGACTCCTGGACCGGCGGGGTGTTGCCCTCTCGGTGAACCCAACCTAGTCTGTAGCGATGGCATCGACAATGGAGCAGATCGGTCCCGGTTTTGTTGCTGAAACTGCAACAGCCCTCCTCCCCCAGCTGGCCGCGCTCCTGGCGGTGGTCGACGCCGGGAGCTTCACCGCGGCGGCTCGTCGGATCTCTTCGGACAAGAGCGTGCTCAGCCGGCGGGTCAAGGCGCTCGAGGACGGGCTGGGGGTCCGTCTGCTGAATCGAACGACCCGTTCGATCGGTCTGACGGCGGCCGGTCGGCGGCTCGTCGACGAAGCGCGGGAGCCCATCGAGGACGCGCTCGCGGCGCTGGTCCGGACCACCGCGCCCGACCGCGTCGAAGGGACCGTGCGGGTCACGTCGGCGCACTCGCTGGCCCAGGCGGTGCTCGTCCCGGCGCTGGCCGCCCTGCGGCGTGCCCACCCCGATCTCCAGGTGGAGCTGAACACGCACGAAGCCCTCACCCCGCTCGTCGACCACGGGTACGAGCTCGGCATCCGCATCGGCCGCATGCCGGACAGCAGCCTGATCTCCCGCAAGCTGGCGACCTGGCGCCACGTGCTCGTGGCGTCGCCCGCGTGGGTCGCCGAGCATCCAGGGGTGCGCGGGCCTGGCGACCTGGTGGATCACTGGGTGCTGTGGAGCTTCGGTGCGCGGGCCCAGCGCTGGCGGTTCTCGCGGGGCGGCGACGGTCTGGAGGTGCGCTTCGACCGGTGTCGGCTCGTCTACGACGGCTCGCCGGTCCTGATCGAGAGCGTGCGCGCCGGTCTGGGAGTCAGCGCGGTGCCTCCGTTCGCGGTCGACCGGGAGCTGGCCGAGGGCTCGCTGGTGCGGCTGCTGCCGGAGTGGCGGGTGGAGCATGAGCTCGGCGTCTTCGGCGTCACGCCGCACCGCGCGATCACCGCGCGGGTCCAGGTCGTGCTCGAGGCGGTGCGCGCCCGCCTGCAGGAGCTGGAGCCCGTGTGGGCCGGTCTGACGGACCTCCCCGCCGCCGCCGAGGGTAGGGTGGGGCCGTGAGGCGCCTCCTCTCCCCGACCGCAGCCGGCTGGATGCTCGCCTCCCTGCTCGCTTGTCCGGCGGTCGGCACCTGGCCGACGCCGTCGGATGACGACGACAGCGCCGCCGATGACGACGACAGCGCCGTCGATGACGACGACGCGGCGGACGACGACGACAGCGCCGCTGATGACGACGACGACAGCGCGCCGGTGCAACCCGGGCCCCTGCGCTACCTGGTGCTCGCGCCCGACTCCCTCGCCGCCTCTGCGACCGCGTTCGCCGAACATCGCACGGGACCGGCGTTCTCCGCCGACGTGCTGCTGCTGTCCGACGTGGGCGCCGCCGACGCCCAGGAGCTGCAGGACGCGGTGCTCGCCCGGTTGACCGACATCGCCGCCGAGCTGCCCGACGAGCGCCCGCCGTTCCTGCTGATCCTGGGCGACGCGGCCGGCCCGGCCGATGACCCTGACAGCGGCGACTTCGTGCCGTCGCTGCCCTGCACCAGCTCGCTGGGTCCCTGCTACACCGACAACCGGTACGGCGACCTGGACGGCGACCGCATCCCCGACGTCGCCGTGGGTCGGGTGCCCGCGCGTACCGACGACCAGGCGCTGGCGTATCTCGACAAGGTCCGTGCGTACGAGGCCGGGTACCAGGTCGGGCTGCACAACCGTCGCCTGGTGCTCTACGCCGGCGCCAGCGGGTTCGGCGAGGCGTTCGACGCCGTCGCCGAGTCCCTCGCCATCGACAGCCTGGCCGGCATCAACCACTCGTTCGACGTGCTCGGCGCCTGGGACAACCCCGCCAGCGGGTACTACTACCTCCCGTTCGACGACAAGGTGGTCGACCTCTTCGAGGAGGGCGCGCTGGCGGCGATGTACATCGGCCACGGCTCGGCGGCCTACAACGACGGCCTGTCCGCCGATCAACTGGACGGCATGGTCTGCGAGAACCGGCAGCCGTTCGTCTTCTTCTGGGCGTGCAGCAACGGCGAGTTCGGCGGCGACTCAGCGTCGATCTCCGAGGCCGTGCTGTGGGCTCCCGACGGGCCGGTCGGGGCCTTCGCGGGGGTCGGCACGACGCACCCCTACGCCAACGCGGTGCTGCCCTACGAGGCCCAGCGGGCCCTGTTCGACCACCGGCCGGCGACGTTCGGCGAAGTCGCGCTGCGCACCAAGCACCAGCTGATCCACAACGACGACGACATCCGGGAGATGGCCCGCGGGTTCGCGGTCCTGTCGGGCGTCGCCGAGGAGGAGCTGCCCGGCATCGAGGCCGAGCACCTCGACCAGTACAACTACCTGGGCGACCCCGCGCTGCCGACGGCCTACCCGCGCAGCGACGTGGTCTTCGACGCGGTCGGCGGCTCCGCCGCGTCGGGGCACCTGGAGGTGGCGGGCGAGACCCCCGGGGTCACCGCCGGCACGGCCTGGGTGAGCGTCGAGATCGAGCCCAACGAGTACCTGGACGAGCTCGATCCCGACGCGGTGGACGAAGCCGCCGTCGCGGCCCGCTGGGCGGTCGCCAACGACAAGGTCGTCGCCGGGATGGAGGTGCCCGTCACGGACGGCCGCTTCGAGGCGACCTTCGACTTCGACCCCGACCAGCCGGGGGAGCTGCTCTACGTCAAGGTCTACGCCGACGACGGCGCCACCGACAGCTTCGGGTACGTCGTCGCGCCCTAGGCTCCTAGTCGGCCCGGTACATCGTCACGACCGCCGCGCCGCCGAGGCCCAGGTTGTGCTGCAGCGCGACCTTGGCGCCGTCGACCTGCCGGTCGTCGGCCTGGCCGCGCAGCTGCCACACCAGCTCGGTGCACTGGGCCAGCCCGGTCGCGCCCAGGGGGTGCCCCTTGGAGAGCAGGCCGCCGGACGGGTTGGTGACGAACTTGCCGCCGTAGGTGTTGTCGCCTTCGAGGATGAACTTCTCGGCCTCACCCTCGCCGCACAGCCCGAGCGCCTCGTAGGTGAGGATCTCGTTGGCCGTGAAGCAGTCGTGGAGCTCGACGACGTCGACGTCGTCCGGCCCGAGGCCGGTCTGCTCGTAGACGCTGTTGGCGGCGTTGACGGCCATGTCGTAGCCGCACATCTTGATCATCGACTCCTCGAAGCTGCTCGGCAGGTCCGTCGCCATCGCCTGGCCGGCGATCCAGACCGGCTTGCGGCCCGCCAGCTTCTTCGCGGCGAAGTCGTCGCTGCAGACGATCGCCGCGGCGGCCCCGCACGTCGGCGGGCAGCACTGGAAGCGGGTCAGCGGGTCGAACACCATCGGCGACGCCAGGACCTCTTCCAGCGTCAGCGTGTCGCCGAACACCGCGTACGGGTTCTTCGACGCGTGCTGCCGCGCCTTGACGCTGACCTGGGCGAAGGTCTCCGGCTTCGTGCCCCAGCGCCAGCGGTACTCGCGCCCCGCCCCGCCGAACATCTGCGCCGCGAACGGCGACTGGTTGAAGCCCTGCACCCGCTCCATCACGCCGACGTGCTGATCGAGGGGGTTGGTGCGGTCGTTGTACTTGCTCGCCAGCGCCCCCTTCTCCATCTGCTCGAAGCCGACCACGAGCACGCACTCGGCCATGCCGCCCTGCACGATCTGGCGGCCGAGCATCAGCGCCGAGCTGCCCGTCGAGCAGTTGTTGTTCACGTTGAACACCGGGATGCCGGTCAGGCCGACCTCGTAGACCGCGCGCTGCCCGCAGGTGCTGTCGCCGTAGACGTAGCCGGCGAACGCCTGCTCGACGTCGCCGAACTCGATGCCCGCGTCGGCGATGGCGGCGCGGATCGCGCCGGCCGCCATCACGTTGTAGTCGTCGCTCTTGCCCGGCTTCGCGAACTTGACCATCCCGACGCCGAGGACATGGACCTTGTCAGTCATCTTCTTCTCTCCGTTCAGGCCAGCCCGGCCAGGAAGCCGAGGTCGTGTGCATTGCTGAGGTCACCCTCGACAGCGAGGCGCCCGCGCTGGAACAGGCTCCCAGGAGTCTGCTCACCCCGGGCCAACGCTACGAGGTCGTCGTCCGCGAGGACCAGGATGGTAGCCGCTCGCTCGTCCCGTCCGGCCGTGACTTTTCCGGACGCCAGGTCGACCACCCACTCGGTGTCGTCCACGACGAACTGCAGCACCGGCTGGTCGGGGTCACCCTCCAGCGCGGCGCCCAGCTTCTCGAACAGCGCCGGAGCGGCCGCCTCCTTCGGCGCCGCGGCCGGAGCGGGCGCCGCCGCGGCCTTCGCCGGGCCGCCGCCGCCGAGCCGGTCCTTCGCCGCCTCCAGCACGGTCTCGGGGTCGATCTTCTGGAGGAACTCCAGCTTCTGGGAGGCCATCAGGTCGCCGCTGATCTGGAGCTTTCCGCCGCTGAACAGCTGCATGGCGTCGAGCTTGCCGGCGCACATGCCGAGGAAGTCGCTGTCACTCATCGCCAGGGTGCAGCCCGCGGGCACGGGCTCTCCGGCGCTGACCGCGCCGCCGCCGTCCTTGAGGTCGATGGTCCAGACGCTGGCGGGGTCGCTCAGCTTGAACTGGTAGACCGTCTTGATCTTGGCCGACATCTCCGGCCGGGCGGCCAGGAAGGCGCCCATCGCGACGAAGACGTCGCCCGACGTGATGTCCTCGGGGCCGACCTCTTTCGCCGCCGGCGGCGCCGCGCCGCCGCCTGCACCCAGCCGGGCGCGGGCCGCGTCGAGCACGGTCTCGGGATCGATCTTCTGGAGGAACTCCAGCTTCTGGGAGGCCATCAGGTCGCCGCTGATCTGGAGCTTTCCGCCGCTGAACAGCTGCATGGCGTCGAGCTTGCCGGCGCACATGCCGAGGAAGTCGCTGTCGCTCATCGCCAGGGTGCAGCCGGCGGGCACCGGCTCCCCGGCGCTGACCGCGCCGCCGCCGTCCTTCAGATCGATGGTCCAGACGCTGTCGGGGTCGCTCAGCTTGAACTGGTACACCGTCTTGATCTTGCCGCTCATCTCCGGCCGGGCGGCCAGGAAGGCGCCCATGGCGACGAAGACGTCGTCCGAGGTGATGTCGGCGGGGCCGACCTCGCGGGCCGCTCCGTCCGAGGCCGCCGCCGGGGCGGCCTTCGCGACCTTCTTGGGGATCTCCTCCCACAGCTCGACCGCGGCGTTGGTGATGACCGCCGAGTCGCGCTCCTTGACCTTGCACTGGAAGATGACGCGGGTCGGCGAGTCCTTCCACATCTCGGTGACCAGCGTCTCGCCGGGCATCACGCTGTCCGCGAAGCGCACCTTGATGCTCTTGAAGTAGCGCGGGTCGCCGTCGCAGAAGGCGGAGATGACGTGGCGGCCGGCGTGCCCGAACGTGCACAGGCCGTGCAGGATCGGTCGGTCGAAGCCGAACGCCTTCGCGAAGCCGGGGTCCGCGTGCAGCGGGTTCCAGTCGCCCGACAGGCGGTACAGCAGCGCCTGCCCCTCGGCGACCTTCTGCTCGGTGACCGCGTCGGGCTCACGCTCCGGCGGCTCGTTGATCTTCGCGCTGGGGCCGCGCTCGCCGCCCCACCCGCCGGCGCCGCGGATGAACGCGGTCAGCTCGTTGTGGACCAGCAGGTCGCCGTCCTCGTCGTACGAGTCGGTCTCGGTGATGACCAGCGCCCCCTTGCCCTTGTCCCAGATGTCCTTGATGCGGCTGCGGTGGGTCAGGTTGGCCTTCGTGGGCAGCGGTCGCGTCAGCTCCAGGTACTGCTCGCCGTGGAGCAGCCGGTCCAGGCCGTAGTTCATGCCCGGGGCGGTGACGCCCTGCTTCGCCATGTCGAGCACGGCGTTGATCGCCGGGATGACGCCGTAGGTGGGCAGCGCCTTGAAGCCGTCGCCCGACATCTCGTAGACGAGCGCCAGCTCGACCGGGTCCAGGGGGTTCTGACCGGCGCCGACGCCCAGGGCGTACAGCGACAGGTCCTTCTCGTCGTAGGACGAGGTGGTGTCCGGGAACTCGAAGCCGAGCGCCAGGTCGACGTCGATGAACTCGTTGCCGCCCTTGCTCGGGCCGGCGTTGAGGTTGCTCATGATGGGGGACATCGACGTGGCGACGTCGGTCGGGTGGGTCGACTCCTCGAACCCGGCGATCTCCGGCCAGTACTTGCGGACGGTGCCCGGCTCGATGGTGCGGCCCAGCCGGAACATCTTGCCCGCGGCCCGCTCCCAACGGAGCTTGGCGAAGAAGCCGCCGCCGACCTCGAACAGGCCGCCGGTCTCCTCGCACTCCTCGTGGCAGAGCCAGGCGACCAGGGGGCTGACGAGCTCGGGCTCGAGCGCCGAGGTGATCTCCTCGGGGAGGATCGTCTCGGTCAGCCGCGAGCCGGCGAGCGGGGCGATGGTGTTGACGTGGATGTTCCGCCGGAGCCCCTCGAGGGCCAGCGTGTTGGAGAAGCCCGCGAGGCCGAGCTTGGCCATCGCGTAGTTGGCCTGGCCGAAGTTGCCGTAGATGCCGGCGGCCGACGCGGTCATGACGACGCGGCCGTACTGCTGCTCCCGCAGGTGGGGCCACGCGGCGTGGGTGACCTTGAACGAGCCGAGCACGTGGACCTTGTAGATCAGGTCCCAGTCCTCCTCGGTCATCTTGTGGAACGTGACGTCCCGCAGGATGCCGGCGTTGTTGACGACGATGTCGATCCGGCCGAAGTGGTCCAGCGCGGCCTGCACGATCTTGTCGCCCTCGACGACCGAGTCGTAGCTGGGCGCCGCTTCGCCGCCCGCCTCCCTGATCTCGGCGACCACGGCGTCCGCCGCCTCGGAGCCGGCTCCGCCGCCGCGGGCGCCTCCGCCGAGGTCGTTGACGATCACCTTGGCGCCGCGGCTGGCGAGCAGCTTGGCGTGGGCTTTGCCGAGGCCGTTGCCGGCGCCGGTGACGATGGCGACCTTGCCGTCGAATCGAATGTCTTGGGCCATGAAAATCGGTCTCCTTGCGCGATTCGCCGCGCGCGCGAGCCCGCGCGGCCGCGCGAATCCGGGGCAACGACCTACCCCGGACTCGGGCTCCAGACAATCGGGGTCATCGAATAACCTCCCGCCCAGCCCGTCCGAGGGGCAGGCCCCACGGTCTGGAGGACCCGCCATGACCCGATCCGCATTCGCCGTATTCGCCGCCTTCGCGCTGCTCCCCGCCACCGCCCTGGCCATCCCCGTCAACCTGCAGATCGACGTGCTCGACGCTCCGCCCCTGGACCTGGGGCCACGCACCAGCGTGGCCGTCGCCGAGCTCGAGGGGTGGCGCGCCGACGACGTGCGCAGCGCCATCGTCGGCGCCCTGATGGACGGCGAGCGGGGGCCCACGGTCTTCGTCGAGGACCCGGCCGGCGCGCCCGGCGGGATCCTGATCAGCGGCACGCTGGCGGACCTCGACGTGCACGACGAGATGGAGGACATCTCGGTCCAGCGGGACAAGGGCCCGGTCACCGTCACCGAGGTCGACCACGTGCTGACCCGCACGGTCACGATCAACTTCGAGATGACCGCCACCGACGTCGACACCGGCGAGCTGCGCGGCACCCAGCACTTCGACATCTCGATGCAGCACAAGGGCAAGCAGGTCACCAACCCCGAGAAGGCGTTCGCCTCCACCCGCGGCTCCGAGGAGATGGCGACCGAGATGCTCGAGCAGTTCGGCTACCGGGTCGCCAACTACGTCACCCCGCGGTGGGAATCGACGACCTTCGACCTGGAGAAGAACAAGACGACCGCCACCGGGGTCAACATGGCCAAGCAGGAGGCCGACCTCGTCGGCGCCACCGACTGGTTCGTGCGCAACGCCGCGAAGGATCCGTACGACGAGTTCCTGCAGTACAACGCCGCCGTCCTGCTCGCCATCGGCCACCACTACGCGGCCGCCGAGGAGCACCTCGCCCGGGCCCGCGCCATCAAGGAGCGGCCCCGCTACCGCATGTTCGAGGGCCGGCTGTCCAAGCTGGCGGCGGGCCACGAATCGCTGGCGGCGATGGGCGTCGAGCAGCCCCCGATCGCGTACGAGGGGACCGCCGGGGCGCTCGCCGACGCGGACACCGTCACGGTCAAGGGGGGCCGGAACAAGCGGATCCCGCTGACCGAGGAGCCCGGATCGGGCGCGCTGGTCGTCGAGGTGCCCGGCGGCATGCAGCTGCTCGCGCTCGAGCGGACGTCCGGCCACGTCAAGGTCCGCACCTTCGACGGCAAGGAAGGCTGGATCGAGGCGAAGAAGGTCAAGTAGCCCTCACCCCACACGACGGCGGCGCGGCGTTATCCTTCGCGTCCCATGAGTGACACCCCTGAGCTGCCCGTCTGGGCCGAGCGCCTCCGCGAGCGATACGTCGCCGGCGCTTCGAGCCTGTTCGTCCTGCACGGCAACATCCACGACCTGGTGCCCTGGAAGGGCGGCTGGGTGACCGTCCGCCAGTTCCTCGCGGGGATGCTCGGCCGGACGAAGGACATCGTCGCCTTCTACGACGTGGCCTCGGGGCTGACGTTCGCGGACAAGAAGATGGAGTCGCCGTTCCGGCTGGCGGTCAACGCCCGCCGCCTGGTCCAGGGCCGCGCCCAGCTGCCCGACGGGCTGCCCCGGGACCCCTACCGCCTGTTCCCGTGGATGGAGACGTTCCTGAGCGACCCCAGCGCCCACGGAGCGTTCGTCATCGAGTACGCGGAGACGGTGATCCCCGACGGCGACGTGTCGTTCATGGGGGAGCAGGACCGGGCGATGCGGGTGACGCTGCAGCGCTGGTCGTCGGCGCCCGAGGTGTTGGCGACGGACAACATCATCGTGCTCGTGACGGAGAACCTGGCGAACCTCGACCGCACCGTGCGCTCGGCGCCGGGGCTGACCCCCATCGAGATCCCGTTGCCCGACGAGGCCGCCCGCAAGCGGTTCGTCGAGGACACCCTGGAGCGCGAGGGGCGGGTCGGCATGTCGGCCAGGCGTATCGCCTCGCTGACCGCCGGGCTGACCAACTTCCAGCTCGACAGCGTGGTGCGCGAAGCGAACATGAACGAGGAGAAGCTCACCCCCGAGCGCATCTCCCTGATCAAGCGCCAGGCGATCGAGCAGGAGTGCTTCGGGCTGGTCGAGTTCGTCGAGAGCAAGCACGACTTCTCGGTCGTCGGCGGGCTGGAGCAGATCAAGACGGCGCTGCGTCGCGTCGTGACGTCCATCGAGAAGGGAGAGGCGGACCGGGTGCCGATGGGCATCCTCATCGTCGGCCCGATGGGCACCGGCAAGAGCTTCATGATGGAGGCGTTCGCCAACGAGGTCGGCATGACCACGCTGAAGTTCAAGAACTTCCGCGACAAGTGGGTCGGCTCGACCGAGGGCAACCTCGAGAAGATCCTCGGGGTCGTCAAGGCGCTGGGGAACACCCTGGTGATCATCGACGAGGGCGACCGCTCGATCGGCGGCGGCGGCGGGGGTGAGAACGACGGCGGGGTCGACAGCCGGGTGACGGCGCGGCTCAAGGAGTTCATGTCCGACACGAGCCACCGGGGCTCGATCATCTTCGCGATGATGACCAACCGCCCGGACAAGCTGGACGCCGACATGAAGCGGCCGGGCCGGTTCGACCTGAAGATGCCGTTCTTCCCGCCCCAGTCGGACGCCGAGCGCACCGCCATCACCAAGGCGCTGCTCAAGAAGAACAAGATCAAGCACAAGGTGAAGGACTACGCGGCGCTGTCCGAGCGCATGAAGGGCATGACGGGCGCCGAGATCGAGGCGATCCTGCTCGGCTCCCTGAACTTCGCCGAGGACCGGGGCAGCGCCGTCGTGCAGGACGAAGACCTGTTCGCGTCGGCCGACGACTTCATCCCGTCCCGCGACGCCGCGATGATCAAGTACATGGAGCTGCTCGCCGTCTTCGAGTGCTCCAGCCGCTCCATGCTGCCCGAGCGCTACAAGGCGATGAGCACCGAGGAGTTGAACGCGGAGCTGAGGCTCCAGCAGGGACGACTGCTCAAGCCCTGAGGTCGCCGAGCACCGCTACGCCGACGGGCTATGCCACCCCCCCGGGGGGGCGTGGGGCTGGGACCCGTCATGCGCTGAGCGCTCCGAGCCGTTACCCGAGCCGGCCGAGCTCCTCGGCGACGAGCCGCTCGTCCCACGCCCCGTGCACCAGCCGGGCGAGCTCGCCGGCCTTCTTCAGCTTCTTGCGAGCCGCCCCGGAGCGACCGCGCATCCGGTCCCAGCGGGCCGCCAGGCTCATCCGCCTGGGTCGACAGACCGCCTGCATCTGCGAGACGCTCGCCATCATCTTGAGCCCGAGCTCGACCGACGCGGTCCACTGGGGGCGCTCCGCCGCGTCCGCTCGGGACTCCAGCCGGTCGAGGAACAGCTCGGTGTAGCCGCTGATCCCGACCGGCGGAGTGCGCGCACGCTGCGCGGCCTCTGCGCGCGCACAGCCGGAGGCTGAATCGAATCTTGTGATTTCAACCACTTAGGGGCTGGCACGGGGTGTGCGAAGGGAGGGGGTGCGCCAACTCCGGCGCCTAGGAGCCTTCGCATGACCCGACTCTTCAGCACCCTCGTCTTCGTCGTCCTGCTCACCCCCGCCCTCGCGATGGCCCAGTTCGACGACGGCGACTGGCTCGGAGCGACCGACGACCCTTGCGAGGGCCTGAGCCCCGTCCTCTGCGGCCTCTCGAGCAGCCCCCTGGGGGTGGCGGACGACCCGTGTGACGGCCTCAGCCCGGTCCTGTGCGGCCTCGCGAGCAGCCCGATCGGCGTCCAGGCCGCGACCGCGGCCGAGTCCATTGGCGCCGACGTCCTGGTCCTCGAGGGCCTGGCGAGCATCCCGCTCGGTCTGGCCCTCGGCGGGCAGGAAGGCAGCCCGATGTCCGAGGCCTCGGAGTCCCCCCTGATCCGCCTGGGCGTGCTCCCGAACGGGGTGCGGGTGTTCGACGCGGTGGACGTCGCCGCCTCCGGGGCCACGGTGGGGCCGGTCGGCGGGATGATCGTGGTCCTGGTGGAGGACGGAGACGAGGTCGGCTACATCGGCACCCTCCAGTTCGCTGACGACCGCCCCCCGATGATGGCGCTCGTCTCGCTGTACCCCGACGCCCTCCCCGCCGAGTTGTTCTAGATTCGGAGGCGATGGCCGGGGCGACGCAAGAGACAGACGTGGTCTCCGCGATGGAGGATCTGAACGGCACCGCGCCGACCGAGGTCCTCGGCCTGGTCATCGCCTGGTTCGACGCGGCCCCCGAGCGGGCGGGCGAGATCTTCGTCGCGCCCGCCGGGCAGGTCGCCGTCCTGGGGCGGGGTTCGGGCGCCCCCGAGGGCACGGTCCGCGCCCGCTGCCTGCGCCAGCGACCCGGCGCCAACGTGCCGGTCGACTCGCAGTTGATGTCCAAGCACGTCTCGCGCTTCCAGCTCCGCTTCTCGGTCGACGGCGACGCCCTCGCGGTCGAGAACACCGGCCGGATCCCCCTCACCGTCAACGGGCACCGGCTGGACCGCTGCGTGGCCCGGCCGGGAGACGTGCTCACCGTCGGGGCCGGGTTGGTGCTGCTCTGCGAGCGGCGGCCCGGCCTGATGCCCGCCCTGCGGGACCATCCCGCCCGGCGGATGCCGCGCTGGGGCCAGCCCGACGCCTTCGGCATCGTCGGTGAGTCCCCCGCTGCCTGGGCGCTCCGCGACCGCATCGCGTTCGTGGCCGGGCGGAGCGTGCACGTGCTGGTGCAAGGGGACAGCGGGGTCGGCAAGGAGCTCGCGGCGCGGGCCATCCACGGGCTGTCATCGCGCGCGAGCCGGCCGCTGGTCGCCCGCAGCGCCGCTACCTTCCCCGAGGGCCTCATCGAGGCGGAGCTGTTCGGCAACCGCAAGGGCTACCCCAACCCGGGGGCGCCCGAGCGCGACGGCCTCGTCGGCGCCGCCGACGGCTCCTCGCTGTTCCTCGACGAGATCGGCGAGCTGCCCGAGGCCATGCAAGCCCGCCTGCTCCGGGTCCTCGACCACGGCGGCGAGTACCACCGGCTGGGCGAGTCCCGGGCCCGTCGGGCGGACCTGCGCCTGATCGCCGCCACCAACCGGGACGGCAGCGCCCTGAAGCACGACCTGCTCGCGCGGCTGGAGCTTCATGTGCCGGTCCCGGGCCTGAATGACCGACGGGCCGACATCGGCCTGTTGATCCGCCACCTGCTTCGCACCATCGGGGCGGACGACCCGGCGCTGGGCGAGCGCTTCCTGCGCGACGGGGAGCCGGCGGTGCACGGCGAGCTGGTCCGCAGGCTGGTCCAGCAGCCCTACACCCACCACGTCAGGCAGCTGCGCGGGATCCTGTGGCGCGCGCTCGGCGCAGCGACGGGCGGGCGTCTCGAGCTGTCCTGGGACGTGGAGGTGGTGCTGGCCGAGCCGTCGTCGCCCCGGCCCCCGGTCCGCCCCGACGAGCTGACCGCCGAGGACGTGCGGGCGGCCCTCGACCGGCACGACGGCGTCCGCGAGCGGGTGTGGCGGGACCTCGGGCTGCAGAGCCGGCACCAGCTGGGCCGGCTGATGAAGCGGCTCGAGATCGACTGAGCGGCCCCTCATGAGGGGCCGTTTGGCTCCAGCCCCCAAGCGCGACGGCCGCCGCCCCGGGTCGGGACGGCGGCCGTCGTTGAGGCTCAGCGCCTGGCTACCAGCGGTCGCGCCGACCGCCGCCGCCGCCACCGCCGCCGCGGGAGCCACGCTCCTGGGCTTCGTTGACGCGGACCGTGCGGCCGTCGAGGTCCTGCCCGTCCATCGCCGCGATGGCCGCCTGGGCCTCGTCGGAGCTGCTGAACGTCACGAAGCCGAAGCCTCGGGAGCGGCCGGTGTCACGGTCGGTGATGACCTTCGCCTCGGTCACGGTGCCAAAGGCACTGAACGCGGCGTTGAGGCCATGGTCGTCGGTCGCCCATGCCAGGCCACCAATGAAGAGCTTGTTTCCCATGTGTTTCTATTCGTCTCTGCGTGCCCCGGCGCTCGAAGTAGCGGGTCGGGGCCTTGGCTTGCGGGCGAGCTGCGCCCCATCTGGTGCGGTCCGATTGACCGCCGATGTCCGCCACGACCCGATGGGCTGCGCCGGACGTCGTTCTTCGCGGCGATGTCTACACGCCTGGAGGCCGAAGTGCCCGAAGAATTGCAGAAATCGCCGATGGTAGGGTCGCTCCGGGGAGGACGAGACCATCCGTCGCAGCATCCTGATTGCCGCGACCAGGCTTCTTGCCCGCGCCTCCTCGGCCCAGCGTCCCGATC
>CAYQEG010000151.1:0-19954 GCA_964416435.1 uncultured Rickettsiales bacterium
GGTCAACGTGACCGATGGTCCCGATGTTGACGTGCGGCTTCTCGCGAACGAACTTCTCCTTGGCCATGTGCCTGATGCTCCTGCTGCTGCTCTCGCTGTGAAATCTGGAGCCCACGACCAGACTTGAACTGGTGACCTCGTCCTTACCAAGGACGTGCTCTACCTACTGAGCTACGTGGGCCTGACTTGCTCCTGCTTTTGTTTGGAGCGGGAAACGGGGTTCGAACCCGCGACCCTCAGCTTGGAAGGCTGATGCTCTACCAACTGAGCTATTCCCGCTAAATCCTCTGAAGATGGTGGAGGGAGGAGGATTTGAACCTCCGTAGGCGTCCGCCGCCGGATTTACAGTCCGGTCCCATTGACCACTCGGGCATCCCTCCTGAAGTTCATCTCTCGAAGTCCTGGTGCTGGCGACAGGACTCGAACCCGCAACCTGCTGATTACAAATCAGCTGCTCTACCAGTTGAGCCACGCCAGCGCCGTATTCAACCGTGACCCACACAACGACACCCCAGGCGAAGGCCACGGAGGCAGGCTTGTACACGTGGGCCCGGGGCCTGTCAACAGACTCTGACCCCGAGTTCCAAATCCAGAGGGATTACCGGGCTTTCACCTTCAAGCCCAACGGAGACAGTCGAAGCGCATCCGCGTCGAATCGAACCGGATCCGCCGGCACCCGGAACCCCAGCCGTGAGACCACGGTTCGACTGACGCGGTTCCCGTTGCGGAGGAACTCGCGCTCGAACGGCACCACCAGCCCGGGCTCCACCTCGCGGTAGTCCGCGTACCGGTAGACGACTTCACCCGACGGAGAGCGGAACGCGACCTCCACCGGACGGTAGGTTCGGGCGTCCACCTCCAGGCGGGCCGTCTCGACGCCCTCCTCGTCCTGTCCGACGAGGATGAAGCGGCTCTTGCCGGCGTCGTCGATCCGCCCGACCACGGCGAGCTCGGCGTCTCCCAGGATCTGCCGGCCCTCGGTCGCGAGCGCCAGGGGGACCGAGAAGATCCGGCCCGGCGAGAACTCCTCCAGGCGGGCGAGTACCAGCGCGGGGTCGGCGTCGTGCTTCTTGCCGCCGGCGACCACCCAGGCCTCCTCGCCGTGCACCACGACGGCGCTGTCGGTGCCCTCCCCGTCGACCATGCGGATGTCGAGGCGGCGCCCGGCGCGCTCGACGACGTAGCGGTGGTCGGCGGTCACCTCCTTGGTCGTGATCGCGTCGCGCACCGTCCGGCGGAACGCGAACTCGAGCTCCGCCTTGCCGTCGAGCACCCCGCGGCCGCCCTCGGGGCCGCCCAGGGCGCGGGAGATCCGTTCGATCAGCACCCCGATCTCGGGAGCCGCAGGGGCTCCCTGGCTCGGCACGGCGAGCACGGAGACAGCGAGGACCGCGAACAGCGGGAGGGACCAGCGGAGCAGAGGCATGCGCACGGGGACTTATAGTGCCTCGCGATGGCCATGCACACCCCCGAGGCGTCCGCTCTCGCCTCCTGGCTGGCCGAAGAGGTGCGGGGCGCGCACCCCCAGAAGGTCCGCTGCCCGAGCTGGCACACCGCGATCCTGCACCTCCGCCGGCCCGGCCGGACCGTGCGCCTCCTCGTCTCCGTCGAGCCGGGGCTCGAGCGCTTCCACACCATCGAGCGCACCCTCAGAGGCCCCGCCCGCCCCTTCGCCTTCCAGGGGCTGCTCCGCAAGGAGCTGCGGGGGCCCGTCACCGAGGTCGGGCTCGTGGGCGGCGACCGGATCCTGCGGGTCCGGGTCGGAGCCACCTCGCTCGTGGCGGTGCTCTTCCCGCCGCGCGCCGACCTGCTCCTGCTCGACGAGGACGACCACGTGCTCGGCAGCGCCCGGGGCACGGTCGAGCGGGGGGAGCGGTTCGTCCCGCCTCCGCTCCGGACCTCGGAGGCCTGGACGACCTCGGATCCCCGCGCCGGCGAAGAGGTCGACCGCGACGTCCGGGAGCGCGCGGACGAGGCGCGGACCGGACGCTCCGAGGCAGCCCTCCGGCGACGGCTGACGCGACGGGTCAAGTCCGTTCGCCGGACCCTCGCCAGGCGCACCGCCGAGGCCGACCGCGCCCACCAGGCGGACGCCGCCCAGCGCAGCGGGGACCTGCTCCAGGGCGCCTTCCACCTGCTCCGCAAGGGGCTTGCCGAGGTCGACGTGCCCGACTACTTCGACGGGGGGACCGCCCGGATCCAGCTCGACCCCGCCCTCGATCCCCAGGCCAACATCCAGCGCTGGTACCAGCGGGCCCGCAAGGCCCGCCGGGCCACCGGGGCCGCGGCCGAACGCCGCGACGAGGCGGCGGCCGAGCTGCAGGCGTTGCTGGAGGCCCTCGAAGCGCTGGAGGCCGGCCAGGACGAGCCGGCACGGCGGCTCGTCCCCGCCCCGGCCGGCCAGGCGAAGCGGCCGACGAAGGGCCGCAGGCTCCCCTATCGCTCGTTCTTCGACCGCGACGGCGTCGAGATCCGGGTCGGTCGCAGCGGCAAGGACAACGACGACCTCAGCTTTCGCCACAGCCGCGGCAACGACGTCTGGCTCCACGTCCGCGGTCGCCCCGGCGCCCACGTCGTCATCGTCCGGCCCGGACCGGCGCCCTCACCGGAGCTGCTCGTGCGCGCCGCCCAGCTCGCCCTGAAGTACTCGGGCCTGGCCCCGGGGGCCCGGGCGGAGGTGGCGTGGACGCGGGTCAAGGAGCTGCGCAAGCCACCGGGGCTGGCCCCCGGCAAGGTGCTGTTGCGCAGCGAGAAGGTGCTCTATGTGGAGCACGACCCCGACGCGATCGCGCAGTTCACGCGCGCGCGTGGGTAGAGATCCGGATCGCGGTCGCTCTACTGGATGAGGCGCACGCTCAGGTCGTAGCCGCCCGAACCGCCGCCTTCGGAGCCGACGATGATGATGTACTCGCCCGGAGGCAGCGAGCCGAGCCAGACGGCCTCTTCGCCCTCGGGCGCGTTCTGGCCGCCGACGTTGAGCGACGGGATGGAGGTCGCGACCTGGTCGTCGGGCTGCTCGTTGCTGTCGATGTCGATGAAGCCGACGTCGAACCACGGCACGCTGAAGTTGTACGCGTCGTAGGCGGGCAGCGACGAGAAGACGTCGTAGAAGAAGGGGTCCTCGGCCAGGTTCAGCGCCTGGCGGAGCTGGATCTGGGAGGCGAGCGTCGCCGGGATCGGCTCCTCGATGTCGAGGATGCCGTCCTGGTCGTGGTCGTACAGGCACTCCCACCCCTCGGGGCTCGGGATCCCCGGGGGCAGCTCTTCGGGCGGGCCCGGGTCGCTGATCAGGTTGGCCTGGGCGGCGACCCAGTCCGGCATGATCACCGGGTAGTTGAAGACCAGCGGGTCGGAGCAGGTGCCCCAGCCGGCCGTCGGGCCGAAGTTCCACTGGCTGTAGTCGAACGCGTCGGGCACGTCGGTCGCCGGGACCACCGCGAGGAACGGGTTGTCCAGGGTGACGCCGCCGCCGAGGTTGTCGATCCGACGGTCGGCCCAGATGGCGAGGGTCGACGTGCCGGCCAGCGTGAACGCATAGCGGTCCGTGTCGGTGATCGTGGCCTCGCCGCCGTCGTCGTCGTCGTCATCGTCGTCGTCGTCGTCCGCCACGTCGTCGTCGTCCGCCACGTCGTCGTCGTCGGTCGCGTCGTCGTCGTCGTCACCCAGGTCCGGCGGGGCGACGGAGCCGGCCACGACGATCTCCTCGGCGGGGTCGATCCGACCGATGACGTTCCGCTCCTGCTCGGCCTCGATCAGCAGCTCGTCGAGCGCCTGGCCGAACTCCTCGTCCGCGGTGTCCAGGCGGCGGGTCGTCGTGATCTTCGCTCCGTCGACGTCCTCGAGGGTGAGCAGCGGGTTGTGCGGGCTCGTGTCGTTGATGCGGATGACGTAGCCCAGCAGGTCCTGACCGCCGGACGTCTCGATCTTCAGGTAGTTGACCGGCTG
The DNA here is from genome assembly GCA_964416435.1 of uncultured Rickettsiales bacterium. Lineage (GTDB taxonomy): Bacteria > Myxococcota_A > UBA796 > UBA9615 > UBA9615 > CAYQEG01. Next base: position 3,946 of record CAYQEG010000151.1, read on the forward strand.
CCGCAGGCCGCTGATCTTCACCACCACGACGCCGGACCGCTCCGACACCGTCGAGAAGAAGTCGGTCTGCGGGTGGAACAGCATCGGGTCGAGGTTCTCGGCGAGGATCTTCAGCGCCTCCAGCTCCGAGGCGCCCTCCGGGTCCGTGCCGCCCGAGAAGGTCAGGTTCGGGCCGTGCACGTCGAAGCCCTGCTGGAAGCCGTTGGCGCCGTACTGGGTGCCGGGGCTCGGCACGTCCGGCGGCGTCACGGTCACGAAGCTCGGCTCGGCGAAGTTGGGCACCAGCACGTCGGGCACCAGCTGGCCCCCGGCGATGTTGGTCACGCCGGAGACGGCCATGGCGGTGGCCCACTGCAGCGTGAACGCGTCGAACACGCCGGGATCGATGTCCTCGAGCAGCTCGGGCACCTCGAAGCCGACGTCCTCCAGGACCGCCTCGATGGTGTCGACACCCTGGGTGTCCTCGGCGTGGGTGATCTCCCAGAGGATGTCGTCGCCGTACAGCTCGTGCATGTAGCGCAGGAGCAGGAACTGGCCGCCGCGGTCGCCGGTGTCACCGAGGAGGTTGGACTTGACCATCGGCAGCAGGTGGGCGCGATCGAGGTAGATCCAGGCGTCCATGTACGCGATGGCGCCGAAGCCGGTGCGGTCGGCGGCCATGAGGCCGAGCGCGTCGTTGAGCCAGTCCTCTTCGGCGGGCGGGTTGTCGATGTCCGTCGGCTCACCCGGGTCGAGCAGCGACTTGCCCACCTGGCGGTGCACGGCGTAGCTGATCAGGTCCTGCATGGCGACGGCGATCCGGCCGTGAACCTCGAAGTTGAGGTAGTCCTCGAGCCCGACGGTGGTCGCGTTCCAGAAGCCCACCGGGTCGGGCGCGTAGAGGTAGATGATCTCCTCTTCGTTGCTGCCCGGGTTGAGCGACAGGTCCGCCGACCACAGGTCCTTGGCGGGCTCCGCGAAGCTCTTGACCAGGGCCTTCTCTCCCTCTTCGCCGGCGGCGAAGCTGTTGAGGCGGTGGCTGAGGAACACCGTGATGCGGCAGTTGTTGTCGACGTCCGACGGCTCGCCGAACAGGCCGGTGAGCGTCGGGTAGATGTTGTTGTCGAACACGTCGACGACCTCTTCCAGGTCGCAGTTGTTGAACCCGAACGCCGGCAGGTCGGACTCCTCCACGTCGTTGGAGTCGTCGGCGCAGTCGAGGTCGATGTCGATCGGCGTCTCGTTGTCGACGTAGATGGCGATGTTGTCGCCCAGGGCGCGCAGGTTGGCGCCGCGGGCCTCGCGGTCGGCGCCGACCTCCAGGGAGACCCGGAACTCGAAGTTGACCTCGTCGTTGTTGACGTCCGCCTGCGTGAGGTCCGGGGTGCAGCTGGTGGCGGGGGCCGGCCGGCGGTCCGGCAGCGACGCCGGGGTGCGGCCGAAGGAGCCGCCCCAGGAGCTGGTCAGCACCGAGCCGAGGTTCGGACCGGCCCAGCGGGCCGCCTCCTCTTCGGGCGGGGGCGGTGGACCGGAGTCGTCGTCGTCACCCGCCGAGTCGTCGTCGTCGTCATCGTCGTCGTCGCCGGCGGAGTCGTCGTCGTCCCCCTCGTCCTCCTCGGGGGGCGCCACGGCGGTGATCGTGAAGTTCACGTCCGCGGTCTCGGGGTTGACCATCACGAAGTAGAACTGGGCCGAGTAGTCCGTCTCCTGCGGCGGATCGCTGACCACGTAGTTGAGGCACTCGCCGTTGCTCAGGGGGACCAGCGCCTCACCGTTGGTGAAGCTGATCGCCTCCATGTGGCCGGGCTGGCAGAAGGCGCCCAGGTCGTTGAGCACGGTGTTGTCGATCGCGGCCGACGGCTCGATGGTGACGCACTCGCCCTCGAGCCCTTCACCGTCCTGGGGGCAGAGCGTGACGACGACGTTCTCCGCCAGGGTGAGGATGTCGTCCGCGGACTGCCAGACCAGCGTGCCGGGCACGTCCTGGACGGGCGGGTTGAGCCCTTCGAGCACGACCGGGTTGGTCCCCGCGAGGGTCGCCTCGGCCGGCGGGTCGTCGTTGATCGAGTAGCTGACCCTCACCTCGATGACCTCGGAGTCGGCGTCCGACAGGAGGTAGTTGACCGTCAGGTCGCCTTCGAGGATCTCGTCATTTTCGACATCGGGGTCGACTGAGACGATCTGGATGACCGGAGGCTCGAACTCGATGACGGTGTCGTCATCGTCCTGAGCCGAGTCGTCGTCGTCGTCGTCGTCGTCCCCAACGTTGTAGTTGAAGCCGGGCTTGGTGGTCGGACAGCCGGTGAGCGCTGCGAGCAAGAGCCCCAGAAAGGTCAGGAGCAGCAGCCGGTCGGTTGCGCGGAGAATCGTCGCCATCAGTAAACCTCGTGCGCGCACATCGCGCGTCTGAGAAGCTGACGTGAATCGTATCAAGGCGTCGATAAACGGGTCAAGGAACCCTGAAGCCCCAGGAATCCAGGGATATCGGGGATTTCCAGGCGATCGACTGCCCGAAGGAACCCGACCTGTGGCGACACCACGCGCAGGTGTATCTTCCCCGCCATGATCGATGTCCGTCTTCTGACCGTCATTCTCACGGGCGCCGGCTTGCTGGTGATCGCGGCTTGCCCGGCCTCCGGTCCGGCCCGATACGACTCGTCGGATCTCGGCTTGCCGGTGGGGTTCATCTGCCCGGGCGACCCGTCGGGAGTCTGCGACTTCAGCGAGGATCTCGAGCTTCGCGTCGGCTCGGCGGCCGTCGACATCACGCCGGACAACTTCGAGACCTGGATCGACGTCGACGGGGACGGCATCTACCGCACCGCGGTCGACGAGTACCTGGACTGCGGCATCGATCGGCTCTGCCCGGAGGACGACGGCTACCCCGGCCCGGACGAGGGCGAGGCCGACGGCACGTTCCAGGCGCTGTGGCTCGCCGGCTTCTCCAACAGCCGGCCGATGTCGACCGTCGCGGACCCGATCTGGGCCCGGGCGACCGTGCTGGAGCAGGGCGAGACGACGATCGGCGTCGTCTCGGTCGACCTGGTGGGCTGGTTCTACGACGAGATCCTGAAGGTCCGGGAGGCCGCGGCCGACGACCTGGGGCTCGATCACGTCATCGTCTCCTCCACCCACGTGCACGAGGTGCCCGACACCATGGGCCAGTGGGGGCCGCAGATCGCGCGCACCGGGGTCAACCCCGACTTCGTCGCCCAGATCCACGCCGGGGTGCAGCTCGCCCTGCAGCAGGCCCAGGCGGGCGCGGTCGCCGCGGACGTGTACGGCGGCAGCTTCGCGATCCCCCACGAGATGTGGGGCGGCACCGGGGTCAACAACGTCAACCTGGACACCCGGGACCCGAACATCACCGACGAGACCGTCTGGACCGTGCGCTTCACCCGCGCCGGCACCGACGAGACGATCGGCACCTGGATCAACTTCCCCAACCACCCCGAGGCGTCGGCCGACGACAACCTGGAGCTCACCGCCGACTTCCCCCACACGCTCCGCCTGACGGTCGAGGACGGGGCGGCCGAGGGGCCCGAGGGCGCGCTGCCCGGCGCCGGCGGCGTGGCGACCTACTTCCAGGGCGCCTGCGGCGGGATGATGACCCCGCTGCGGGTGTCGACCATCGACCTGGACGGCACGGTCTACGACCAGCACGGCATCCCCAAGGCCCACGCCGTCGGCCGGGTGATCGGCTACCACGCGCTCCAGGCCCTCGCGAACGAGACGAAGGAGGAGGCCCCGCTGCTGCAGCTCCGCGCCCGGGACTTCTTCGCGCCGGTCGAGAACGACGCCTTCCACGTGATGCTCAACGCCGGGATCTTCGACCGGCAGGGCTACAACTACGACGAGGACGAGCTGGTCGGCCGGTACAACCAGCCGGACCTGCTGACCGAGGTGTCCCTGCTCCAGATCGGGGAGATCAGCTCGCTCCAGATCCCCGGCGAGCTGCTGCCGGAGCTCTCGATCGGCGGCTACGACGGCTCACACACCGGCCCGGTGTGGCCGATCGTCGACGAGAACAACCCCAACCCGCCCGACCTCGCGGCGGCCCCCGCGGGGCCGTACTACAAGGACCTCATGCCGGGCACGACGAAGCTGCTCCTGGGGCTCGCGAACGACGAGATCGGCTACTTCGTGCCGGACTACAACTTCATCCTCCACGAGAACTCGCCGTACCTGAACGAGGCCGACGGGGACCACTACGAGGAGACCAACTCCGCCGGAGCGCGGGTGGTCGGGATCCTGTCGGACGCGGTGCGGCTGCTCCTGGCCTGGGAGCCGCCTCATTGCGGGAACCGGGTTTGTTGACCGCGGATCCGAAGGCCCCGCGGTTCGAGGTCCAGGAGCGACGAGGGAGCAAGGTCGCTCCCTTGTGACCGAGGAGCGACGCCGAGATCGGGCCGCGGGGGCGAGGAGGAGCGGTCTAGAAACCTGGTTTCCGCAATCAGGAGGAGTAGCGCCGCCGGATCGACAGGAGCAGCAGGCCCAGCAGGGCGAGCGCTCCGGCCGAGGAGCGGCCGGCCATCGAGCCTTCACCGCCGCAGGCGGCGCAGCCTTCTTCGACCGGGATCGGCTCGTAGACGCGCAGGGCCGTCTCGCAGTTGCCCGTGTTCATCGGGTCGTGCCGGAAGCCGGTCCAGCCCCGGTAGGCCTCGGCCGCCAGCGCCGGGGTCGACCAGGCGTACAGGAAGCCGCTGCGGGTGCCGGTCCAGACCTCCAGGTAGCCGTCCCCGTCGGCGTCGCCGATCGCGGGGCTGCCGAGGATCCACTGACCCGTCTGCTTCGGCCAGCCGGCCGGCTCGTCGCCGCGGTGGTCGAAGGCGTGGAGGATGTGGCCGGCGGAGCCGTTGATCGCCTCGGGGAAGCCGTCGCCGTCGATGTCCGCGACGCCCGGGTTCAGGAAGAACTGCAGGTCCTCCATGATCTGCGGGAAGCCGGTCATGAAGTGCATGCGGCCGTTGTCCTGCACCCCCGACCAGACGGCCAGCAGGTGGTCGTGGTCGTAGCGCATGCCGTCGTCGAGCAGGCCGTTTGCGTACTCGAAGCCGGTGGAGCCGATCATGTAGTCGGGCAGCCCGTCCTGGTCGAGGTCCCCCCAGGCGCCGCTGTTGATCATGATGAGGTTGGCCGCCTCCTCCGACGTGTTGCTCAGCGGGCCGAACGCCGTGGAGAGGCGATCGAGGGTCACGAACTCGGAGCCGTCGGCGGACAGCAGCTTCCCGGAGTCGGCGATCGTGTGGGTCGCGATCTCCATCAGCCCGTCGCCGTCGACGTCGCAGATCGTCGGTGATCCGGGCACCCCTTCGCCGACGTAGGGCAGCGCGTTGGTGTAGGCGCCGAACAGGGCCGCCGGCCAGCCGTCCTCGATCTGGCCGTCGTGGCTCAGCAGGTAGGCCAGCCCGTAGGTGCCGGTCGTCTTCTGGTTGGTGCCGATCGCGATCTCGACGAAGCCGTCGCCGTCCACGTCCCCGACCGCGGGGCTGCTGATGATGCGCTCGCCGTCGGACTCGTCGTCCCCGTAGGTGTGGCGCAGCTCCAGCGGCCAGCCGGCCGCCGCGGTCGCGTCGTGGCGCAGAACGTAGACGTGGGCGTCCATCGCCCCGATCACCACCTCCAGGTCGCCGCCGCCGTCGACGTCGGCCAGCGCCGGGGTGCTGAAGAAGCCGTAGTCGTAGACCTCGCCGGGGGCGGTCACGCCGTCCACGAGGTCCAGGTCGAGCACGAACGGCCAGCCCGCGACCGCGCCGCCGTCGGCGTGCCAGGCGTGGATCTCGCCGTTGAGCGTGGCGACGACGACCTCGTTGACGCCGTCGCCGTCGAGGTCGCCGATCGCGGGGGTCGCGATCACGCTGTGGCGCTGCTCGGCCGTCACCGCGCCGGTCGCGTAGGCGGGCTGGGCGAGGTGGTTGGCGGGGTGATCCGCGTCGAACTCGTCGAGCAGCGGCACGTACGTCGGCCAGCCCGGCAGGGGCTGCAGCTGGGCGTTGGTGACGTTGACCGCCCCGTCGCTGGTCACGAACACGACGTCGTCCAGGCCGTCCCCGTCCACGTCCACCAGCTGGGGGCTGCTCTCCACCGACACGGCGACGCGCGCCGGCATGCCGGGCAGCAGGTCCGGGTCGGCGTGGATGTAGAAGCCCTTGCGCATCTCTCCGAGGCGGCCGTCGGCGTCGGTCACCTGGAGCCGCAGCGTGGCGGCGTGCACGAAGACCTTGTCCTCCTTCGTGACGGCGTTGTCGAGCTGGTTGTAGCGCTCGATCTCGGCGGCGGGATCCATGGGCACGGAGTCGAGGTCGAGGCGGCCGAGCACCCCGGCCGTGGCGGCAGTGCCGTCCCCGCTGGCGAACGTCGCGAAGTCGGCCTCGGTGGGCTCGTGCCCCGGCGCGACCTGCAGGACCCACGAGTAGCCGGAGCTGCGCTCCGCCGCGGCGAACCCCTCGATGTCGATCCGGCCGCGTTCGCCGCTGTTGACGACCTCGAACCAGGTGGGGGTCAGGATGTCCGCCTCGGGCGGGATCTCGCCGGCGGCGACCGCCGTGACCGCGGCGAAGGCGTTGGTCCGCCCGTAGCCGAACCAGTGGTCCCAGCCTTCGCGGCTGGGGTACTGCTCGGGGTGGTCGTCCTGGTCGACGAAGGCGATGTCGTCCACCGTCATCGTCATGATCTGGAGGACCTCGTTGGCGGTCAGCGGGTGACCGAGCACGCCCGCGTCCTCCGCGTCGAGGGCGGCGGAGTAGATCAAGCCCGCCATGCCCGCGCTCACCCCGACCGCGCCGGAGCTGCAGGACGTCGACGGAGCGGACAGCGCCAGCCGCATGCCGTGGTTGGAGCAGTTGGAGTAGCTGAAGAAGGTGTTGGAGTCGGACCGGTCGTCCGTGTCGTACCGGATCGCGTGGGTGTAGACCGTGTGGTGGTTGGAGCCCGGCATGTTGTGGTGGTAGGCCGTCTCGTCGGCCGCCGAGGCGATGATCGTGACGCCGTTGGCCCAGGCGTAGTCGATCGCCTCCACCACCAGCTGCGTGTTGTTCAGCGTACCGAGCGCCTCCTGCACGACGCTGGCGCCCATGTCGACGGCGTAGGCGACGGCCAGCCCGAAGTTGTTGGTGTCGCCGACGAAGCTGTCGGCCACCCGCAGGCTGAGCAGCATGCAGTTGGGGCAGACGCCGATGTCGCCGCCGTCGCCGCCCTCGGCGGTGCTGTCCTTGCCCTCCCCCGTGCCGTGACCGTCCCGGACGTCGTCGTACGGGTTGTTGTCGTTCCACATGAAGTCCCACCCCGAGATGTCGTCGACGTAGCCGTTGCCGTCGTCGTCGACCCCGTCGCTGAAGTAGGCGATCAGGTCTCCGGGGTCCTTCACGGAGTCGGGGTGGGTGGTGGTGTACTCCGCGAGGTCCGGCTGGATGCGCTCGTCCTCGACCCAGTCGGCGATGTTGACCACGCCGTTGCCGTCGAAGTCGAACGTGTCGCGGTGCTCGCCGGCGGCGTCCTGCGGGTAGGCGTCCGGCACGGGCAGCTCGCCCAGGTTGATGAAGTGCTTGTTCAGCAGGTTGTGGTCGTCCCACTTGATGCCCGAGTCGGTCACCGCGATGACGACCTCCTTGCGGCCCGTCGTGACGCTCCACGCCCGGTCCGCCCACAGCCCCGAGCCGAGCGCTCGCTGGTCCTCGGGGATGTTGGAGACGTTGATGTCAGCCGGCAGGGTGGACGACAGGTTCCAGTCGCCGGTCGGATCGAAGTCGTTGGGGCACTCCCCGCCGATCCCGCACTCGGGGAAGAGCGGGAGGGGGAGCTCGGCTTGTGCCGTCGGCGGTGCAAGCGCCAGACCCAGGGCGATGAAGATGGTGGACGCGGAAACGCGGAAACGCGGAAGGCGGTGGGGGAGGACGGTCGGCTCGGGGCGTTTCATCGGCGCTTTCTCATCAAGACGATCCCGGGAAGGACGAGGAGCAACAGGAGCCAGGGCCCCTTTCCGCGTCTCCGCGTTTCCGCGTCCCCCCCCATGACTGCGTTGGCGCAGCCGGCGCAGCCCTCTTCGAGCTCGATCGGCGGGTAGGTCCGCAGGGTCGTGTGGCAGTTGCCGGTCCGGCGCGGGTCGTGGCGGAAGCCGACCCAGTCGCGGATCGCGGTGCTCGCCTCCGACGTGGTGCGCCAGGCGAAGATGTAGCCGGACCGGGTGGCGGCCCAGACCTCGAGGTAGCCGTCGCCGTCGGCGTCGCCGACCGTCGGGCTGGCGAGGTTCCAGGAGCCGGTGTCCTTGGGCCAGCCGGCCGGCTCGTTGCCGTCCTGGTCGAACGCGTGCACGACGCTGCCGGCGCTGGTGTTGATCGCCTCGGGGCGGCCGTCGTTGTCGATGTCGACGACGCTGGGGTTCAGGAAGAACTGCAGGTCCTCCATGATCCGCGGGTAGGCCGGCAGGAACGGCAGCTGGCCGTCCACCACGTTGCCGCTCCAGGCGCCCAGGTGGTGGTCGTGGTCGTGCCGCTCGCCGTCGTTGAGCAGGCCGTTGGCGTACTCGAAGCCCATCGCGCCGATCAGGTAGTCGGGGGTGCCGTCGAGGTCCAGATCCCCCCAGGCGCCGCTGTTGATCATGATGACGTTGGCGTTCTCCTCGCCCGTGTTGCTGAACGGCCCGAAGTCCGTCGCCACCCGGGCCAGCCGGCCGTACTCGGTGCCGTCGTAGCGCAGGATCTTCCCGCCGTCGGCGATGGTGTGGGAGCCGACTTCGAGCTTGCCGTCACCGTCCACGTCGCAGATCGCGGGGGATCCGGGCACCCCCTCGCCGACGAACGGCAGCGCGTTGGTGTAGGCGCCGAACAGCCCGTGGGGCCAGCCCGGCTCCACCTGCCCGTCGTGGCTGATCACGTAGACCATGCCGTAGGTGCCGGTCGTCTTCTGGTTGGTGCCGATGACGATCTCGGGGTGGCCGTCGCCGTCCACGTCGCCGATCGCGGCGCTGCTGATGATGCGCTCGCCGCGGTCCTGGGGGCCGTCGCTCGTGTCGTAGGTGTGCCGGAGCTCCATCGGGAAGCCGGCCACGGCGCTGCCGTCGCCCTTGAGCACGTGCACCTGGCCGTCCATGCCGCCGATGACGATGTCCAGCGTGCCGTCCTCGTCGATGTCGCCCAGGGCGGGCGTGCTGAAGAACCCGTAGTCGTAGTTGTTCAGGTCGTGGAGGTTCACGCCGGTGACGCGGTCCCGGTCCAGCCAGTAGGGGAAGCCGCTGAGCATGTTGCCCGTGGAGTCCCAGGCGAGCAGCGCGCCGCCGAGCGTACCGACGACCACGTCGGGGGAGCCGTCGCCGTCCACGTCGCCCACCGCGGGGGAGCTGACCACGCCGTGCCGGGCGTCGTCGCCGACAGCGCCGCTGTCGAAGGCGTTCGAAGCCAGGTGGTTGGCCGGCCAGTCCGGGTCCGTCTCATCGAGCAGCGGCGCCCGCTGGGGCCAGCCCGGCTTGTCCGTGAGGGTGGCGTCGGCGACGTGCACGCTGCCGTCCGACGTGGCGTAGACGACGTCGTCGATGGTGTCGCCGTCCACGTCCACCAGGGCGATGCTGGGCTCCACGCTGACCCCGACCCGCTTGGGCAGGCCGGGCATCAGGTCCGGGTCGGCCTGCACGAAGATCATCTTCCGCATCTGGCCCATCCGGCCGTCGCCGTCGGTCACCTGGAGCCGCAGCGTGGCCGCGTGCACGTGCACCTTGCGGGCCTTGCTGACGTTCGTGTCGAAGCGGTCGTAGGTCTCGATCACGGCGCCGGCGTCCACCGGCACGTCGTCCAGGTCGAGCGTGTGCAGCGCGCCCTCGAAGCGGTCGGTGCCGGAGCCCGACGCGACGGTCGTGAACTCCGTGTCCCGCGGGTCCATGCCGCCGGCGACCTGCAGCTCCCAGGTGTAGCTGCCGTGCCGGTCGGCGGCCGCGATCCCGCGCACCTCGACCGACCCCGTCTGGTTCTTGTCGAGCACCGTGAACCAGTCGGGCGCGACCAGGTCCGCTTCGGGCGGGATCTCGCCGCTCGCGATGGCGGCGACCGCGGCATAGGCGTTCGGTCGGCCGAAGCCGAAGAACTGGTCCCAGCCCGGGTGGGACGGATAGAAGGCCTCCCGGTCGTCGTCCGGGTTGAAGGCGATGTCGTCCACCTGGTGGATCATCAGCTGATACACCTCGTTGGCGGTCAAGGGGGAGGACAGCACCCCCGCGTCGAAGGCGTCCAGACCCGCGCTGTGCAGCAGCCCCGCGACCCCGGCGCCGCGACCCGTCGCGCCGCTGGAGCAGCCCTCGGCCGGCACCGACAGGTCGAGTCGACCGCCGTAGTTGGTGCAGTTGCTGAAGGCGAACCAGCTCGTGGTGTCCTCGCGCTCCAGCGCGTCGTACCGGATGGCGTGCACGTACGTGATGTGGTGGTTGGCGCTGGGCATGTTGGCGTGCCAGGCCGTCTCGTCCGCCGCGCTGCCGATGATCGTGACGCCAGCGTCCCAGGCGTACTCGACCGCATCCACCGTCAGCTGCGTGTTGTTCAGCGCCCCCAGGGCGCACTGGATCACCGACGCGCCGCTGTCCACCGCGAACGCCGTGGCGTTGGCGAAGTGGTTGACGTCGGCCACGAAGCCGTCGCCTGCGCGGATGTTGAGCAGCATGCAGTTGGGGCAGGAGCCGATGCCCCCACCCGCGCCGCCGCCTTCGGCGACCGACCAGCGCCCCTCCTTGGAGCCGTGGGAGTAGCCGTCCTGCTGGATCTCGTCGTACGGGTCGTTGTCGTTCCAGAAGAAGTCCCAGCCGCTGATGTCGTCGATGTAGCCGTTGCCGTCGTCGTCCACGCCGTCGCTGAAGGTCGCGATCAGATCGCCGGGGTCCTTCATGTGGTGCGCGTGCAGGTCGGGGTAGTCCGTAGCGTCGGGAGCGACCCGGGGGTCGTCGATCCAGTCCTCCATGTTGTGCACGCCGTCGCCGTTGAGGTCGTACGTTCCGGAGTCCTCGCCGTCGGCGTTCTGCGGGAACGGCAGCTCGCCGGCGTTGAGGTAGTGCTTGTTGAGCAGCTCCCCCTGCCCCCACTCGATGCCGCTGTCCATCACCGCGATGATCACGTCGGTGCGCCCGGTGGTGATGCTCCACGCCTTGTCGACCGACATCCCCGAGCCGAAGCCCTGCTCGGACTCGTGCAGACGGCCGACCGGCACCTCGTCGGGGTGCCCCGAGCCGAACTCCCACTCGTCGAACGGCCCGTAGTCGCTGGGGCACTCCCCGCCGAACCCGCACTCGGGGAAGACGGGGAGGGGGACCTCCGCCACCGCGATGGTGGGCAGCAGCAACGCAAGCGCGACAAGAGCGATCCTCATGGACGTCGTCTCCAGAACAGGGCGAGCAGCGGCAGGCAGAGCAGCCCGGCTGATGGGGCCGCCGTGACGCTGCAGCCGCCGCAGCCGGTGGCGCCCAGCTCAGGCGGCGGGACGCGGGGGAGCGGAGTATGCAGGTTCCCCGTCGACCGGTTGTCGTGGTGGAACGTGGCCCACTGGATGTTCCCCCACGCCAGGCCCCGGGTCCGCCAGGCGAAGACGTAGCCGTCGCGGGTGGCGACGACGAGGTCGAGGAAGCCGTCGTGGTCCAGGTCCCCGACCGCGGGCGAGGCGGCGATCCAGCCGCCGGTCGACTTCGGGTAGCCGGGGGCCTCTGCGCCGGTGACGTCCCAGGCGTGGATCAAGTACCCCCCGGAGCCGGTGATCACCTCGGGCCGGTCGTCGCCGCTGATGTCGGCGATGGCGGGGTTCATGAAGAACTGCAGGTCCTCGGTCACCTGGGGGAAGCCCCACATGAACTCGCCCGAGACCGCGTCCCAGGCCGCGACCAGGTGGTCGAACTCGTTCCGGTTGCCGTCGTCCAGGAAGCCGCTGGCGAAGCCGATGCCGGTCGCGCCGTTGACGAACTCGGGCACGCCGTCCCCGTCCAGGTCGCCCCATGCGCCGTTGTTCATCATCTGCAGCAGCGCGTCTTCCCGGCTGTTGTGGCCGCCGCCGAAGTGCTCGCGCGTCGCCTTGAGGTTGGTGAACGGCTGCCCGTCGCTGCCCCAGATGACGCCCGGGTCGGCGATCGCGTTGGCGCCGATCTCGAGCAGCCCGTCACCGTTGACGTCGGCCAGGCTCGGGGACGTCGGCATGCCCTCGCCGACCACCGGCAGCACCTCGGTGTAGCCGGCGAACACCGCGACCGGGAACCCCTCGAGGTAGGCGGGGCCGTCGTGGGCGAGGCCGTCGCCGTGGATGGCGAAGAGCAGCGCGTACTGGCTGCTCAGCGCCTCGTTGCTGCCGACCACCACGTCCAGCTGCCCGTCACCGTCGACGTCGCCGATCGCGGGCGAGCTGACGACCCGGTTGAGCGGGTCGTTGCCCGGACCGAGGGAGACGATCGGCACCGGCCACCCCTCGAGCAGGGCGCCGTCGTGGTGCCAGACGTAGATCCAGCCGTCCATCGCGGGCGCGATCAGCTCCCAGTCCCCGTCGCCGTCGAGGTCCTCGATCGCGGGCGAGCCCAGGAAGCCCCGCTCCACCTTGATCGAGGGCGACGTGTGCTCCGAGTGGGAGGGGTCCACCGCGACCGGGAAGCCCGGCAGGATCGAGCCGTCCGCCCCGGAGAAGGCGACGACGTGGCCGCGCATCGTCGCGACGACGATGTCCTGGGCGCCGTCCCCGTCCAGGTCGGCGATGGAGGGGCTGGCGACGACGCCTTCGTGGGGTCGACCGATGCCGAGGCTGCGCCAGGCGTCGGACGACAGGTGGTTGCCGGGGTGGGCGGGGTCGACCTCTTCGACCAGCGGCGTGTACACCGGCCAGCCGGGCTTGTCCGCGCCGGTCTCCGGGTCCAGCGCGTGGATGGAGCCGGCGCCGGTGACGACGATGATCTCCAGGCGTCCATCCCCGTCGATGTCCGCGATGCGCGGGGAGGCCTCCATCGAGGCCCCGATCTGCACCGGGAAGCCCGGCCGGAGGTCCGGGTCGGCCTGCAGGAACGCGAGGCGGCGGGCCACCCCGACGCGGCCCTGGGAGTCGGTGACCGTCAGCCGCAGCGTGAACGCGTCCCGGTGGGCCGAGTCCGCGCGGCTCACGTTGTCCTCCAGCAGGTCCCGCGCGTCCGCCGGAGAGGACGCGATGACCCCGCCGGCGATGAGATCGTCGGGGTCGAGCTCGGCGAGCAGCCCGTCGACGTCCCCGTCGCCGGAGCTCACCTCGACGAAGGCGTCGTCCCGAGGGTCACCCCCGGGCGCCCACGCGAGGGACCACGAGGCGACGTCGTCCCGGGGCGCGAGGCCGCGGCCGACGACCTCGATCGTCGGCCCGTCCCGCAGCACGTCGTACCAGCCCGGTGACGACAGCTCCGCCACCGGCGGGATGTCGCCGGCGTAGACCGCCTCGACGGCGCCTCCGGCGGAGATGCGACCGAACCCGAAGTACTGGTCCCAGCCCGGCCACGACGGGTAGCGCAGCGGGTCGGCGTCGTCGCCGCGGCTCAGCTCCACGTCGATGTCCACCGAGGTGGCGATCAGCAGCTGCCGCACCTCCGCGGTGCTCAGCGGCGGCTCGAGCCCGGCGTCCAGGCCCGCCGACCAGACCAGGCCGACCACGCCGGCGGCCCGCCCCGTAGCGCCCGACGCGCAGCCGTCCGACGGCACGGTCAGGTCCATCCGGGGGCCGTAGTTGGTGCAGTTGCTGTTGTTCAGGAACGTCGTCGAGGTCGCCGGGGAGTCGTCGTTCAGCCGGTTGGCCGACACGAACAGCGCCTCGGCGTTCGAGGCCGGGAAGTTGTGGTGATAGGACGTCTCGTCGCCGGCCGCGAACACCATGACCGTGCCCGAGTCGTCCGCGTACCGCATCGCCGCTTCGACGTGGGGGTTGTTGCCGAGCGCCCCGAGCGCGCCCTGCACGACGACCGCGCCGCTGTCGACCGCGAACAGGATGCCGCCGGCGATGTTGTCCGCGTCCGCGATGAACGCGTCGCCGACCCGCACCGGCAGGAAGCGGCAATTGGGGCAGGAGCCGATGCGCCCGCCGTCGTTCCCCTCCGCCGTCGACAGCCTCGCTTCGCTCGTGCCGTGACCGAACCGGGTGTCGTCGTAGGGGTCGTTGTCGTTCCAGTGGAAATCCCACCCCGCGATGTCGTCGACGTAGCCGTTGCGATCGGCGTCCACGCCGTCGCTGAAGGCGGCGATCAGGTCCGACCCGTCCAGGAAGTGGTCCGAGACGTCGACGCCCATGTCGGGGGTGACGCGCTCGTCCCACTGGTAGTCGTCGACGGTGAGCAGCCCGTCCCCGTCCAGGTCCCAGCGACCGCGCACCCCGGGCCCCGGGCCGACCGCCGGCTCCGGCAGCTCGCCCTGGTTCAGGGCGACCTTGCGGCGCACGTCGCCGGCGTCCCACTGGATGCCCGAGTCGAGCACCGCGATGACCACGTCGGGGGATCCGGCGGTGCGACGCCACGCGACGTCCGCGGCGATGCCGCTCCCCATCTCCGCCTCGCCCGGATCGTCGAGCTGGGCGCCGCTGGGGGTCCAGGAGATCAGCTCCCAGTTCTCACCCAGGTCCGACGGGCAGGCCGCCGCCGCTCCCGGAGCACACTCCGGGAACGGGCCGGTCGGAAACTCGGCGTGCACCGGCGTAGAGACCAGCAGACCGAGACCGAGCAGACCGAGCGCCGACTTCCTGAACAAAGCGCCTCCCTCCAGCGATTGCGCAGCCTCCCCCAGCCTTGGAGGCCGGTCAAGGGGCGACGGCGGCCCCCCCCCGGCCTGTCGCGGCCCTTGACGGTCTGAGGCCGACGCCCTTACTCTCCGCGCGCTTCGGCCTTGCTCGGCCGATCACTCTCGCGAGGGGAACAGCATGCGAACCGACATCCTCCGATTGCTCGTAGCGATCACCGCCCTCTCCGGCCTGCTCCTCGTCGCCTCGTGCGGCGCCGACAGCGACGGTGACGGGGTCAACGACGACACCGACTGCGCCCCGGACGACCCGGCCGTCTACCCGGGCGCCGAGGAGTTCCCCGGCGACGGCGTCGACAGCAACTGCGACGGCTCGGACAACCCGGTCGACGGCGACGACGACGACGCGGACGAGCGGGTCGACCCGGCGCTGTTCGACAGCGACGAGGAGGTCACCGGCGACTGGAGCTGCGTCGGCAACCTGCCCGACGTCGAGGTGGGCGAGACCGGCGCCTTCAACGGGGTCGTCGAGGACTTCCAGGAGGACGACCCGGTCGCCGGCGCTCACGTCCGCATCTGGGGCGCCAACGACCCGACCCTCCCCCCGGGTGATGCGGTCGAGGCCACGACCGACACCGACGGCACCTTCTCCATCGACGAGGGCACCATCTTCGCGTGCTCGCCGTTCGCGGCCCGCGTCTGGACCGACTTCGATCCGCCGGAGACCTACCAGACCT
Organism: uncultured Rickettsiales bacterium; assembly: GCA_964416435.1. Lineage (GTDB taxonomy): Bacteria > Myxococcota_A > UBA796 > UBA9615 > UBA9615 > CAYQEG01. Next base: position 19,349 of record CAYQEG010000151.1, read on the forward strand.
TCCAGATCAACATCGTGGTCGCCGGCGCCGCGCCGTTCAGCGAGGTCCTCAACTCCGTCGCCTACAGCACCTACCAGCTGCTGCCCCTGACGGTCGGCGTCGAGCCGGAGCCCGGCAAGGGCATCGCCGCCGGTCGCGTGCGCGACTGCGAGGGCGAGCCGGTCGCCAACGCCGAGGCGTCCGTCGGCGCCCTCGACCTCGCCACCGGCGAGGTGACCGAGGCCGAGGACTACGCCATGCGGTACTTCGAGAACGAGGATCCGGAGCAGGACCAGCTGCACATCTCCGAGGACGGCCTGTTCGGCGGCATGAACGTGCCCCCCGGCGACTGGGACCTGCTCGTGTGGGGCATCCCCCAGGACGAGGCGCACTGCACGACGACGACCGGCGGCGACATCATCCGCCCCGAGCAGAACGCCGCCTACTGCCTGCTCGGCGCGCGCTCCCTGCCGGTGCAGCCCGACTCGGTGAACATCGCCAACGTCGACCTGCAGCCCTTCCCCGACGGCTGCTACCCGTCCGAGGGTGACGACGACGACTCCGCTGGAGACGACGACGACTCCGCCGGCGATGACGACGACTCCGCCGGCGATGACGACGACTCCG
>CAYQEG010000152.1:0-19933 GCA_964416435.1 uncultured Rickettsiales bacterium
CTCGGACCGCGGGCCTGTCGGATCCGTGGTCACACAACCTGGGCGGCACAGTCAGCCACGGCTTCCGAGGCACCGGGGCGCCCAGCCCAGGTCATGAACGCGGATCGCGCGGAGGGTGCGGATCACGCGGAGGCAGGGCGGGGGTCCCCACATCCGCTCGCTCCGCCGGATCCTTGGCCTCTGTGGTGAGAGACCACTTCGAGCGCATCTGCCCTCAGCTGACGCCCCGGGGACGTCAAACAACGCCGAGACAACCCATCTGGCCCCCAGCTGACGCCCCCCAGCCGCCAAGCAGCGCCGAGACAACCCATCTGGCCCCCAGCTGGCGCCACCAGCCGCCAAACAGCGCCGAGACAACCCATCTGGCCCCCAGCTGGCGCCACCAGCCGCCAAACAGCGCCGAGACCGAAGAGGGAGCGGGGCTTGCCCCCCGTGACCGATGAGGGACGCAGGAATCGGGTCTCCAGACCCGCGCGGAGGGCCTCAGTTTCGTGAGGGGCCGTCTAGCGGCGGCGCATCGCCCGCTCCATCTCGCGGTCGGCGTCGCGCTTCTTGTTGTCGTCGCGCTTGTCGTGGAGCTTCTTGCCCTTGCCGAGGCCGAACTCGAGCTTCGCCATCCCCCGGATGAAGTAGAGCTGCAGGGGGACGAGCGTGTAGCCCTGCTGGGAGACCTTGCCGGCGAGTCGCCGCAGCTCCCGGCGGTGCAGCAGGAGCTTGCGGGGGCGGGTGGGCTCGTGGTTGTTGATGTTCGCCTGCTTGTAGGGCGGCACGTGCACGTCGACGAGGAACGCCTCCCCGTCCCGCAGGCGGATGTAGCCCTCGGTGAGGTTCACCCGACCGCCGCGCATCGACTTCACCTCGGAGCCCTGCAGCACGAGGCCGGCCTCGAACCTGTCCTCGATGAAGTACTCGCGGCGGGCGCGCTTGTTGGTCGCGATGACGCGGCGCCCGTCGTCGGTCTTCGTCTTTGCCTTGCCCTTCTTGCCCATGGGGCGCGGAGGCTAGCAGGCTCGCGGCGATTCAGCGGACCGGGGAACATCGACCGTTGCCCGCGGGTTGCACCTCCGTTCACGCGCGCCCGCGCTCCGTTGACACCGCCCTGAACGCGTGGTTCATTGCGCCGCTTCGATGCCCCGAACTCTCCCCCTCCTGGTCACGCTGTTCGCCCTCCTCGTCGCCTGCGGCGGCAAGGGTGACGCGGGCGACGCCGCCGGCTCCGGCGAGCGTCCGCTCGGCATCGAGATCGGCTACCAGGCCCCCGACTGGACCCTCCCGCGCCTCGGCCGCGAGGGACAGATGTCCCTGAAGGAGCTGCGCGGCAAGGTCGTCGTCGTCTCCTTCTGGGCGTCCTGGTGCGGACCCTGCCGGGTCGAGGTCCCCGCCCTGGAGGAAGCCTGGCAGGCCTACAAGGACCGGGACGTCGTCATCGTCGGCCTCAGCGTCGACGACCGCCAGGAGGACGCCGACGGGTTCCTGCGCATGTTCCCGGTGACGTACCCCGTGCTCCTCGACCTGCGAGGCGACCGCGTCGGTGCTACCTGGCAGGTCATGTCGCTTCCCACCACCGTCATCGTCGACAAGCAGGGCGTCGTGCGACGCCGGCACATCGGCTACACCCCACAGCAGCTCCGCGACACCCTCGCGGAGGTAGATGAACTCTTGAAGGAGGGCTAGGCCAGGTGAAGAACCCCAAGCTCCCCCTGATCGGCCTGATCCTCGTCGCGGTGCTCGGCGTGTGGCTCGGCAACGACCTGACCGGCAAGCACTTCACGGCGGTGTACGACAAGGAGGAGGCCACCATCGAGGCCTCCGAGGGCGGCGTCTGCGAGGGCGGGGACAAGATCTCCTGCCTCGCCGTCAACGGCAGCAAGTACTCCTCCATCCCCCTGGGCGAAGGCCGCGCCGAGCTGCCCGTCGCCGTGCCCGCCATCGGCTTCTTCGCCCTCGTCGCGTTCCTGGCGATCCTCGGACTGACCGGGACGGAGGAGCGCCGCCGCAAGGCCGTCGCCATCACGTTCGCCCTGGGCGCCGTCGGCCTGCTGTTCGGCATCTGGCTGATCTACGTGCAAGCGGTCCTCATCGAGATGTGGTGCCCCTTCTGTCTGGGCATCGACGCCTGCAGCCTCGCCGTGGTGGTGCTGTCGCTGCTCGCCCACGGGGGCGGCATGTCGGGGATCATCGCCGACGCCAAGCAGCCCGAGCTGGGCGTCGGCGCCCTGGCGCTGCTCGTCATGCTCGCCGTCGACGGGGGCGCCTACGGCTCCTACAACGGCAAGGTCAAGGAGGCCGGCGGCCTCGAGAAGCGCACGCTCGCCGGCGGCTCCGACTCCTCCGGCTCCGGCTCCGGCTCCTCCTCCTCCGGTGGCCACAGCGCGGATGACGGCCACGGCCACGGCGACTCGGAGAACAAGCCCTTCGAGGACCTCAGCCCCGAAGAGAAGGAGGCGGCCCTCGTCGAGATGCGCGCCGGCATCGGCGAGTTCCTCGCCGCCCACGCCCAGCAGCCTCGCGTGGAGCTGACCGTCAACCCCTTCGACGGCATCAAGGGCAACCCCGAGGCGAAGGTCACGATGATCGAGTGGGCGGACTTCGACTGCCCGCATTGCAAGCAGGCCGCCTTCTTCATGCAGGACATCGCCCAGCGGTACTACGACCACGTGCAGTTCGTGTTCCGCCACTACCCGCTGGGGCACCCCTGCAACGACCAGGTCAGCCGCAACGTGCACCCCAACTCGTGCGAAGCGGCGTGGGCCAACCAGTGCGCGCGGCGGGAAGGCCAGTTCTGGCCGTTCCACGACCACACCTTCGACAACCAGGGCAGCCTCGGCACCCGCAAGATGTTGCGCATCGCCGAGACGGTCGGCATCGACCGCGCCTGGATGGAGGAGTGCATCAACCGCAACGACGTCCGGGACGAGGTCACCACCCAGATCGCCCAGGGCCGTGAGGCCGGCGTGCGCGGCACGCCGACCATGTTCCTCAACGGCCGCGAGCTGCTGAGCATCCACCCGCTGGCGGTCGAGGCCGCCATCCGGTTCGAGCTGCAAGAGGCCGGCGTCGACGTCTCGACGATCGCCCTGCCGCCCGGCTTCGAGACGGTCTTCCCGCAGTAGCTCGGTGGCCGACTGGCTCCAACTGAAGGCGGAGGTCCCGGTCGAGCGCAAGGACGCGCTGTCGGACGCGCTCCTGGGCCTCGGGGCCACCGGTCTGCAGGAGGACCACCCGGGGCTGCACCCCGACGACGGCCCCCTCGTCGAAGAGGGCTGGACGCTCGGGGAGGCCGCCAACCCCACCACGGTCGTCGAGATCACCGCCTGGTTCCCCGGCACCGAGGACGGCGACGCGCTGTGTCGCTGGCTCGGTGACCGGCTCGACGTCTGGCCCGCGGTCCGACGCGTCGCCGACGAGGACTGGAACGAGACCTGGAAGCAGTCGTGGCAGCCCGGCCCGCTCAGCCGACGCATCCTCGTCGTGCCGACCTGGATGGAGGCGCCGACGCTCGAGGAGGGGCAGATCCCGTTCGTCATGGATCCCGGCCTCGCCTTCGGCACCGGCACCCACCCGACGACGCGGGGCTGCGCGGCGTTCGTCGATGAGCACCTCGCCGCCCACCCCGGGGCCCGCGTGCTCGACGTCGGCACCGGCACGGGGGTGCTCGCGGTCGCCGCGCTGCTCCTGGGAGCGGCGCACGCCGTCGGCGTCGACACCGACCCCCAGGCGATCGCCGCCGCCGAAGCCAACGCGGCCGCCAACGGCGTGGGCGACCGGTTGGATCTGCACGTCGGCGGCGTCGACGCGGCGCCGGCGGGCACGTTCGACGTGGTCGTCGCCAACCTGCTCGCCCGCCTGCTCCTGACCCTGGCGCCCGCCCTCGTGGACCGGGTCGCGGCTGGCGGACGCATCGTGGCGTCGGGCATCCTCGTCGCGCAGGCGCCGGACGTGATCAGCGCGTTCGCCGCCGCCGGCGCTCACCTCGTCGACCGCCGGGACAGCCCCGAGTGGTGCACCCTGCTGCTGGAGCGGACATGAAGCTCGAAGAGCTGACCGAGAAGCAGCGGCGCGTGCTGGAGGCCGCGATGGAGGTGTTCGCGGAGCAGGGGTTCGCCGCGACCACCACGTCGGAGATCGCCAAGCGGGCGGGGGTCGCCGCCGGCACCGTGTTCCGCTTCTACAAGACGAAGAAGGAGCTGCTCGTCGGCATCGTCGCGCCGCTGTTCAAGCGCTTCGTCGCCCCCGCCGTCGTGCGCGAGTTCGGCGAGGTCCTGCAGACGGAGTACCCCGACCTCGAGTCCTTCCTCCGCACCCTGATCACCGACCGGCTGGAGTTCACCCGTCGGCATCGACGCGTGCTCCGGGTCGCCCTCCAGGAGACCCCCCTGCACGCCGAGACGCGGGCCCTGTGGCAGGACGCGGTGATGGATCAGCTCCGGCCGATGGTGCTCGCTTCGATCGCCCAGCTGCAGGAGCGGGGGCTCATCGTCGACCTGCCGCCGGAGACCGTCGGCCGGATGATCGCGTCGGTGCTCGCCGGCTACGCGGTGCAACGCCACTTCGTCGAGCGCGACCGCGATTGGGACGACGACGCCGAGATCGACGCGATGGTGCGCGTGCTCTCCCGGGGCCTCGCTCCGTGACCGCCCGGGACCTCTTCTCGCGTCGGTTCCGGGCGGCCGCCGAGGCGGTCGACCCGGCGTCGAACCGGCTGCCCCCCTCCCCCGACCTGCTCGCGGCGTGGCTGACCCTGCACGCGGTGCGGGGCCAGACGCGCTGGATGGACGCGGCCCTGGAGGCCACCGTCGACGCGCCGACGGCCGACCGGCCGGCGGCCTGGCTCGAGGCGGCCTGCCGGGGCTGGGTGCAGCGCGCCAGTCGGCAGTTCCGCTCGCTCGCGGACTCACTGGAGCGGCAGGTCCCCGACGAGCCCGCCTCCGTGCCGGCCCTGCTCCTGCTGTGGCGGACGACGGGCCTGCGTCGGCTGCTCGACCGGGCGCTCGCGCTCGTGCCGGACGAAGTCGCCCCCGGAGACTTCGTCGGGGCGGAGGCCGCCTGGCGGGCGTTCCTGGCGACCGCCGACGACTCCCTGCGCGACCGCGCGGCCGCCGGCTTCGGCGACGACGTCGCGGCGGTGCCGCCGCTGCACTGGCCGACCTTCGCGGCGGTCACCGGCCTCGACGCCGACGCCTTCGGGGCGCACGCCGATCGCCTGGACGACCTCTCGCCGGCGCGCCAACTCCTCGTCAGCGCCGCGCTGGCGTGCCCCCTGCTCGAGCTCCGAGTCGAGTGGTTCGTCGCCCGGGAGCTGCGCGAGGGGCCGATGGCGGAGGCCGCCACCTACCCCTGGCCGGCGCTGCGGCTGTCGTTCCAGCAGATGCCCGGAGGACGGGACCAGCTGCGCATCGTGCCGTACCTGGACGGCGAGGAGATGCCCGCGATCATCGACGTCGGCGTGGTCGTCGCGGCGCTGGAGATGGTGCTCGAGTCGGCCGACCGCACCGCGCTGCTCGAAGGCTCGGGGCGGCGCCGCGGCCGCTCGCTGCTCCGCCGCCGTTGAGCCGGGGTATCCTCCGCCGGTGCGCCTCGCCGCCCTGCTCCTGAGCCTGTCGCTGCTCGCCGCCTGCACCACCGAGCCGGCCGAGCCGGTCCTCCACGATCGAGTGGAGGTGCAGCTCTGGACCGTCCTGTGCGAGCCCGACGTCGAGCCCGAAGACCACTTCGTGGTCGAGCGCTCCCCCTACGTCATCACGTGGGACGCGCTGTGCGTGCGCGACGGGCGGGACGTCTCGTGGTGGGCCCTGAAGATCAGCTACTGGGAGGACCGGGCCGAGGACGCCTGGAACGTCTGGCTGATCGACCCCGAGGTGAGCGAGGTGACGTACGGCGAGCCGCAGATCGACGGCACGTCGGACCCCAACATCCCCAACACGATGTTCCCCTACGCCCTGGAGCGGGTCGGCCCCGCCGCCCTCGATCCCGGCGACTACCGGGTCGAGGTCTGGGCGGTCGTGGACGACTACCTCGACTCCCAGCGGAACGAAGTGCGCCTGACGGTGGTCGAATGAAGCGCATGCTCGCGCCCCTGCTCACCGCGGTCGTCCTGGCCGCGCTCCTGCCCGGATCCGCCTCGGCGGCCACGCCGACGCTCGCGGTCACCTACTTCGACAACAACACCTCCGAGGAGCGCTTCGACCCGCTGGGCCGTGGCCTCGCCGACATGCTGATCACCGACCTGTCGGTGGTCGAGAACCTGACGGTGGTGGAGCGCGGTCGCCTCAACGACGTGCTCAGCGAGCTCGAGCTGCAGTCCTCCAGCTTCGTCGACCCGGAGACCGCCGTGACGGTCGGCAAGGGCGTCGGCGCCCAGTACGTGCTGACCGGCGCGTTCCTCGCCGTCGAGCCCCAGATGCGGATCGACGCGCGCATCGTCAACGTCTCCACGGGCGAGGTGGTGCAGGCGGACTCGGTGACGGGCCCCGTCGACGAGTTCTTCCTCCTGGAGAAGGAGCTGGCCGGCTCGATCGTCGAACGGCTCGGGATCAGCGTGTCGTCGCGGGAGTCGGCGCGCATGGGCCGCGTCGCGACGGAGAACTTCGAGGCGTTCGTCGCCTACTCCGAGGGCCTCGCCGCCCTCGACCGCGGCGCCCTCGACCAGGCCCGGGATCGCCTCGCCGCGGCGCTGGAGGCGGACGACCGCTTCGGCCTCGCGACCGAGCACCTCGACGGGCTCCAGGAGAAGCTGCGCCAGCTCGGCGCCCGGGGAGCGGAGATCCGGTCCCAGTACGCGCGCGACATCCTGGACGAGATCGACCGCCTGCACGCCGCCGGCGGCCCCTACGACGAGCTGGGCGTGCGCATGGTCGAGGCCAGCACGAAGCTGATGGGGCCCGCCGCGTCCAGCGACGCGATGGCGGTGAGCAGCCGCATCCTCGACCTGGAGGTCGACGAGAGCATCCGCCTCGGCGGACCCACCGGCTACATGACGCTCAACGAGTGGGCGCTCAGCACCTACGTCATGTCGACCTACAACCTGGGCATGCGGGCCGAGTTCCTCACCTACGGCGAGGCGTTCCTGGACCGCTACCCGACGTCGACGTGGTCGTCGTCGGTGCGCATGTGGATGGAGCAGGTGATCACCCTGATGCGCGACGAGGAGCAGGGCCGCTCCCAGATCCCGCGGGTCCGGGGCACGGCCGCCGCGTTCGCCGCCCAGATGTCCTGCACCATGCGACGGGCGCCAGACGCCCGCCTGGCGGCCTGCAAGTCGTGGGTGCTCCTGATCGACGAGCACAAGCTCGAGGCGGACGACGACGCGGAGGAGGGCTGGGCCCGCGCGGCGGCCGACGCCGGCGACATCGCGGCCATCGAAGAGGTGCTCGCGCGCGCCCAGGAGCGCGACAAGTACTCCGAGGCGGCCGAGGACATCTCCAGCATCCTGGACCGCGCCCGCCGCTCGGCCGACAAGGCCGACGAGGCGCTGGAGAAGCTCCGCTCCGGCGACAAGGGGGAGCGCGAGGGCGACTGGTATCACGCCGCGTCGGCCCAGGTGAGCGCCGGCCGCCACCAGCAGGCGCGGGAGCTGATCGAGGAGGGGCTGAAGAAGTTCCCGGCCTCGAACATGCTGTTCCGGCTCGGCGTCAACCTCGGCAACAGCACCGACGACCTCGCCTACGCCCAGCAGATGCTCGCCCGGTGGGAGCAGGCCGAGGCCCAGGGGGCCAAGGTCGAGCCCGACTCCGCCCGCACGGTCCGCGAGATGCCCGACCGCCTCGCCGAGGCGGCCCACGCCCGCGGCTGGGAGCTGTTCAAGCTGGCGACCGGCTACAGCGAGATCAAGCAGTACGAGCTCGCCGGAGACGCCTACGTGCAGCTCGCCCGGGAGGCGCCGGACTTCGACTGGACGGCCGGCCCCCAGGCGCTGCAGCAGGCGTCGGGCATCTACCGGATGGGCATGGCGATGGGGAAGTCCCGAGCCGCCCTCGAAGAGCTCCTCGAGAAGTACCCCGACTCCGAACAGGCCGGCTTCGCCCGGACGATGCTGGAGACCCTGCCATGACGAGACGTCTGCTCCTCCTGCTCGCGTTCGGGCTCGCCTTCGCGGCCGCGAAGCCGGCGGCTGCGGCCACCGACGGGGCGCGCCGGATCGCGGTGCTGTACTTCGAGAACAGCGGGAACCCCGACCTGGAGATGCTCAAGCTCGGCCTCGCCGAGATGCTGATCAGCGACCTGGCCGGACAGCCCGGGATCGAGGTCATCGAGCGCGGTCGGATCAACGACCTGCTCGGCGAGCTCGACCTGCAGCGGACGGACAAGGTCGACCAGGACACCGCGGTGCAGCTCGGCAAGCTGCTCGGCGTGGAGCGGGTCGTGGTCGGCTCGTACTTCGAGCTGATGGGGCAGTTCCAGCTGATGGGCCGCGTGATCGAGGTGGAGACCGGCGTCATCATCGGCGCCTCCCAGCACAACGGCGCGGTCGCCGACTTCATGACCCTGGAGGACCAGCTGGCGGCCGGGCTGCTCCCGTACCTGTCCGACGTGAAGCCCGAAGAGGGCGGCGACGGCTCCAAGAGCAAGGGCGACAGCCAGGGGAGCGGCGGCGCCGTGCGCGGCGGCGGAAGCGGAGGCCAGGCGACCGCGTCTTCGGACGCCGAGACGACCCGCTCCGACGACTCCGGCGCCGGCATGGCCGAGAGCATGGAGAGCGAGGACGGCGCGGCCGACGTCGCCCCCGCCGACCCGCTCGGTGCCGCCCTGGCGTTCAGCGAGGGGCTCGACTACCTCGACCGCAAGGACATGACGCGCGCCCGCGACGCCCTGCGTCGGGCCGTCGAGCTGGACCCGTCGCTCGAGGCGGCGCGCACCGAGCTGGCCGCCATCGATATCTAGTCGGATGCAGCCCGCATCACCCGACTTCCGTGCCCGTGTCCTGGCGGTCCTGCTCCTCCTCTGCCTGATCCCGGCGGCGCAGGCCCAGTCCGCCCACTTCGAAGCCGGCGCCGCGGCGCTGGAGGCGGGCGACTACCCGACCGCGCTGGTGCAGCTTCGGCTGGCCCTGCGCCAGGCCCAGGGAGACGACGACGCACGTGCGGAGGCCGACTGCCGGGCCGCGCTGGGCCGGGTCCACGCCGGGCTGGGTCGCCACGGGGACGCGATCGAGCAGTTCGAGGCGGCGATCGCGATCGACCGGCGGCTCGGCGACCCCCAGGCGCTGGCGTCGGACCAGCTCGCGCTGGGGCTGGAGCTGTACTACCTCGGCCGGTTCGGACCGGCTCGCAGGAAGCTCGAGGCGGCGTTCGACGGGTTCCAGCAGTCCGGGGACGCCGTCGGCGCGGCCGACGCGTTGGTCAACCTGTCGCTCGTGGAGGCGGACGATTGGCAGCTCGACCGCGCGGCGGAGCTGCTGACCACGGCCCGGTCGCTGTACGAGCTCGCGGGGGATCCCGGGGGGGTCGCCGACGCGACCACCAACCTCGGCGTGGTGCTCGCCGACCAGGGCCGCTACGGCGAGGCGATCGAGGCCCAGCGGGCGGCGCTGGAGGCGTACGACCAGGCCGGTGACGCCGGCGGTCGCGGCGCGGCCCTCCACAACCTGGGCAACGTCTACGCGGAGCTGGGCGACTACGAGCGCGCCGCGGGCATGTACCGGCAGAGCCGGGACCTCCTGACCGAGCCGGAGGACCTGCTCGCCGCCGACCTCGCCGCCGCCGAGCTGCTGCTCGCGGCCAACCTCCCCGACGACGCGGCGGCGCTGTACGAGGCGCTGCTGGAGGACGCGACGCCCTTCGATCGAGCCGGGATCCTGCTCAACCTCGGCGAGGTCCACGAGATCCGCGGCGACGACCGCGCCGCCCTCGGCGCGTTCGAGGAGGCCCGGGACCAGGCCCGATCGGCCGACGACCCGGCGACGCTCGCCGCGGCCCTGCTCGCGGTCGGGGACCACCAGCTCGCGGCGCGCCGGGGGGAAGCGGCCTTCGCGACGTTCAAGGAGGCCGGCGCGGTCGCCACCGACCTGGGCATCGTCGACCTGCAATGGCGCGCCTGGTACGGCATCGGCCTCGCCTCGCGGGCCCGGGGCAAGGACGGGCTGACCCCGCTGCGCAAGGCCGTCGAGCTGCTGGAGGCGAGCCGCCGGGGGCTCGAGGGGCTCGACCCCTGGGCCGTCGCGACCTTCGTCGAGGACCGGGAGGCGGTCTACCGCGACCTGATCGACGCGCTGCTCGCGGCCGGCGACGGCGCCAGCGCGCTGCTGTACAGCGAGCGCCTGCAGGTGGCCGAGCTGGCCGGCGGCGGCGCCGCCGCGGACCCGACCGAGCAGCGATACGAGGCCCTCGCGGGCCGCGAGTCGGAGCTGCAGTCCGCCCTCGACGAGGCCCGCCGAGCGCCGAAGGAGCGGCAGGACGCCGAGCGCATCGCCGCCCTGGAGGAGGAGCTGGGGCGGGCCCGGGTGGAGTTCTCCCGGTACGTCGACGAGCTGCGCACCAGCTACCCCGACTTCGACCGCCTGGTCCGCGTCGACCCGACGGACATCGAGGCGTACCAGCGGGACCTGGGGCCGGACGAGGTGGCGATCCAGCCGGTCGTGCTGCCCGACCGGGTCGCGCTGCTGGTGTTCAGCTCGGGCCCCCTCGTGTTCCGGGAGGTGCCCGTCGCCCGCGCCGACCTGGAGCAGCGCATCGGCCGGGTGCTCCGCACGATGCGGTCCCGTCGGCTGTCCAACCCCGATCGCCTCAACGAGCACCTCGACGCGCTGGGCGGCTGGCTGTGGGAGCCGATCGCGGCGGACCTCGCCGGCAAGAGGCGGGTCATCGTCGCCGCCTCGGGCCCCCTGCGGTACCTCCCCTTCCAGGTGCTCAGGCGCGAGGGCCGCTTCTTCGTGCAGGACTACGAGGTGGTCAACGTCACCAACGTCGGCAGCCTCAAGCGTCGCACCGGCGAGGAGCTGCGGGTGACCAGCGGCGGCCTGCTCGCCCTGGGCAACCCCGACGGCACATTGCCGGCGGCCGACGTCGAGGTGGACGCCCTGGCGAAGCTGTTCCCCGGCGCCGCGACGCTGCACGGCGCCGACGCCACCCGCACGTCGCTGGACGCGCAGGCCCCCGGCCGCACGATCCTGCACCTGGCGACCCACGGCGTGCTCGACTCGGGCTCGCCCGAGGAGAGCTACATCGTGCTCGCGCCTCCGTCCGGGGGCGCCGCCGAAGAGGGCCGACTGGGCTACCTGGACATCCCGGGGCTCTATGGCCCGCTCAAGGACACCGGCATGGTGGTGCTCTCGGCCTGCGAGACGGCCGTGCCGCTCGCCCCCGAGGGGGACGCGGTGCAGGGCGGCGGGCTGGAGATCGCCGGGCTCGCGAACCAGTTTCGCCGGGCCGGGGTGCCGCGGCTCCTGGCTTCGCTGTGGCAGGTCAGCGACAACTCGACGCAGGCGCTGATGGTCCGCTTCTACGAGGCGCTCGGCGAGGGCCGGTCCCCGCCGGAGGCGCTCGCGGTCGCGCAGCGCGCCCTGCTCGCCGACCCGGAGATGGCCCACCCCTTCTACTGGGCCCCCTTCATCCTGATCGGCACGCCGCGATAGCTCGCGGCCACTGGCGGGAGGGACCCTCGGGAACGTAAGATCGTTTCGTGGCCGAGACGCGTTCCCTGACAACCCCAGACGTCGAGCGACTCCGGGAGCTGTTGCCCGACGATCTGCTGACCCTGTACACCGGGCCCGACGGGCACCTCTACGTCGCCGAGGGCGACGGGCGCACGACGCAGCGACTCTCCTGGGCGCTGGAGGATTTCGCGCTGGTGCCGGGGCTGCCCCCGATGCCGGGCGTCGCGGGCGACCTCGAGGACGGACACGTCTTCGCGCACCCGACGGCCTCGCGAGACGGCAAGCGCGTCGCGGTGTTCGGCCTGCTGCCGACCCTCGAAGAGGAGCTGTGGGACTACGACGGCTCCAACCCGTGGGAGACGATCGAGGAGGCGTTCCCCTACCTCGATGTCGGCGACGACCCCGAGCAGACCGACGACGTGGCCAGCGATGGGCTCGTGGTCGCGGTCGTGGGCGACGTCGACGAGGACCAGGTCACGGCGGCCTTCGAAGAGGACGAGCACGAGATCGACGTGGACGACCTCCCGCGCTTCTGGCCCGGCGGCAAGGTCTACGTCGTGCACACCGACGGCGTGCAGGTGGCCGAGCCGCTGTCCCTGGACGGCGGCAGCCCCACCCACCTGGAGTGGGCGCCTGACGATCGCCACCTGCTCGTCCTGCACCAGGACGAAGACGCGCTGCACCTCCACCTGGTCGACGGCGTCGAGCCCTCGGAGCCCTGGCTCCTGCTCAGCGGCGCGCCGGTGTTCTGGTCGTGGCAGCCGCGCGGGCAGCTGCTCGCGGTGCGCGCCGGGCTGTCCGGCGCGACCAACCCGATGGTCCTGATCGCCGACCCGCTCGGCGACGATCCCGAGGGCGGGCTGGAGCTCGGCCAGGCTGGGAGCTTCTACGTCCCGGCCTGGCACCCCGACGGCCAACGCCTCGCCTGGGGCGCGGTGCACGGCCGGGAAGACGAGCTGATCGTCACCGACGCGCGCGGCGAGAACCGCGAGCGGCTGATGACCTATCCCGGCCGGGGGGCCTTCCGGTGGGACGCCCGAGGAGAGCAGCTGGCCGTCGCGCTGGCGCCCCAGGGGACCGGCACGTTCGAGGTGCTGGAGGTCGTCGACCTGCTCAAGGGCGGCTCGGACACGGTCTGGCAAGCGCCCTTCGTGGCGTTCTCGTGGCTGCCGGGCGACCGGTCGATCCTGATCTGCGAGGCGACGGACGACGACGGCCAGCACGGCCGGCTGCGCTGGATCGTGCTCGACCTGGACTCGGGCCGGTCGCGACCCGTGGGCCCGTCGTGGGCGCCGTCTCGGGAGATGGTCGTCTCGCTGCACTTCTTCGAGCAGGTCGGGACCAGTCACCCGTTCCTGTCCGCGGACGGCCGACACGTGGTGTACGCCGGCGTGCCGGACGACGACGTGCTCTCCTCGTCGGGCTACGACGAGCCGATCCTGGTCGGCGACGACGAGGAGCCGGCCCGGATCCTGGTGACGCCCCTGTCCGGCGGACCGACCGTCGCGGTCGGCGCGGGACGCTTCGCCTGTGGCTTCTACCGCCGCTGAGCCCCGGATCACAGGGCCCGGGGCGAGCCCCGGGCCGCGTAAGAGCGCCCTGTAGCGACTCGATCGATTCACGAGTACAGTTCGGCATCTCCGGGCCTGGGGATGCATCGACGCACCCCTGCGTCCGGAGCCGGAGAGCACGTTGAGCACGCCCCAATCCATCGACTCGGTGGTCGTCCGATTCGCCGGTGACAGCGGCGACGGTGTCCAGGTCACCGGCACGCAGTTCACCAAGACCGCAGCCCTGGTCGGCAACGACATCGCCACGCTGCCCGACTACCCGGCCGAGATCCGCGCCCCCGCCGGCACCCTGTTCGGCGTCTCGGGCTTCCAGATCCAGTTCGGCGCCACCGACATCCGCACCCCGGGTGACATCTCCGACGCCCTGGTCGCGTTCAACCCGGCGGCGCTGAAGGTGAACCTCGAGCGGCTGCGCAAGGGCGGGCTGGTGCTCGTCAACAGCGCCGCGTTCAACAACCGGAACCTCGCCAAGGCGGGCTGGGATCACAACCCGCTGGAGGACGACACGCTGGCCGGCTGGCAGCTCATCTCCGTCGACATGACGAAGCTGACGCGCGAGGCGCTCAAGGACTCTCCGCTGAAGACCAAGGACAAGGACCGGGCCAAGAACTTCTTCGCCCTGGGCATGGTCTACCACCTGTACGACCGCCCCCTCGAGCACACGATCAACTGGCTGTGGAACAAGTTCGGCGCCAAGCCGGACATCGCCGAGGCCAACATCAAGGCGCTCAAGACGGGCTACTTCTACGCCGAGACGACCGAGGTCTTCACGAGCACCTGGTCGGTGCCCGAGGCGCCCATCGCCCCCGGCAGGTACCGCAACGTGACCGGCAACCTGGCGACCGCGCTGGGGCTCGTCGCCGCCGCCCGCACCGGCGACATCGACCTGTTCCTGGGCAGCTACCCGATCACCCCGGCGTCGGACCTGCTGCACAACCTCGCGGCGATGCGGGCCCACGGGGTGCGCACGCTGCAGGCGGAGGACGAGATCGCGGCGGTCTGCGCGGCGATCGGGGCCAGCTACGCCGGCCAGCTCGGCGTCTGCTCCACGTCCGGCCCGGGGCTGGCGCTCAAGGGTGAGGCGATCGGCCTGGCGCTGATGACCGAGCTGCCGATGGTGGTGGTCAACGTGCAGCGGGGCGGCCCGTCGACCGGCCTGCCGACGAAGACCGAGCAGTCCGACTTCAACATCGCCCTGTACGGCCGCAACGGCGACTCGCCGCTGCCGGTCATCGCGGCGAAGTCCCCGGCGGACTGCTTCGACGCGGCCTACGAGGCGGCGCGCATCACGGTCAAGTACCGGACCCCGGTCATCCTGCTGACGGACGGCTACCTCGCCAACGGCAGCGAGCCGTGGAAGATCCCGGAGGTCGACGCGCTCGCCCCGGTGGCCGCCGACTACCGCACCGATCCCGAGGGCTTCCAGCCGTACGCGCGGGACGAGCAGACGCTGGCGCGGCCCTGGGTCAGGCCGGGCACGCCGGGCCTGGAGCACCGCATCGGGGGGCTCGAGAAGGACTTCCTGACGGGCAACGTCAGCTACGACTCGATGAACCACCAGCGCATGTGCGACGTGCGGCGAGACAAGGTGCAGCGGGTCCAGCAGGAGATCCCGGCGATCGAGATCCTCGGCGACGACAGCGGGGACCTGCTCGTGATCGGCTGGGGCAGCACGTACGGCTCGATCACCGCGGGGGTCGAGCAGGCCCGGGCCGCTGGCAAGAGCGTCAGCGCCATCCACCTGCGGTGGCTCAGCCCGCTGCCGCCGGACCTCGGCGACGTCATCGCGCGGTTCGACAAGGTGCTGGTCCCCGAGATGAACATGGGCCAGATGATCCACCTCATCCGGTCGACGTTCCTCGTCGACGCCAAGCCGCTGAACAAGGTGCAGGGCATGCCCCTGAATGTCTCGGAGGTCGTCGAGGCGATCGACGGCGTGCTGTACGGAGAGGCGTAGTCCCATGACCGAGATGGTTCAGCTCACTCGCAAGGACCTGGTCAGCGACCAGGAGATCCGCTGGTGCCCCGGCTGCGGCGACTACTCGATCGTCAAGGGCGTGCAGACCGCGCTCGCGACGCTCAACGTGCCGCGGGAGAACATGGTCGTCGTCAGCGGCATCGGCTGCGCGGCGCGGTTCCCGTACTACTTTAACTCGTTGGGGTGCCAGTCGATCCACGGCGGCCGCCCGGCCGTGGCGACCGGCGTCAAGATGGCCAACCCGGACCTGAGCGTCTGGATCGTGGGCGGCGACGGCGACATGATGTCGATCGGCGGCAACCACCTGATCCACGTGCTGCGGCGCAACGTCGACCTGACGGTGCTGCTGTTCAACAACCGGATCTACGGCCTCACGAAGGGCCAGTTCAGCCCGACGACCGGCAAGGGCATCAAGACGAAGAGCAGCCCGATGGGCTCGATCGACCCGGCGTTCGACCCGGTCCAGCTGGCGCTGGGCGCCGGCGCGACGTTCGTCGCGCGAACGGTCGACCTGTGGGGCAAGCACCTGGTCGAGATGGTGCAGAAGGCGCACGCCCACAAGGGCACGTCGTTCATCGAGATCCTGCAGAACTGCATCATCTTCAACGACGGCGCGTTCGAGCCGGCGGTCGGCAAGTCGAACAAGGCCGAGCACTCGGTGATCCTGGAGCACGGCCAGCCGGTGATGTTCGGCGCGGACGGCAACAAGGGCATCCGGATGCGCAAGGACCTGCAGCCGGAGATCGTGACCATCGGCGAGGACGGCGTCACCCTGGACGATGTCATCGTGCACGACGCGCACGCCCCCACCGCAGGCCTCGCTCAGCTGCTCGCGACGATGGCGTACCCCGACTTCCCGGTGCCCACGGGCATCTTCCGGCAGATCGAGGCGCCGACCTACGAGGTCGGCATGAACGAGCAGGTGGTCGCCGCCCAGGCGCGGTACGGCGGCGCCAAGCCGTCGCTCCAGTCGCTGCTCGAGCAGGGCGACACCTGGGAAGTCACGGAGTGAACCGAACGCTTGAGTGATGGGCTCCGGTCCGGTATCTCGGACCGATGCTCCACCGTTTGCTGCTCCTCCAGGCCCGCGAGCCCGGCGATCCGATGGCCGCTCACGAGCACGAGTGCTTCGCTCGCGCGCTCGAGGTGCCGCTCGAGAAGATCACCTGCCACGACCTCGTCCAGGGGGTGCCCGACGCGTCCGCGCTGGAGGAGCACCCGCTGCTCCTCGTCGGCGGCTCCGGGAAGTACTCGACGCTGGACAACGAGCCCTGGCTGCACGCCTTCTTCGACTGGCTGTCCGGCACGGTGATCCCGCGGCACATCCCGACGTTCGCCTCCTGCTTCGGCTTCCAGTCCCTGGTGATGGCGGGGGGCGGGGAGATGGTCAAGGACCCGGCCCGGGCCGAGGTCGGGACCTTCGAGATCCGCCTGACCGCCGAGGGGACCGACGACCCACTGCTGTCCCCCTTCGCCCCGGCGTTCCCGGCCCAGCTCGGCCACAAGGACCACGCGGTCCGGATGCCCGCGGGCATGAGCCACCTGGCCGGGAGCGAGCTGTCGCCCCTGCAGGCGGCCCGGGTCGAAGGCACCGCGATCTTCGCCACCCAGTTCCACCCCGAGCTCGATCGGGACGGCAACGTCTACCGCTACAAGAGCTACCGCGCCGTCTACTGCGGCTCGGCGGCGGACGACGACGACGCCGTGCTCGCCGGCATGAAGGAGACGCCCGAGGCGACCTCCCTGCTCCCCCGCTGGCTGGACGAGGTGCTGCACGGGCACCACGTGCCCCACCAGATCGACTGATCGCGTCCAGGGTCGGCGAGCCGCCCCGCAGCTCCTCAGCTCAGGTGGTCGCGGCCGTGGGGCGCCGTCGGGTCGAAGGTGTCCGCGAGCACCGGCACGATGCGATGCGGGTTCACCGAGTCGTGGCTGTAGTGGTAGTGCCAGCGGATGTGGTCCATGTGGACCGTCGGGGCGACGCCGGGGACCTGGTACAGCTCGCGGGTGTGCCCCCACAGGTTGGGGTAGTCGACCAGCCGCTTGCGGCTGCACTTGAAGTGGCCGTGATAGACGGGGTCGAACCGGATGAGGGTGGTGAACAGCCGCCAGTCCGCCTCGGTGATCCGGTCGCCCACCAGGTACCGCTGCCGGGACAGCCGCTCCTCGAGCCAGTCGAGGGCGTCGAACAGGTCGACGACCGCCTCGTCGTAGGCCTCCTGGGTGGTCGCGAACCCGCACCGGTAGACGCCGTTGTTGACCGCGCCGTAGACCCGGTCGTTGACCGCGTCGATCTCGGCCCGGAGCGACTCGGGGTAGAAGTCGACCGACGCGTCCCCGATCGCGTCGAACTCCGAGTTGAGCATGCGGATGATCTCGGACGACTCGTTGTTCACGATCGTGCCGGTGACGGAGTCCCACAGGATCGGCACCGTGACCCGCCCGGTGTAGTCGGGTCGGGCGCGGGTGTAGACCTGGTGGGCGAAGCTCGCGCCGTGGAGCCGATCCCCCGTCGCCCCGGCGAAGTCGTCGCCGAACGTCCAGCCGTCACCGAGCATCAGCGGGTGCACCACGGAGACGCCGATCGCCTCCTCCAGCCCCTTGAGGGCACGAAAGATCAGCGTCCGGCAGGCCCACGGACAGGCGTACGAGACATAGAGGTGGTACCGGCCCGCCTCGGCCGGGAAGCCGGAGCTCCCGTCGGCGGTGACGTGGTCACGAAACTGAGCCCCCTTGCGGACGAATCGGCCGCCGCTCTCCTTCGTGGAGTACCAGTGATCCTTCCAGACGCCCTCGACCAGCAATCCCATGTCGCGCTCCCTCAGGTCCCCGGCTCGCGCCGCTGCATGCGGGCCCGGACCGCGTCGTCCAACGCGGCCTGGAAGGCCCGGATGGTGCGGGCGTTCTGCCCGAAGTCGCCCCGGCCGACCCGGGACTTGCTCCGCATGAAGACCACGGCGCCGCCGCCGGGATCCTCCGTCACGCGGATCGTGATGTCGTCCTTGAAGCTGAAC
Source organism: uncultured Rickettsiales bacterium (assembly GCA_964416435.1). Taxonomy (GTDB): domain Bacteria; phylum Myxococcota_A; class UBA796; order UBA9615; family UBA9615; genus CAYQEG01. Next base: position 18,154 of record CAYQEG010000152.1, read on the forward strand.
AGACGTGACTTGCAGACCGCGATGACGGTCCGGGCCTCGACGTCGACCTGCTCGACGGTCCAGCGCAGCATCGTGCGGGCGACCGCCTCACACTCCTCCAACGTCGTGTGGGGGTCGAGCGCGACGCGCTGGGGCTGGATGTCCGGGTACTCCGGCGTTCCGCCGGTCTCGACGTCGTTGATGAGCGGCCACATGGCTCCTCCGTCGTTCTTTCGCTTGGGTCTGTCGGGCCCGTCGTTATAGTGCCGGCGCCTCGAAGGAGGGGAGTCGGCCCATGCGATTTGCAGCGTTCATCGTCGTCGCCGCCGCGCTCGCGGCGCCCAACGTAGCGTCGGCGTGCGCCGGCGGCCTCCCCGAGTTCGACAGCTCGATGGCCGGTGACTGGTCGGTCCCGAGCATCGCCGACGTGGAAGACGCCATCGACGCCGCGGCCGCCGAGTTCGGCGTGCCCGCCTCGCTGCTGCAGGCCGTCGCCCACACCGAGTCCCGCTGGGGCCACCACCCCTACCGCATCTCCCAGGGCGGCCGCCGCGGGCTGTTCCAGCTCTCCCCCGACCGGATGGACCTCGCCGCCGACCTGATCGAGCAGGACCTCGACGTCGTGCGGGGCGACGTCGTCCAGCACGCCCGCGGGTTCGCGGCGTTGTTGGACAGCGAGCGACCGGCCGCGGGCGGCGCAGAGGCGCTGCAGGTCGGCCTGTGGCGCGACGCCCTGGCCTGGGCCCTGGAGCTGCCGGAGTCGTTCGCGGACCAGTACGTGGACGGCATCTTCGTGCTGGTGAGCGACGGCCTGATCGAGGCGCTGCCGACGGGCGAGCCGATCGCCGTCGAGCCGATGCCCATCGACGCCGACCAGATGGGGCTGTTCAGCGCGTCGCTCGAGCGCAACCCGGACTACGGCGGGGCGATCTGGAACCCGACGTCCTGCAACTACACCAACGACAACCGAACCACCGGCGACGTCGACGTCGTCATCATCCACACGGTGCAGGGCAGCTACAGCGGCGCCATCTCGTGGTTCCATAACTGCGGCGCCTACGTGTCGGCCCACTACGTGGTGAGCACCACCGGCGCCATCACCCAGGTCGTCGACGAGGCCGACATCGGCTGGCACGTCAGCTGCTGGAACAGCTTCAGCATCGGCATCGAGCACGAGGGCTACGCCGAGGATCCGGGGCTCTGGTACACGGACGCGATGTACGAGGCGTCGGCCGGCCTGACCGCCGACATCCTCGCCGACTGGGGGCTGCCGGCAGACCGTGACCACGTCATGGGTCACAACGAGATCGACCCCGCCTGCAACAGCAACGGTCACTGGGATCCGGGCCCGGGCTGGGACTGGGACTACTACATGAGCCTGATCGGCGGCTCGGTCGGGGACGACGACGACGACGACGACGACGACGACGCAACCACCGACACCTCGCTGGTCGGCTACATCCGCCACACGGACCTGTACGACGCGGAGTACGGCATCAGCGGCGCGACCGTCAGCATCACCGGCGTCGGCAGCGTCACGAGCAACAGCGACGGCTACTACTCGTTCGACGACATCGACGGCGGTGACTACACCGTCTGCGCCGACGCCCCCGGCTTCGACGAGGGGTGCCGCAGCAAGACGGTCGAGGTCGGGATCATGAACTGGGGCTCGATCCTGCTCGAGTACAACCCCGGGGACGACGACGACGACGACCACGCCGCCGACCGCCGCGCCGCCCCCCCGACGCGCCCCGCCTCCGCCCCCTGCACCGCCGCCGCCCCCCCCACCACCGACCCAGCC